>CAUQWV010000007.1:0-125180 GCA_963522285.1 uncultured Campylobacter sp.
GCGGCGTAAATTTCATCTGCGAAATTATCGTCTGAGGCGGCTTTAAATTTACTTAATGCTCGCGCTCGTGAGTCAAATTTTAAAATTACAAGCTATCTTGCGCGCCGATAAAATTTTAATTTCATGCATGCGGGCGCTGTGCAAATGAGCTCAAACAAACCGAGCGCGTATCTTTTAAATTTAACTCGCCGCAAGCTGTTGAATTTTAACGTGTCGCGGGGCAATCAAATTTAACCGCCCTACTCCTTCACCACGCGCAGGAACGAATACACATCCTGAACTCCCGGCGCGTGCGTCGCATACCAGATCGCGTGCTTTTCGTGCTCGATGTCGCTCACCACGCCGCTAAACACCACGTCGCAGCCTACGATCGCCACGCGCACCGCAGTGCCCGAAACGTCGGTATCGGAAAAGAGATTTTTCTTTAAATTTGTAAAAATTTCAAACGAATTGCACGGATATTCGGGCTTTTTGACGCGCAGATAGGTATGCACGCGCTGCACGCCTTCGGTTTGCCTAGCTAAAGCAAGCAGCGGCTCGCGCATCGCTTCGCTATCCAGCAGCCCGATGAGATAGACCTCGCCGTAGAAGCACTCGACCTCCAGATCCCAGCTGCTAAGGCCTTTGGTAAATAGAATTTTGCTTTGGATTTTAGTCTGGATGAGCTTGTCGCTGGCGACCTCGCTCACACTGCGGCGGTCGCGCGCTACGGAGTAGATGTCGTATACACTAAGCGCGTTGCCCGCGGGCGCCAGCGGAGCTGCGCACGAGCTAAAAAGCACCGCGCTCGCGCTCAAAAATACTGCCAAAATCGCTAGAAACAAAACCCTCAAACCCTCTCCAATCTCGTTTAATTTCTAATTATCTAAAGCCGCTCGCTAGCTTCACTTTTTTAAATTTAGCCCCGTAGGCGCCATTTTACCGCAATTTGAAATTCTGCTCCGTAAAATTCCGCCCAAACTGTACGCTGCAAAAATTTTACAATGAAAATTTTAAAATTTGCGTTGTAATTCGCACAGCTTGCGGAATTCTGCGTTTTCTTCGCTGCGAAATTTCACGCGCAGTATTCATCGCCATATTTTACCCGGTTAAATTTTTCATTGCAAAATTTGCCACTGCGAAATTCTACGGGGTAAAATTTCTTGCGGCGGAATTCGCCACTGTAAAATTTTATATTATAAAACCCACGCCCAAAATTCCACCCGGTCGCAGCTAATTCGTCGTAAGTCCGCCGTCTATCGCAAATATCGCGCCGCTGACCCACTTCGCCGCATCCGACGCCAAAAATACCGCCGCATCGCCGATGTCCTGCGCGCTGCCGATTTTGCCGAGCGGATAGATATTTTGCACCATTTGCTCAAACGCCTCGCGCCCCTGCGGACTAAGCGCGCTTAAATTTCGCTCAAACTGCGGCGTTAGCACGCTTCCGGGCGCTATGGCGTTGACGCGTACGCCGAGTTTGCCGACCTCGAAGGCAAGCGATTTGGTGAAAGAATTTAGCGCGCCTTTGGTGATCGAGTATGCCGTCGTGGTGCGCCCTACGAGCATTCGGTTCGCAAAATACGACGAAATATTGATCACGCAGCCTTTGCTAGCCGCAAGCGCACCCAAAAGCCCCTGAGTAAGCAGATAGGGCGCTTTGACGTTTAGGTTTAGATGAGCATCCAGCAGCGCTTCGTCGGTCGCCTCAAACGGTACGAATTTTCCCAACCCGGCGTTATTTACTAGGATATCTATCTTAGGAGATTGCGCTAAAATGCGCTCGCAAAGGCCTTTTATCGTTTTGCTTTGCGCCAAATCCGCCTCTATCGCGTAAGCTTTCACGCCGTAACCGTTTAAGGCCTCCTGTACGATTTTTAATTTCTCCACGCTTCTGCCGAGCAGGATTAAATTTGCGCCCTCTTCGGCAAAACACTTTGCGATGCCAAGCCCTATGCCGTCACTTCCGCCCGTAATTACGGCGGTTTTTCCCTCTAATCGTTTCATACTTTTCCTTTCAATGCGTAAATTTATGCTCTAAAAATTTGAGCGAGATTTATGAATCTCGCAAACTTCGAAATTTTGTAGGCTTTGAAATTTTACCCGTTTTAAAATTTCGCTCGCTTTAAAATTTTACGGCGAAGCGAAATTTCGTCGATAAAATTTTACTAATTTTAAAATTCCATCGATAAAATTTCACGGCAAAATTCCATCGTAAAGCTCGCGGTAAAATTTCATCTGCAAAATTTTGCCTAAGCCGCGCGCCATACGGCTTACAGCACCTGTTTTACGCTGCTAGCCGTAATTTCAAGTAGCCTCGTAGCAAACGGAAATTTCGCCTTCGTTTCCTCAAACTCCGCACCGCTATCAATAAAACGCGCCGTACCCTTCACCACAAAGCCGCGCCCTGCGCCAAACCTGCCTGCTAGCTCCTTTGTAGCGACGCTAAGCTCGACGTTTGGATTAGCCTCCACGTTGCTTTGCGTCTTTTTCATACCCGCAGCGGGGATGAGGATGCGATCACCCTTAATGACGAGATATCTGTTCCACGTATTGCTGATATGAGCCTCACCGTGCGCGCAGGTAGCGATACCTACAGCGCATTCATAATTCAAAATCTCCAAAAATTCCTTGCTAAACATTTTCTCTCCTTAAATTTACATTTTAAAGCTCGCGATTTTGGCTGACAAGCCCCGCGTGCAACTGAAATTCTAACTACCTCCGCCACTTTCCGCCGCGGTTAAATTTTATATTTCAAAAGCGCATCTTTTTCGGCTTTGCTTACGCGAAAGCTATCGCGAATCTTCGATATCGCCTTGTTTTGGATAAATTTAACCGCCCGTTTGCTCGCCAAAAACGCAAGCGTGATCTCGCGCTGTTTGATAAACATCTCGGCTATCGCCCACGCCGCGCCCATCTGCACGTAATACCGCTCGTCGCTTTCGGCAGCGCAAATTTCAAAAAATTCCTTAGGCGAGATCGCGTCCATATTTTGCATAAAATAAACGTAGAAAAATCGCCTCTCAAACTCGTCCGCGCCGCTTTTAGCCTGTTTTAGCAGCGCATCCGCAAAAGCGGCGTCCCTGAATTTCGGAGCGAACATATCGCAAACCGCCCAATTAGGCATCGTTTTGATAAAATCGCTCGCAAGGGTAAATTTTGCCTCGTCCTGCTTCAAAAGCATGATAAAAAAGCCTTTTAGCACGAACTCCTCGTGAAAAACCGGCTCGTAATTTTGCAGCTCGTCCGCTCCGCCCAAAGCGACGAAGCTTTTGCGAGCAAGCGCGCGCAGTGCGGGAGTGCGCACGCCCAAAATCTGCGGCGCGGGTATTAGGCGCTGCGAAAATTGCGCGAACTTCTCCTCACTTAACGCTCGCAGCTGCTTAAGTATCTTTTCTCGTAAATCCATGGCTTTCCTTTAAATTTTGATTGCGAATTTTACCAACCCACACGCGAGCTGATCGCGCCGCGCCGAAATTTCGCCGCACAGGCTATCCTATCTAAACAGAGCGCGCCGCACACTCAGACTAATCGCCCGATAGATCGCGTTTAAGTCACTCGTCGCACTCGCTCAAAATCTTTTGCCTAAAATACGCCTGCCAAATCGCGCAGTATTCCTCAGGGCAGAGCAAGCCGTGCCGCTAAAGCCGCTTAAATGAAGCTCGGCGCGTCGTTTGAAAACAAAATTAGATCGCCGCTGTGCGTATTTTCGCTCAAAACCCGCTGCAAATCGCGCTTGTCTTTCAAAACGATAGTCTTTGCGGGGTCGATCTTGCTTTGCAGTACCTCGGAATTTAGCTCGCCCGTGATGATCGCGAGATCAAAAATTTCATCGATCTTGGCAGCGAGCGTCTCGTTGTCCTCGCGCGTGCTCTCGACGATGCCCGGCGTGATGATGACCTTGCGCCCGCCGTAGCTTCGCATCAGCTCGTAGCTTTGCAGCATGCCGCTTAGATTGCCGTTGAAGCTATCGTCGATGATGATCTTGCCACCCGCATCGAGCCGCGCGAGGCGGTGCTCGACGGCGCCGACGTGCGCGACGCGGCTTTTGATTTTATCTGCGCTAAGCCCTAAAAATCGCGCGATCTTTATGCACGCGGCGAGATTTGCGGCGTTGAATTTACCCAAAATCGGCGCGAAAAACTCATGCCTCTTTCCTTGTTTGCTACGCCCGTTTAAAATTTTATGCTCACTCAAAGCTTCTTGCGCGCCCCGCTCTTTATCGCCGCAAATTTTATCGTCGCTAGCGGCACGGGCGGTTTGTTCGTAAAATTCTTGCTCGCTCCGTTTGGCGCAGAATACGGAATTTGCTTCGTCAAAATCGGCGCTGTAATTTTTAGAATTTTTGTCTTTTTCCGCGCATGCCGCACTGCTTGCATCTAAGCTAAAATCGCCCTGCCCTTCGCCTTCTGCGGCGGATATTTCTATGTGCGGAGCGGAATTTTCGCTGCTCGCACTGCTTTCATTCTCCCTCAAGCAAAGGCTAAATTTTATTCCGTCCAGATCCGCGCTGCAAATTTCCAGCCCCTCGTCGTAGATCGTGACGCGCTCATCCGCGCTTTTTTGCGTGGAGCTGTGCAAAAACGCATGCTTTAGCCGCGCGCTTGTGAGCGCTTCGAGCTTGGTTTTGCGGATGTTTTCGATGCTTTTGAAATACTCGATGTGTTGCGCGCCGATCTCGCCCACGACGACGATCTGCGGCGCCAAAAACTCGGTGATCTCGGCGATATCGCCGCTTAGCCTGGCGCCTGCTTCGGCGATGTAGATCTGCGTATCTGCGGGTAGCGCCTCGTTTACGTCGCGCACGAGCCCTGCCAGCGTGTTTACCGAGCGCGGCGTCTTGTAGCAGCGAAAGTCGTTTTTTAAAATTTGATACAAGAAATTTTTAATGCTCGTCTTACCGTAGCTCGCGGTGATCTGAATGATCGTAAGCGTGGGCATCTGGGCTAGTTTTTTGCGTGCGTCGGCCTTAAATCTCGCAGCCTGCGCCCGCTCGTAAGCAAAGCTCGTCGCAAGGCCCGCGCCAAGCGGTAAAAAGATCGGCAAAATCGGCCCCCCCGCGGCATAAAACGCGGCGTTAAAGCTAAACACACAAACCGCTAAAATCGCAAAAAATCGCTTCACGCGCGGCGTAAAGACGAGCTTTTTATCTAGCCCTCTTTGCCAAAAATAAAGCGCTAGCGCATAGGCCGCGACGATTAGAATTTTAGCGGCGTGCAGGGCATAGAGGGGCGCGGCGCCGAATTTAGCTGCGCCGAGACCTACCGCAATCTCGCAGCCAAAATATGCTACGAGAGGCAAAATCAAAAAATAGAGGTGCCACGCGGGCTTGGTAAAGTGAAAGATGATGCGCGCGGGCTTATACGAAAACCACTGTAGGCAGGTGATCAGATAAAAGCCCAGCAGTAGGACGAATGCCGCGTGCGCGATCAAAAATATTATATTCATCTTTTAAAATTCCTTTTTATAAGTTTACGCGCCCCTTTTGCGAGCCTGTGCGGGCAAAAAACGCGGCGAGCTCGGACTGACCGGCATTCGGCGTCATTTGCAAATTTTACGAATTCTCGCTTTGCAAATTCTATTTTTGCAAACTTGCGCGCTCATAAATTCACGCGTTCCCGGGAGCTGCACGAGCCGCGTGCTTGATAAATTTACCGCCGTCGCGCGCCGCCCCCGTTTTCGATACCGCGCCGTGTTCATCTCTCCACGACCTGAAATTTTCGCACGCTGCGTATCTTGCGATATAGCGCCCTATCTCGCGCGATGATTTGCATTATTTGCGGCACATAGGCCTTCTGTCGCGGCGAATACATGACGCGGTTATGCGACTAAATTTAATTGCCCGCTTTTCGGTGCACGCACGCGGTTTTGTCGTCTATTGTACGGCTGCCGCAATCGCGAGCGCAGAGCGGAAACGACCCGCTACGGCGTTAAAATTTAACGCGACATGCCGCAATTTGAGCTTTGCGTTTTATACTACGCGCCCAAAGAGCGTATTTTACGCCGCTAAAATTAAATATGTGCCCGCATACTCGCGGCTTTATAATCTAAATTTTACGCTTCGGTTCGCGATCTTTACGCAAACACTCCGCAAAATTTTAAAACGCGAGGTGAGCCGTATTAAAGCGCCGCATTGAAACGCTTTAAATTGCACCCCGCTCTTACATTCGCGCGATCTGTTTTTGCATCTAAAGTGCGATTTTTAGCGGCGCAAAAATTTCGCGGCTAAATTTTAAAATTTACACCAAATCGCGTTTCGCTTTAAATTTAGCGCGGCGCCAAATCGTTAAATTTAGCTGCCGCTAAGCTCATTTTCGATCTGCTCGCTGATAAAATCCGCGCTCTGCAAAAAGAAAAAGTGATCCCCCGCCAGCGGATAAAATTTGCTATTTTTAATGAGCGAGTGGATCAGCTCGCCGCTTTTTAGGCTAGTGGCGCGATCGTCCTTGCCCCAAAAGACGAGCGCATTTTGCGGGCTTAGCGCGGAAAAAATATCGCGGAAGTCCTCATTTACGACGTTTTTTAGCGTCTCATACATCGTCTTGCTCATACCTGCAGCGTCCTTGCTCGCAAACGCGCGCCAAAGCTTCGCCAGTCCAAGTCTTTTTAAAATTTTAAAAATCGCGATTTTAGCGCGCACGGCAAAGGGCTTGGGCTCGATGATACCTGCGCTGCTTAGCAGTATGAGATTGCGCGGAGCCAGCAATGCAGCAATCTTGCCGCCGAAGCTGTGCCCCATGATCGCCGTGGGCTGCTTGCCAAAAGCTGCGATAAAGGCGCGCATAATCTTCGCATAATCCTCGCTGCCAAGGGCGCGTGCGGGCTGAGAGCTGGCACCAAATCCCGGCAGATCGACGCACACTATAGCGTAACGGCAGAATTTATCCGCAAAAACCCTAGACATAAGCGCCTTGTTTGCGCCCCAGCCGTGCAGCACCAAAATATATTGCTCGCGCTGCAAATTTGAAATTTCGTAGCTGATTTTGTAGCTTTCGCCACCGCAGACGAGCTCCTTACTCGCCACCGCCGCTCCTTTTGGCGTAAACGGCTTTGAGTAGCTCGACTGCTTTTTCGAGCCGCTCAAACTCGCTCATACTGATCATCACGGCTTCGAATTTGTTATTTTTGACGATCAAAGCTTTTTTAATCTCTTGGTTTTTGATCTTGTTTAAAACGGTGCTGAAGTTGCGCACGATCTCGGTAGCGGTGTAAATTTCGTCTTGATTTATCATAACTCGACCTTTGGAGTAAAATTTTACGCAAAATTTAGCGTAAAATTTTAAATGATTGGCTACTTATTAGCGGTGATTTTGGTGATTAGCTCGTAGCTTACAGGTATCTGCCTCATCGGCGGCAGCGATGAAGCAAGAGCTGCTAAAACCTCGGAGAAATCATCAAATAGGTAGTTTGCGAGACTACCTGGGTTCGGATTTATCTCGTTTAGATAAATTTCGCCCTCTTTTTCAAAAAAATCGCAGCGAATGAGCGCGCCATCGAATGATCCTGCGTTATAAAGCCGCGTAAAGGCGTCTTTCATCTTGCCCTCTAGCAAAGCGCCAGGACGAGCGGGCTCGATCGTGCCACTACGCGAAAAATCCAAATATTTACGATCGAAATTTAAATAGCCCTCTTTTTTTGGCTCTTCGATGTTTGAAAATACGATTTTGCCGTCTATTTTAGCGCCTGCGAGATTGAATTCCTTTACGTTTTCCCAGTACGGCTCTACGATCGCGCTGTCGTCCAGCTCAAAAGCCTGATCCAGCGCGTAGCTAAACTCGCTTTCGTTCTTGGCTATCGAAATTCCGATGCTAGAGCCCAAATGAGCGGGTTTAACGATGATCGGAAAATTAAAATTAGGCAGGCTAGTACGATTTACGATCTCATACGGCAGAGTTTTTACATTTGCGATTGCAGCTAGGTGCTTGGTTAAAATTTTATTATAGCTTAGCACGCTAGCTTCTATGCGGGGTCCGATATAAGGGATGCCAAAAAACTCAAATAGCGCCGCCATTTTGCCATCCTCGCCATCGCAGCCATGGATTAGATTGATATATGTGCCGACTTCTAGCATGCTTTTGCTAAACATTCCGCTCTCAAAAAACCCGCCCGCACCGATGCTAAGCTCTTTTGCTTTAGCATAGCCGCCCTGCTTAAAATATGCCGCGCGCATATTTTTATCCTCGATGCGGTAAAATTTGCGATTTTTATCGCAAAATACAAACTCCAAGTCCCAGCCTTTTAGGGCGTTTTTAACGGCAATTGCCGAGATGATACTTACTTCGTGCTCGTAGCTTTGAGCTCCAAAAACTATGCCAAATTTCATTGCTTTCCTTCAAATTTTATTTTCTACGCTAATTTTTTTAACGCCTCTTTGACAAGATCTGACGTATTCGTGCTGCTGCAACCCGCTAAAATTTGATTGATCTTATCGCGCTTAAATCCAAGGCTTTGTAGCGCGGACGCCGCTTCGTTTTTATAAGTCTCGCTAGGACCGAATTCCATTAGCTTCGCATCGCCCAGTTCGGCAATGATCCGTCTAGCGGTCTTTGGGCCGATACCCGGAACTGAAGTTAGCGTCGCAGCATCCCCCGTAGCTACGCAACGCGCGAAATCCTGCGGAGCGAGCGTCGAACAAACCGCCATCGCCGTGCTTGCACCTACACCGCTAAGCTTGATTAGGGTTTCAAACATCCTTTTTTCACTCTCGTCCAAAAACCCATACAGCAAATCGGCATCCTCGCGCAGAATTTGTACGCACGCAAGCTCGGTCAGCCTGCCCTGCGTGAGCTTCGCGGAGGTATTTAATGACAATGAAAGAGCGTAGCTCACGCCGCTAGCGCATTTAATGACGCAAGCAGTGGGCTCCTTGCGCGTGATAATTCCTTCGATCGCCGCTATCATCTAAGAGCCTTTAAAATTTCGTTTATGCTCTCATTAAGCGCTAAATTTAGGGCATTATAAATGCTTTGCGAGCTAGGATCAGGCACGAAAACGCGCTTAGTGACGATGCCTGATTTTATGCTTTCTAAAGAATTTAAAATTTCATATCCCATTGTGACGGTTGCTTGATCGTTATTGATCTGAAGCGCTACGATACTGGTTTTTAGGCGCAAATCCCGCTCTTTTGGCACAAAGATCGGATTTAACGAGCAGGTGGAAAATGCCGCATCAAGCAGCGCCTTATATACCATCTCGCTAGGCATCGTGATAAATTTGGCGTCGCTTGCGAACCGCGTTCGGTTTCTAAAATCCACTATTAAAATATCCCGCCTATCGACGAGATCGGTCGCCGTGATAGTGTCGATAAAGATATTTTTACGTGCACCGCTAGGATTTACGCAGCGCTTTTGATCATAACGCAGCTCGTAGTAGGTGTATGGCTTAGCCTGCTTGGCTAAGCAGCCGCCTAAAAATATCATCGCCAGCGTCGCAGCAAGCGTAAACTTTATAAAATTTTTCATCTTTATTCCTTTTTATCGTCGCGATCCGCGCCTTTTGAGGTGTCTTTAAAAAAGAAATCGTAAGGATTGTCCTCCAGCCTAAACATCGCGCCTTGGAATTCTCTAAGCGATTTTTTGAGCTCGCCAAGAGTGTTTTTTGCCTCCTCAAGCGTAGGATCCAAGATCGCTTTTAGATTGTACTCGCCGCGATCGATACGCTTAGTGATGATACCTGCGGTTTTATCCAGTGAATTCGATAGATTGGCAGCACTCACGGCAAAAGCGTTTAGATTATCTAGCAGCGCGTCTAGCTCCTTCTCGCGCTCGTTTAAATTTGCTATGAGAGTATTTACGTTAGCAAGCAGCGCGTCTAAGCTTTGGAATTTTTTCTCATCGCTTAACTCGGCGCTAAATTTATCCATCGAAGATAGAATTCTATCCACTTTATCGGTATTTTGCTTAGACAACAGCCCGTTAATCTTAAAGATCATCTCACTCACGCTATCGGTGATGACTTCGGCTTTAGAGCCGATTTTATCAAGAAGCGTTTTATCCAGCGCAATTATCGGCTTTTTATCATTCGGCGGGAAAAGCTTACCACTTCCTTTCGTGATATTTATAAACGCGATTCCGCTGATGCCTTGAGATTCTACCTTGGCGACGCTATCTTGCGAGATCGGCAGCTTACTTTTTACTGAAATTTCAATCTCAATAATCGCATTTTCGATATCGGCAAAATCGATGCTTTTAATAATGCCCGCATTTACGCCGATAAATTTAACCTCAGAATTCTCCTTAATGCCTACGGGAAGCTCTTTTGTGTGGATATAGTAGGAGCGGTAGCTCTCGCCGCGGTCAGTCTTAGTAAGCATCCACCACATAAACGCCGTAAGAGCCGCGACGCAGATCATAACAAATGCGCCTACTATCGTGTATGAAGTTCTATTTTCCAATCTTTTCTCCTAATTTCAGAGCGTAAAATTTAAGCCCTGCGATATGCCTTAAAATAGCCATTTGGGCTTAAATTTTAAAACTCAACCTTTTCTCAAATAGTCGCAAAATTCGCAGAATCATCTGAGTTTAAATTTTAAAGCTTAGCGTGCATTTTGAAATTTCAAAATATCGCCGCGCCGTATTTTAGCGTAAAATTTTACCGCCCCGGTTTAAATTTAACGCCGCTTGCTCGTTTAAATTTTTAAAATTTAATGCACTATCCAATAAATGCGCCCTTAAATACGACCCGCCTAAATTTTAAAATTTCGATTGAGCCACTAAGGTCTAAATTTTAAAATTTAAGCCCTGCGGAGCCCGGAATTTTTCGCTAGGTTTAAAATTTAAAATTTTACTACCGCTATTTTAAAATTTCAGCTCCTACCTATCTAAATTTTACCCGCCGCGAGCTGTATTTTAGCTCGGTAAATTCCGAAGCTTAATCCCTTTGCCGCATCTTAAATAGCTCTTCGAGCGGGTTGTTCTCTAGGCTTGAAATCTCTTCGATACTTCCTTCAAAAGCGATTTTTTGATTATCCACGATCAAGAACCGATCCAAAATGTCAAAGATACTATCCACGTCGTGCGTCACCATCACGACCGTGACGCCGAGGCTGTCTCTAAGCTCGCAAACAAGCCTATCAAGGGCTCTGGCGCTGAGCGGATCGAGCCCCGAGTTTGGCTCGTCCAAAAATAAAATTTCAGGGCTAAGTGCTAGCGCGCGAGCCAGCGCCACGCGCTTTTTCATACCGCCGCTCAGCTCGTTTGGGCTAAGCGCGGCAGCCTCCTTTCGTAGCCCCACCTTTTGGATCCAAAACATCGATAGCTCATCTATCTCGCGCTCGCTAAATTTAGAGTATTCGCGCAGCAGCACGCCTACGTTTTCGAGCACGCTCATCGAGCTGTAAAGCGCGCCGAACTGAAACATCACGCCGCATTTTAGGCGGATCTCGTTTTGCTCCGCCTCGCTCGCGCGCCAAATATCGCGCCCAAAAATTTTAATCTCGCCGCTTTGCGGGCGCTTTAAAAATATGAGCGTTTTCATCAGCGTCGTTTTACCGCTGCCGCTGCCGCCTAGAAAGCCGTAAATTTCGCCCTTTTTGACGCTAAAGCTCACGCTATCGTGCATAATGCGCGATCCGTACGCAGTAGTAACGTCGTGCGCGACTATAATTTTAGAAGTTTCGCTGGATTGCACTTGCTCGCTCATAGTCCGATTTCCGAAAACAAAACCGCAAATACCGCGTCGATCGCGATAACCCAAAATATCGCATTTACGACGCTAATGGTAGTGTATTCGCCGATGCTTTGGGTATTTCCTTTGACCTCAAAACCCCGCATGCAGCCGATGATAGCGATAAACGCTCCGAAAAACGGCGCTTTAATCACACCTACTAAAAAGTGCCTGAGCTCTACAGAAGCCTTAAATCTATCCAAATAATCGCTAAAGGCTATGTCTAAATACGCGTCACACACGATCATTTGAGCAAAAATACTTACCGAATCTGCGATAAAAATGACTAGCGGCATGATTAGTACCATCGCGATAATGCGCGGCATCGCAAGAAAATAAAACGGATCAAAGCCCATCGTCCTCATCGCATCGATCTCTTCGGTGATCTTCATCACGCCGATCTGTGCCGTAAAGCTCGAAGCCGAGCGACCCGCGATAACGATAGCAGCGATAAGAGGCGCTACCTCACGAAGCGTCAAAGCGCCCATTATGTCGATAATATAGATGCTGGCGCCAAATTTAGAAAGCATATCCGAGCCTATGTAAGCAAGCACGATACCGATCAAAAATGCCGTCAGTGAGACTATGAAAAGCGCGTCTATGCCGCTATCTTTAATGAAATTTACGGTTTCTTTGAAGCGGAATTTCATCGGATGAATTATAAAAGCCGCGAGTTTGGAGAAAAACTCGCCCAAAAAGCTTGCAAGGCTTAGCAAGCCTAGAATTCCAAGATGGCAATAAAGTCCGATCTGCGCTAAAAAATTTAGCCTACGAGACTCGGGTACGTAGCTAAAATCGATCGTTTTATCATCCATAAAGCTCAGAATTTTAGCAGCTTTGCAGCTATCCTCCACAAGGCTTACCCGCTTGCCGGCAAGGGCGTTTTTGATCATCAGCGCCATGAAATAGTCTAAATTTGAAATTTCGCTTAAGCTTAGCTCCAGCTCGTTTAAATTTTTTACCGCTTTTTTTAGTGCAAGTAGCTGCGAGCGCGAGCTTTTGTAGTTCCACTGCCCGCGTAGCGATAGGGTATTTTTCCCACCCGAGCTTTCGAGCGAAAAGGCTAAATTCCGCAAAAATTTCTCTCCAAAATCAAAAAATAGGGGAAATTATAATATAATCAACCTTGGCATTTTATAAAATTTAATGGAGATTTATGCTCAAAGGCTTTTTTACAAATAGCGCAGGCACGCTGGTTTCGCGAGTTTTGGGTTTCGTGCGCGACCTGCTTACCGCATCGGTTTTGGGTGCGGGGATTTATAGCGATCTGTTTTTCGTAGCGTTTAAACTGCCCAATCTTTTCCGCAGACTATTCGGCGAGGGAGCCTTTACGCAGGCGTTTTTGCCTAGCTTCACCGCCGCGCGTAAAAAAGGAATTTTTGCCGCAGCGGTGCTAATAAAATTTAGCGTTTTCATCGCGCTTTTAACGGCGCTCGTGCTGCTCGCCGCACCCGTTTTTACCAAAGTTTTGGCATACGGATTTAGCGCCGAGCAGATCGGTCTTGCGGTGCCGTACGTGCGGATAAATTTTTTCTACCTCACATTTATCTTCGTCGTTACGCTCTTTGCCTCGCTGCTTCAGTACCGCGACCACTTCGCTACGACGGCGTTTTCGACCGCACTTCTAAATTTAGCGATGATCGCGGCGCTTCTGCTAGCTCGCGGCAAAGACGGCACCACGGCGGTGCTTTATCTTAGCTTCGGCGTCGTAGCGGGCGGGCTTTTACAGCTTGCGGTGCATGTTTATGCGCTGAAGTTTACCGGCATGTTGCGCGTCTTAACGGGCGGCTTTGCGCGGCTTGCGCGAGGCGATAAAGCACAAACGCAGGGCTTTTATAAGAATTTTTTCGCGGGCGTACTCGGTGCGTCGGCGCTTCAGCTAAGCTCGTTTATAGATACCTTTTTCGCGAGCTTCCTTGCTAGCGGCAGTATCAGCTATCTTTACTACGCCAACCGCATATTTCAGCTGCCGCTCGCGCTTTTTGCGATCGCGCTTAGCACGGCGATCTTTCCGCGCATGAGCAAATTTGTAAAAGCTCACGACGACGCGCAGGCTCTGGCGCTTGTCGAGCGCGGATTTTACTTCCTTTTGACGCTGCTCGGACTCTCTGCGATAGGCGGCGTGATGCTGCGAAACGAGATCACGCAGCTGCTATTTGAGCGCGGAGAATTTACCCGCCAAAATTCTATTGAATGCGCCGCGGTTCTCGGCGCATATATGGTAGGGCTCGTGCCGTTTGGGCTGTCTAGGATTTTTTCGCACTGGCTGTATGCGAATATGAAGCAGAAGCTAAGCGCGAAAATTTCGATCTGGTGCGTCTTTATAAACGTCGCTTTGTGCGCACTGTTTTTTAAACCCTTCGGTGCGGTGGGACTTGCGTTTGCAAGCACGATAACGGGGACGTTTCTGCTCGGCTTCAACCTCTATTTTTTTGGATTTAATAACTTTTTGGCTATAATCCGCGCAAAAAAAATTATTGCGATCGCGGCGCTTTGTGCGGGCGAAGCGGCGATTTTATACATTTTAAAAGGCTTGTATTATGGTAATTTATGATAGTTTAAGCAAAAAGAAGCTCCCGTTTGAGCCCATTAGCGAGGGGTTGGCGCGCATTTACGCCTGCGGCCCGACCGTTTATGACGACGCGCATTTAGGGCATGCAAAAAGCGCCGTGAGCTTCGATCTGCTGCGCCGCGTATTGCAAGCGGAGGGCTATGAGGTAAAATTTGCGCGAAATTTCACCGACATCGACGATAAAATTTTAAAAAAGATGAAGCAGACGGGCAAGAGCCTGGAGGAGATTACGGAGTTTTACACCCGTAGATATTTGCAGGATATGAGCGCGCTAAACGTCGCGGACGCGAGCATTTCGCCCAAAGCAACCGAAAATATCGCTGCGATCTGCGAGCTCATATCCTCGCTTCTTCAAAAAGGCTTTGCCTACGAGATCGCCGGTGACGGCATCTACTTCGACACGCGCAAGGACGGGGATTATCTAAGTCTTAGCGGCAAAAAAGAGGGTGCCGGCAAAAACATCGCCCGCGTCGCCTCAAACGATGCCAAGCACGACGAGAAGGACTTCGTGCTGTGGAAATTTGACGAGAATTGGTTTGATAGCCCGTTTGGCAAAGGGCGCCCGGGCTGGCACAGCGAGTGCGTCGCGATGATTTTGGCGCACCTTGATAGCGGCGATCCGAAATTTTGCATCGACATTCACGCAGGCGGCGCCGATCTGCTCTTCCCGCATCACGAAAACGAAGCCGCGCAATGCCGCTGCGCCCGCCATAGAGCGCTAAGCAAATACTGGCTTCACAACGGCTTCGTGCAAGTAAATAACGAAAAAATGAGCAAGAGCCTCGGCAACTCCTTTTTTGTAAATAACGCCCTAAAAATCGCACCCGGCGAGGCGCTGAGATTTTATCTCTTAAGCTCGCATTACAGGGCAAATTTTAATTATTCGATAGCCGATCTGCTTGCGAGCAAAAAAAGGCTCGATAAAATTTACCGCCTTAAAAAGCGTGTCCGCGACGTTTTAGTTCCCGCTGCGAGACAAAATTCTGCGCCCAAACTGCCTGCTGCAGAGGCCAAATTTAGATCGGAGATGATGGAATTTTTAAGCGACGATCTCAACACCTCGGGCGCGCTTGCGGTGCTTGATAGCTTCGTAGCAAGCGCGAACGAAGCACTCGATCGCGCGCCAAAAGATAAGGCGCTAAAAGCTCAAATCGCTGCAAATTTGGAGTTTGCAAAGCAGACGCTCGGAATTTTATATGAGGATGAGACCGAATACTTTCGCTTCGGCGTGAGCGAGCAGCAAAGAGCTCAGATCGAGGATCTGATAAAACAGCGCGCGCAGGCGAAGGCGGAAAAGGACTTTGCGAGCGCGGATGCCATCAGAGCGCGCCTTACGGATATGAAGATCGAAGTGATGGATACGGCTAGCGGTACCGTTTGGGAGGTAGCAGCGGAGTAAAACGTAAAATTTAGCGTAAAATTTTACGTTAAATTTTATGATTTTTACGATGCAAAGCGTAAATTAGGATACTAAACCGCGCGAAAATTTCAGTGCGATTTTTATCTGAAGCATTGCTATGCCGCGGCGCAATTTTATTTAGTGATACGGTGCAGGAGCGATGTGTGGTGTGACGCGGCAACAGAAGCGCAAGGCGGATTGCTATTTTCATTCGTCGGCACAGCTGATACGGCGGCGCGATATAGCGCGGTACAGCGGTAGCACTACGGCTCGTCTGTGCGTAAATTTCAATGCGATTTTTATGATAATTGGCGATGCATATTGCGATGCAGCATAGTGAAAGTAGTACTGCGGCAACCTGTGCGTAAATTTTAACACGGCTAGGTATAGTGGAATATGCTGCGGCGACGCACAAATTTCGGCGCGATTTTTATTCGGCGATATTCGTGGGTGCGCGCAGCAACGAAAGTCACGATTTTATTCGGTAACGCTGCTGATATTAGTGGCGAAGGCACAAGGCGGGCCGCGATTTTATAGGTAGTGCGGTGGTGCGAAAGAGCAATGCAACGCGGCGATGCGAAGTCGCGATACGCGATGTATATTACGATACGGCATTTTGTAGCGTTTTTATGGTGCCTCAAAGCGTTTAACGCTTAAAATAGCGTGGCGAAAGCGTTTAGAGATCGCGATAAATAAAAACTCGCTTGCTTTAAGCGCTTAATGCTTCGAACGCGGCAAACAAAAAAGCTAAATTTCGGCATCGTTCGCGCGGCAGCGTATGTGGGCGGATAGATTTAGCGAGCTTGCGAAGCGCAAATTAGTCCCGCGCCGCCCCATAAATTTTGTGCTGCCTCGCGGCCGAAATTTTAAAATTTCATAAATTTTAGAATTTTAAATTTTAAAAATTTTATAAAAAAGGATAGCATTTGAACGGTTTTAAAACTTTACTATCGCGCTTTAAGCCCTATTTTAGGGATTATAAGCCGCAGTTTGCATTGGCGATTTTGGGTATGGTGATGACGAGCGTGGCGACTGCTGCGAGCGCGAAGCTGGTCGAGCCCGTTTTAAATAAAATTTTCGTCGAAAAAAACGAGCCGTATCTCTACACGCTTCCGATCGCGATCATCGTGGTTTTTGCGATGAAAAGCGGCGGCGCGTTTATGCAAAACTACTTCACCGCCTTCATCGGTCAAGACACGGTGCGCCGCTTTCGCGACAGGCTCGTCGCAAGCCTCGTACGGCTGGACGTGGATTTTTTCAACCGCTTCCGCACGGGCGAGCTCATCAGCCGCACGATCAACGACATCGAGCGTATCCGCGTCGTGGTTTCAAATATGATCCCCGATTTTTTCACGCAGATCATTACGATTTTGGGACTTTTGGGCGTCGTGATCTATCAGAGCCCAAAGCTTTCGTTTTTCGCGCTCGTGGTCTTTCCGTGCGCGATATATCCGCTCTCGCGCCTTGCGAAGCGGATGAAAAAAATTTCGCGCGAGTCTCAAGAAAAAACATCCGATATCTCCTCGGCGCTCAGTCAAATTTACTCCAACATCGAAATCGTCAAGGCAAGTAACGCCGAGAGCTTTGAAGTGGAGAAATTTAACGCCGAAAACAAGAAATTTTTCGGTCTAAATTTAAAGGCGGTCGTAACGACGTGCCTGGTAAGCCCGATCATGGAGATGCTAGGCGCCGTGGGTATCGCCGTGGTGATCATCGTCGGAGGACAGGAGGTCATCGCGGGCCAGATGAGCATCGGCAGCTTTTTTAGCTTCCTTACGGCGCTTTTTATGGTTTACACGCCGATAAAAAAGGTCTCTTCGCTCTACAACAACATGCAAGACGCCATCGCAGCGAGCGAGCGGACGTTTGAGCTGATAGACTTGGAGCCTACGATAGTCGGAGGCGGCAAGCAGATGGGCGAGATAGGCTCGGTGAGCTTTTGCGACGTGTCGCTAAACTACGGCGACAAGGCGGCGCTGAAAGACATAAGCTTTGGCGTCAAAAAGGGCGAAATTTTAGCGCTCGTCGGAAACAGCGGCGGCGGCAAAAGCTCGGTCGTGAACCTGCTGATGCGCTTTTACGACGCAAGCAGCGGTAAAATTTTATTCAACGGCAACGACGAGATCGGCGAGTTTAGCATCCCTAGCCTGCGCGAAAACATCGGCCTCGTAAGCCAGCGCGTCTATATTTTCAACGACACGATCGCGCAAAACGTAAGCTACGGCGCGGAATTTAACGAGCAGCGCGTCATAGAAGCACTGAAGCTCGCCAACGCCTATGAGTTCGTAAGCTCGATGAAGGATGGAATTTACACCGTGCTTAGCGAGTTCGGCGCAAATCTTAGCGGCGGGCAGCGCCAGCGTATCGCCATCGCGCGAGCGCTGTATAAGGACCCGCAAATTTTAATATTCGACGAGGCGACTTCGGCCCTGGATAACGCAAGCGAAAAGGAGATCTCAAACGTCATCGAAAAGATCAAACAGAGCAAAATCGTCTTTGTAATCGCCCACCGCCTCTCCACGATCGAGCGCGCCGATAGTATCGCCGTGATGAAAAACGGCCGCATCCTCGCCATCGGCACCGACGCGAAGCTGACGAGCGAATGCGAGGAGTATCGCAGCCTAAAGGGGATCATGCAAAACAGCTAAATGGCACCCAGGCTTTAGCGATGAAATTCTGCGCCGTTTTTGCGCCACTATTTTGGAATTTCATCTTTGAAATTCCGCCCCTCGGTCTTGGATTTTAGAATTTTAAAATTTTATCCTTGAAATTTAGCCGCTGAGATTATTCGCGAAGATTGGAATTTCATATCGAAATTTAATCGCGTGCCAAAATTTAGCCGCGCGGATAGCGGTTTTGGCTGCAGGGTTTTTTCAATAAAACCCGAAAGCTCGTCTCTTTGATGCGACGAGGCACGGCTGCCAGAGTTTTAACGTTTGGATTAAAATTTTATCTTAAAATTTCAGCGCTTCGTTGCGAGCCGCCTCTAAATTTAAACGCTCGCGCCGTTTTAAAACCGCTGCGGTAAAATTTTATCGCGCGCTGGGCTTTTCGGCGCTACCTGTACTTGATCTTTGGCATCTGAGATAAAATTTTGGCTTTATTTTCCTTTATAAATTTTCGCATCTTTTTAAAATCCCTATCAGAATCGAAATTTTTCAAATATTTTTATATAAAAACCGAGCTTTAATCAATAAAAGGCTACAATAACGCCAAATTTAATTCCAAGGAAAAGTCATTGTTTGAATCCATGCGCGCGGCACGCTCGCTAAGCCCTCTATTTCTGGGGATTTTCTTTATGTTTATC
Source organism: uncultured Campylobacter sp. (assembly GCA_963522285.1). Lineage (GTDB taxonomy): Bacteria > Campylobacterota > Campylobacteria > Campylobacterales > Campylobacteraceae > Campylobacter_B. The sequence goes on from CAUQWV010000007.1 coordinate 18,922, forward strand.
GGCGACGCGCTAGTCATCGCAAGCGCGGGCATCATGCTAAAAGAATCCGGCCACAGCGAGCTTGAGATCGGACTAATTTCGGCGTTTTTCTTTTTAGGGGCGATCTTTAGCGGCTTTTTTGTGCCTTCGATAATCGGCGCGCTCTCATACGTGCGGGCATACGCGGTCTTTACGGCGCTTTTCGGCATCGCGGCGATGCTGCATGATCTTGGCTCAAACCTCGTGTATTGGGCGATTTTGCGCTTTATTTTGGGCTTTTGCTACTACGCGCTTTTGATGATAATCGAAAGCTGGATAAACTCAAAGATCACAAACGCTATCCGATCCCGCGTGCTCGCGATCTACGAAGCGGTTTTTTACGGCGCGTTTGCGATAGGAGTTATAATTTTGGCGCTAAATTTCGGAACGATGAAAGTTTTCGTGCTAAGCGCATTTTTCATCATCTTGGCGCTGCTGCCGGTAAATTTAATCCGCTTCAATCCTCCTAGAGTTCCCGCTCGCATGCGAGTTTCGATGCCGCAAATTTCGATCGTGCCGCCGCTTGCGTTTGCGACGGTGGTTTGCGCGGGCATTTTGATTAACGGCTTTTTTTCGATGGCGAGCGTTTTCGTGCTAAGCGCGGGGCTTGGAGTGGGCTCGGTGGGTGCATTTATGGGATCGGCGATGGCAGGAGGTTTCTTAGCGCAGCTCGTCTGCGGTACTATTTCAGATAAGTTTGGTCGCAAACGCGCCATAATGATAGTTTGCGTCGTGGGTCTTACTTCCTGCGCGGCGCTATTTTTTGCTAAAAGCTTCATCCTAACGTGCGCGCTTGCGTTGATGTTAGGATTCGGCGCTTTTCCTTTATATTCGCTTGCCATCGCGCGCGCAAACGACTCCATCACCGGCGAGGGCGCATCTCGCGTGCAAATTTCAGCGGCGATGCTTTTTATCTATTCGAGCGCGTCTCTCTGCTCTCCTTTGATAATCGGCGCGATGATGAAATTTTTGGGCGCAAACGGCTTTATCTGGGTGTTTTTCGCAGCGATGAGCTTTTTATTTATATTTGCTATTTTCCGCCCCGAGATCGCGCCGAAAAGATAGCTTTAAAATTTTAAATTTTTTCGTAGATCAAAAATTTATAATAAAACGCCGCGATTGCGAACATAAAGCCCATGCCGAAGGTGATTTGCGAAAGCGAAAATCCAAGCTCGAAAAAAAATCCGATCGCAGCCGACACGAGCGTAGCGACGATGAAATACGCCATGTCGTTGTAAGCGATGACGCGCCCGAAAAACTCCCTATCGACATGGCTTTGCAGCTGCGTAAAAGAATACGACCACACCGTCGTGATGAAAAATCCCGCCGCGATCATGCCCGCAAACGAAAGCCAGTAGTTAAACTCCAGCACCGCCCACAGCGCGATGCCTGCAAATTGCCCCAGCAATAGCCAAAAAAACGTATGTTTATTCACGATCTTGCTTAGCCATATCTGTCCGAAAAACGCAGCCGCCGAGCGCGACATATTCATAAGCCCGATGACTAGCGAGGCGCTTAAAATTTCTTTGTATTTATACTTCGCAAGAAGCGCGATGAGATTGTCGTAGGTGGTGACGGCGACGAAGGCGTGAAGGACAATGAGATGCACCACCAAAGGATGCGAGCGCAGGTAAGAAAAGCCCTCCTTTAGCATCTTAAACACCGGCTCACGCGCGTTTCTTGCGAGGTCTTTAAAATTTAGCCGCAGCAGGATGAAAAAGGAAAAAACGTATAAACAAAAATCCAAAATAAATGCCGCTCTCACGCCGAAATAGTGGATAAAAATACCCGCGCTCGCCATTCCGAAAGTATATGTGATCGTCCAGATAATGCCCGTCATCTCGTTAGCAAGCTTGAGATAGGGGCGGCTTAGAAATTTTGGCAGCGTAGATGATTCGGTTTGAAAAAACAGCGTGCCTGCGACGCTGCGCACGACCACGATCAAAAGTAGCAGCCACAAATAATCCAAACTATCGATAAAAATCAGCATGAAAATACTGATCATCTCGGTTATGAACATCGCCGTCATCAGCGGCTTTGGTTGAAATTTATCTACGATGATGCCGTTAATGGGCGCTAAAAAAACGTTCGGCACGAACGAAACGACGCCCACCGCCGTAATCGCCCACACCGGCGCGCCAAGCTCTATGAGCAGCGTAGCGACCCCGACGACCGAAAACCACAAGCCGAACATACATATAAAACCCGCCGAAAAGAGCAGTCGGTAGTTGTGCGAATGGCGAAGCAGCACAATGTATCTGATCATAAAATTTTATCCCGTAAATTTAATTATAAAAAATTTTAAGCGATTGTATCACGGCGCGCCTTAAAAGCCAAAATAAGCTAAAAATGCTATAATTCCGAAATTTTAAATTCAGGAGTGAAAATGGAAGGGTTCGTAACTACGGTAATAGTATTTTGCGTCCTCATCGCGGCAATTCTAAAGATGGGGGTCAAGATTGTCTCACAATCGGAAATTTTAATCATCGAGCGGCTGGGTCGCTTTCACAAGGTGCTCGACGGCGGCTTTCACATCATCGTGCCGTTTTTTGACGCGGTGCGCGCGAAGATGAGCGTGCGCGAGCAGCTCGTGGACATCAGCAAGCAGCAAGTCATCACCAAAGATAACGTCAACATAAGCGTCGACGGTATCGTATTTTTGAAGGTCATCGACGGTAAGATGGCGCTTTACAATGTCGAGGATTATCGCCGCGCGATTTCAAATTTAGCGATGACGACGCTACGTAGCGCGATCGGCGAGATGAGCTTAGACAGCACGCTTAGCTCGCGCGATCAGCTAAATTCCAAGCTGCAAATCGCTCTGGGCGACGCCGCGGATAACTGGGGCGTAAAGATCATGCGCGTGGAGATTTCTGAAATTTCGGTACCGCACGGCATCGAAGAGGCGATGAATATGCAGATGAAAGCCGAGCGCGAAAAGCGCGCGATCGAGCTTAAAGCCGAGGCTGAAAAAGCAGCCCTCATCCGAAACGCCGAAGCGCTAAAGCAGGAGAAGGTTCTCGAAGCCGAGGCGATCGAGCGTATGGCGGATGCGAAAAAATACGAGCAGATCGCGCTCGCGCAAGGTCAAAAAGACGCGATGGACAATATAAATTTAGCGATGAGCGCTTCCAGCTTTGCGGCAGAATACCTGCTCGCGCAGGGTCGCGTAAACGCTTTCAGTGAGCTGTCCAAAAACCCTAGCAAGGATAAAATTTTGATCCCTTACGAAACGAGCGAGCTGCTCGGCTCTCTTAGCGTACTTAAAGAATTCCTCGGCAAAAACGGCGCGAAGGATGCTAAATGAACGCGCTGATTTTTATCATAATCGGCGTGATTTTGGCGATCGTCGAGCTTTTGGTGATGGATTTTACCTTTATATTTTTCAGCGCTGGATTTTTCATCACGGGGCTTTTGAGCTTCGGCTTTCATCTTGATTGGGACGTACAAATTCTGCTATCTTTCGTGCTTTCTTTCGTGCTTCTGATCGCATTTAAAAAGCCGCTAAAATCGCGCTTTTTCAAACCAGAAGAGAAGCATGAGGATAATTTTTTAGACGAAAGCGGCATAGGCACCGTCAAAAACGGCATGGTATATTTCAAAGGCACGTTTTGGAAAAGCGATGAAATTTCAGATCTTAACGAGGGCGACCGCGTCGAAATTTTAGGCGTAAAAAACGGCCAGATCGTGCTTAAAAAAGATAGCAGTCGAAATTCCAGCGGCGCAGACGGCGTAAATTTAAATGACGGCGACGCAAATTTAAGCGGCGCCGACAGCACGAGCGCCGACGATAAAAATTCTAACGCCGCCGCTAGCGATGCAAATTTAAAGGGAGCCAATGGCTAGAATGAGCGCCGATGAGGCGCTAGAGCTGATCGAGCACGCTGATCTGAACGAGCTTGGACGAGCGGCGTTTGCGCGCAAGCGCGAGCTGCACCCGGGCCGCGTCACGACCTTCATCATCGATCGAAACATAAACTACACCAACGCCTGCATGGTGGATTGCAAATTTTGCGCATTTTACCGCCACGCAAGCGACGCGGATGCCTACGTGCTGAGCTTTGAGCAGATTAGCGAAAAGATTGAGGAGCTCATCGCCGTGGGCGGCACGCAAATTTTATTTCAAGGCGGCGTCCATCCGAAGCTAAAAATCGAATGGTACGAGGATCTGGTGGAGTTCATCCACAAAAATTACCCGAGCATCACGATCCACGGCTTCTCGGCGATTGAGATCGATTATATCGCGCACCTTAGCGGCATCAGCACGCTCGAAGTACTTCGCAGGCTGCAAGCCAAGGGGCTTTACTCAATGCCCGGAGCCGGGGCCGAAATTTTAAGCGACCGCGTGCGAGAGCTAGTAGCGCCGCGCAAAAGCGACAGCGCCACGTGGCTTAGAGTGCACAAGGAGGCGCACGGCATCGGTATGAAAACGACCGCCACGATGATGTTCGGCACGCTGGAAAGCACGCGCGAGATCGTAGAGCACTGGGATAAAATCCGCGAGCTGCAAGACCGCACGGGCGGCTTTCGAGCGTTCATTTTATGGAGCTTTCAGGGGCAAAACACCCGTCTTTTACGCGAGCATCCAGAGATCAAAAAGCAAAGCCCAAACCGCTACCTGCGCCTGCTCGCCGTCTCGCGGCTATTTTTGGATAATTTCAAAAACATCCAAAGTAGCTGGGTCACGCAGGGCAGCTACATCGGGCAGCTGGCGCTGAAATTCGGCGCGAACGATCTTGGAAGCACGATGATGGAGGAAAACGTCGTAAAGGCCGCGGGCGCGAGCTTTCGGATGAGCAAGGACGAGATGATAGCGCTGATCCGCGACGTAGGCGAAATACCCGCCAAGCGCAACACCAACTACGATATTTTGGAGACGTACGCCTAGGTGCGGACTTTTGCGCGTTTGCGATAGGAATTTATGCGCTTACGGCGCGAATTTAGCGGCAAATTTCGCCTTAAAATAGATAGCGAATTTTCTCGATAGTGGAATTTTGCAATGGAATTTAAAATTTTTGTATCGATACGGAAGTTAAATTTATAAGCACGAGCAGAATTTGCGCGGTAAAATTTCGTTTCGCCGCGGAATTTCGCCTTAGAATTTTTCGGACGCAAAATTCCACGCCGTAAGATCAATGCGGCGGAGACGGCGCGCAGAAGGTATTTTGTGAAGGCGCTTGGCGCGTTTGCGGCGACAAAGCATATTGCGGTTTCGTACGCCGCAGAGCTGTATGTTTGGCAGCGGTAATGCGGTCCGTTTAGGCGCGGATATTTCGTTTTGGGCCGCAAATGCGTTACGGCGGCGCGCCGTTTGGGGCGCTGAAATTTTACAAAAATGCAGCGCGATTAAATTTTAAAGCAGGATGGGCAAAACTACCCTAGCGCGAAATTTTAGAAGCGAGTTTGAACAAAATTTTGAAAACTTGTTTTAGCGAAATTTTAAAAGCAAGCCCCAGCGCAAATTTCAAAAGCGGCGCGGCTGCGCCAAAATTTTAAAACCGCGCCTGTAAGAGCGATAAAATTTAAAAATTTTATAAAGGAAAACGATGGAAAAAAAAGAGATTTCACTTAAGACCAAAGGCGGCAAAAGCGCTAAAATCGACTTTTTGTATCAGTTCGACGATTCGCTGCCGGTGGCGAGCTTCAAGCTAATTTTTAAAGCAAGCGGCGCGGTGAGCGAGAAGACCCTGGGGCTTGCGCGCATCTGCGCGGGCGTTTTGGGCGAGGGCTCAAAGACGCTAGGAGTGAGCGAATTTCACCGCAAGCTCGATATCCGCGCGGTCGAAATCAGTGCCGCGAGCAATTTTGAAACCTTCGGCATCCAGCTAAACTGCCTAAAAGAGCACTTTGATTTTGGCTTAGACATGCTGCGAGAGCTGCTTAAAGAGCCCAATCTAACGCCATCGGTGCTGGAAAAGCTAAAAATGCAAACCATAGGCGAGATCGCCGTGCTAAAAAGCGAGTTCGATTACATCGCGACATGCAACCTAAAAGCGCTTCTGTATCCGCACACGCGGCTCGAGCGGCCGCTCATAGGCGACGAGGCGAGCATAGAGCGGATCACGATGAAGGACGTGCGGGAGTTTTTCGCCTCGCTGAGTTTGGAGAATTTATACGTCGTTTTGTGCGGCGACGTGAGCGACAAAAACCCGAAAATCGCAGAAATTTTAAGCCTCTTTTCAAGCGGCAAAAAGCGCGAGCTGCCGTTTTTCACGCCGAGCGATGCGAAGAAGATAAAGATCCAAAAGGAGCAGACGCAGCAGGCCTACATCTACTTCGGCGCGCCCTTTACGCTGCCAAAGGAGCAGGAGTTCATCGCAAACACCGCGCTTTTCGTGCTCGGAAGCAGCGGCTTCGGCAGCAGGCTGATGGAGCGCATCCGCGTTAAGCACGGCCTTGCGTACTCAGTCTATGCGCGCGGCGATTTCGAGCTTAGCCGCCGCGAGTTTTGGGGCTATCTGCAGACCAAAAACGAAAATTTGCAAAACGCCGCCGCGCTCGTAAAAGAGGAGATCGCGAAATTTATCGCCTCGGGCGTAAGCGAAGCGGAGCTGAAAAGCGCTAAAAAATTCCTGATCGGAAGCGCAGTGCTACAAAAAGAGACGATGTTTAAGCGCGCGGCGATCGCGCAGAGCGAGTATTACAAGGGCTACGCATTCGGCGAGTTCGAGCGAAATTTAAAGCGCATCGAGACGCTGAAACTAGGAGCGCTCAACGATTTCATCAAGTCGCACGACGAAATTACAAACCTAAGCTTTTCCGTCATTTGCGATGAGGCCGCTGCGAAAAAGGGGCTTAAAATTTAGCCCGTTGCGGCACGTATCTGCGGTCGGCCTAAATTGAGAAAATTTTAAATTTATAAAGCGGCGCGGGCGATATTAAGGCGCGGGCGGCGCTAAATTTTACTTTTTCGCTCCGTTTGCAGACGGCTTGCGTTTAAATTTAAAACCGCACTTGCGTCGCGCTAAAACTTGTGAGGCTTTGCAGAAACGGATAAATTTACGAGCCTTATAAGGACGGCTAAATTTAAAGGCGCGCCGTGCACGACTCGGTAAAATTTCAGCGCACAAAATCAAGGCCCGATTTCGCATGCCGTTTGCAAGCCGCGCTGTGAAATTTAAAAAGGAGTGCGTGGCGGCTGCCGTAATTGAATTTTTGCAGTTCGCAAATCGCGCCGTGAAATTTCAAGCGATCGCGCCCTATTTTAAAACCCGGTGCGCGCCGCAAAGATATGGCCGCCAAACAAAACACGCGCAGTCGGCGAGCAAATTTGTCGCAATGGGCGAAATTTCGGCCAAATTTAAGCAAACGTTCGATGCGGCGCATAAAATTTCACAGCGCAAGGGTTTAAAGGCCTATCAAAATTTAAAGGATGAAAATTGATTTTTGAAGCAAAAGACGCGGCGACGCTGCAAAAGGCGAGCATCACGACGCTTTTGGATCTGGCGCTGCTTCTGCCCAAAAGCTTCGACAATCTGAGCGTGGGGGATGCGCCGTGCGCGGGCGAGAGCACGGCGGAGGTCGAGTGCCTCTTCCAGCACAGGCGCGGCTCGATGCTCATCGTCACGGCGCACTGCCTCAGCTGGGAGCGCGAGATCAAAATCGTGATCTTCAACGCCAAAAACTGGCACTTCGGCGCCTTTAAGCGCGGCAAAAAATTCTTCATCCACGGCAAATGCGACGAGAGCTTCGGCTCATGGCAATTCGTAAATCCAAAAATCGTGAGCGAGCCGGGCAGGATCGCACCCAAATACAAAGCCGCGCTGAGCGACGCGGCAGCGCAAAAGCTGATCAAAAAATACCTAAGCGCGGGTGCGCTTTTAGGCTGCGGACTGCGCGCGGACGAGGCCGCGATACTGCTTGCGCTACACGAAAGCTCGCCGCGCAGCGTGCGAATGCTAGCCGCGCTAAATAGGCAGCTCAAGGAGGGCGGCGCGGAAAATTTCGGCGATCGCGACGACGTTTCAAACAGCGGCAAAATTCCGAGCGGCAGTGAAATTTTAAATGGCGGAATTTCAAGCAGCGACAAAATTTTAAATGGCGACGGAATTTCAGATAACGGCGAAATTCCAAGCTCGCAAAGCCCCGCTGCCGCCGAAATTTTAAACGGCAGATCGCAAAATAATAAAATTTTGCGCAACAAAATTTCAAACTATCCGCAAAGCGATAAAATTCTTGCCTGCAGAACAAGGCACGGCGCGGAGAATGAAATTTTAAGCGGCGGAATTGCAAAGGGTGCGGAGACTTCACTCCCCCCAAGCCTCCGTGACGACGAGATTGCGAGCAACAAAATTTTAGACGGCGATCAGCCTCGAGTGCGCTACGCAGAGATTCATAACGACGAAAATTTTAGCGTTCAAAGCGACGATAATTTTCTTGCCGCATACGGCGCCGAGGCGCGCGGAGATGAAATTTCGGACGACCTCAAAGCCGATAATGAAGCGGCAGCGAACAGCGATAAAATTTCAAACGACCTAGTATCCATCGCCCAAACAGCGGCACGACCAGCAGACGCTCAAGCTTCAACCGCACAACCCATGCTAGAACATGCCGTAACCGCGCAGTCCATAGCCGAGCAAGCCGCCCAACAAAATTTAAGCGCCCAAGACGTAGATACGCAATCCACAGCAGTTCAAGCTTCAGACGTTCGAATCGCAGATTTGCAACCCGCAGCCGCCCAAACACAAAACGCAGGTGCGCAACCCGCAACAATCCAAACTTTAAGCCAAATAGCGAGCGCACAAGCCGCGACTACCCAAACTTTGAGCGCACAAGCTACGGGCGCACAGCCTGTATGCAATCAAACCGAAAATCTTCAGACGGTAGTAGCCGTGCGGACCGCAACCGCGGAGCCTACGATCATTCAGGCCACAAGCAGCGCCGAGGCTGTTCAAGACGCGCTCGCCGCACCGATGAGCGCTTCGCGCGATTGTGCCGTGCAACCTATGCATTATCAAACTGAAACTATCCAGACCGCAGCCGCCCAAGCTACGACCGCCATACCTACAATCGCTCAAATTGCAAGCGATGCCGAAACTGTCCATGCTGCCGAGGCTGCACAGGCTGCAGCCGTCACACAGATGAGCGGAGCTGAAATTTTACGCACGCTGAAATTTGTCGAAATTCTAAACTACCTGCAAAAGCTAAGCGCGAAAAAAACGAACTTCCCTGCGCAAATTTACCCGCTGCACGACATTTCGGACTGGCTTGCTTCGCTGCCTTTCGAGCCTACGCGCGATCAACTAAACGCGATAAAGGACATCGCCAGCGATCTGCAAAGCCCTATAGCGCGCCGTCGCGTCGTCATGGGCGACGTAGGTAGCGGCAAGACGCTCGTCATCCTCGCGAGCGCGGCGATGAACTACCCGCGCATCAGCTATCTGATGGCGCCTACGAGCATCTTGGCCGAGCAGATTTACGCCGAGGCGCGCCATCTGCTGCCACCGCAGATCAAAGTACTACTCGTAAAAAGCGGCGATCGCGAGCCCAATTTCGCAGACTCGCACCTTGTCATCGGCACTCACGCCCTGCTCTACCACGAGCTCGCGCCGTCAAATCTCATAATGGTCGATGAGCAGCATCGCTTCGGCTCCAACCAGCGCGAAAAGATCGCGCGCCTCACCGAAAACGGCGAGTTTCGCGCGCATTTCATTCAATTTAGCGCCACGCCGATACCGCGCACGCTAAGCATGATCCAGTCCGAGCTCGTAAGCTTTAGCTTTTTAAAACAGCTGCCGTTTGAAAAGCAGATCAAAACTATAATCCTGCAAAACGACGGATTTGCGGGCTTTATGCAGGATCTGCGCCGCGAGCTCGCCGCGGGCAATCAAGCAATCATCGTCTATCCGCTCGTGCAGCAAAGCGAAAGCTCGGTCTATCAAAGCCTTGAGGAGGCGGCGCCGTTTTGGAAGGCTCAGTTTGCGGACGTGCTGATCACCCACGGCAGCGACAAGGACAAGGAGGAGGTTCTGCGCCGCTTCCGCGACGAGGGGCGACTGCTGATAACTACGACGATCGTCGAAGTGGGTATCTCGCTGCCGCGGCTTAGCGTCATCCTAATCGTGGGTGCCGAGCGGATGGGGCTCGCGTCGCTTCATCAGCTGCGCGGACGCGTCGGACGCAAGGGCCAGGCGGGGCACTGCTACCTCTACACCAAGCTCAAATCTCCGCCGCAGCGCCTACGCGAGTTCGCAGCGACGCTGGATGGATTTAAGGTCGCAAATATCGATCTGAAAAACCGCCAGGGAGGCGATCTGCTGGGCGGCTCGGTGCAGCACGGCGCGATGTTTGCGTGGTATGATTACGAGGAGGACGTGACGGCTGCGGCAAAGCAGCGACTGAAAGACATAGGACGGGGTGCATGAAATTCTACGAGATGCGATAGAATTTAAACGTAATTTTAGTCGCGGCAAAATTTTACGAAGCGAATGCGATTATGAGGTAATGGGCGATCTGATATAAAATTTGAAATTTCACGGCGCAGATTGCATCGGATAAAATTTAGAGCTTTACCAAGCGTCGTTTGCTTTTAATTTCTAAAATTTATGTAACTTAAAGTCCAAAAAAAGGAGAGCAAAATGGCTTACGTGACCTACGACAAGGCAAAATGGCATTGGGGCGCGAAAAATGCGCCGACAGATATCCCGCAGGAAAACGGCGCGACGCACATCGCGTTTTTCTTCCGCTGGTGCATGGAGCGCAAGCTCTACTCCAAGGACTTCGCGGCGGATTTCGCGGACGATATAGCGCGGATGGACGATAGCTTTGATTATCGTCAGTATTTTTTTGGCGCCATGGACGGCGTGCTAAGCAGCGACGAGCTAAACACCGCAGGCAAGGCCTTTGCGAAGGCCTACTACACCACGGACCGCACGAAATTTGCCAAAACGCACGGCTGGTATTTACAGGACTATTGCGACTTCGTAGCGCGAAAATTCGGCGATAAAAACTTCGACAACGCCTATTTTTACATAGAAAACTCGCCGCAAAATTACGCCGAGATCAAAGAGATCATCGACCGCCGTTACGAGGAATTCTTGAGCTTCAAGGCGGCGAAGTAGGACTTGCCGTATTAAATTTTAACCGATATCCGCACAAATTTAGCGCCGCCAGGAGGGGACGAAGCGAGCCGTCTTAGGTTTGTTTTACGCAAAAAAGTGGCGAAACGATCTCGCCGTTTAAATTTTTAACCGAGATTTGCGGCAAAGTAATAACTGCCGCTCAAATTTTAAGGGCCCGCAGCGGGTTGCTCTTCCGCGCAGCTTAGAATTTCGCGCGGCATTTAGATCTATCTCGCCGCTTGCGGGCGGGCGAGGTTTGAACCCCGAAAGTAATGAAATTTCGTAATCTGCTTAAAGCAAACAAGTCCAAACCCATACGGCGCGCGGCTTAAAATTTCCGCACGGCGTTTAGATTTGTCCGTGTCGCTTGCGGCGCGCAGTTTTACTCGCGCTTTCGTAACCTCAAAGCAAGCGGGCGCAAGGTATCACGGAGCGCGCTTCACAAACAGATCCCGCTCCCGAAAGAATTTCAAAGTCCGCTTTGCATAGACGAAGCCACACGGCGCAAACGGATTAAAATTCGCAAATGGCGCGAGCAGATTAGAATTTGCAAACAGCATGAGTGGATTAGAATTCGCAAATGGCATAAGTGGATTAGAATTTACGCGCGGTGCGAGCAGATTAGAATTTGCAAACGGCGCGAGCGGGTTAAAATTTTACAAGCCGTGCCCACAGGCTGCGTATGTGCAAAAGAGTGCGAGCGGCAGGGCTTATTCATCTCTTAAGCCTAGCTCGCCAACGAGCCTGTATGTGCGAGCGCGAGCGGCGACCGCGCCGTAATTGGAATTTTAAGCCGCGCCGAGATAGCAGGCTTGCAAACGGCTCGCCTTTTGATTGCGCGAGCAGACGCCCTCGGACGCGAGATATGTTATAATTTCGCGAAATTTTAAAATTTACGCCAAAGGAGCGAAGATGAACGAGAGGGTGCCTACTTATCTAGCAAACAACCTGTTTAACGTAACTCAGGATGATTATCTAAATGCCCAAATCAGATCCCACGCAGGCGGCGAATACTTTGAAATTTATTATTTCGGCGAGCTTTTTCGCGGCGAAACTTTGCCGAACGATTACATCGCCGATTTTTACGACGAGGGCGAGCTCGTGCCGTGCAAGCTCGTAGCCAAATGCGTGAAAACGGGCGAGGAAATTTTACTTTTTGACGGCGCTACGCACGGCTACAACGCGATGTTTTGCGACGAGCTTGACGCAGAAAAAGTAGCCCGCCGCGAACTAGTGAAATTTAACCTACCGCCGCGTAAAATCCATCTAAAATTCGGCTACAATATCGATTACGACGACGAAATGGACGAATACGAAACGGACGAGAGCGGCAAAGTCCTGCTGATAAACGGCGGGACCGCCTCGTGGGATGAGGTTAAGGCAAACGGCTTTGATTATATCGCCGTAAGCTGCGAAGACGAAGCGGGCGAGATGACGGAGATACTTTCGCTTGAGCTTGCATAGGCGATTGAAATTTAGCGACCTTTGAGGTTTGCCTTTTGGCCGTACTTCGCCAAATTTAAATTTATCTTGAAGCATATTTTATTCTGCGGCGCGCGATGTAAATAAGCAGAACCGATACGTTGCTGCGAGCGGCAGGGCTTAAAATTTAGGAAAATTTAACTATAATCGCCACAAAAATTTGAAAATTTTAAAATTTAACAAAGGATTTCATAGATGATCAAGGCACTTCGCGGTATGAACGATATTTTGGACGAACAGGCGCGCATCTACTCGCAAATTTTAAGCGTGTGCGAGCGCGTGGCGCGCAATTACGGCTTTTGCCTCATCGAAACTCCCAAGCTCGAACAGACTGCGCTATTTCGCCGCAGCGTCGGCGAGAGCAGCGACATCGTCGGCAAGGAGATGTATGAGTTCAGCGACAAAAGCGGCGAGAGCGTCTGTCTGCGCCCCGAAGGCACCGCAGGCGTCGTGCGCGCCTTTATCGAAAAAAAGCTAGACCGAAGCGGCGGCGTGCATAAATTTTATTATCAAGGCTCGATGTTTCGCTACGAGCGCCCGCAAAAGGGGCGTCTGCGCGAGTTTCATCAATTCGGCGTCGAGTGCTTCGGGCAAAGTAGCGTTTATGAGGATGCGAGCGTGATCTTGATGCTAGCTCAAATTTTGCGCGAGCTGAATGTCGCCGCAACGCTTAAAATCAACTCTTTAGGCGATGAGGAGTGCATGCCTGCGTATAAAACCAAGCTCGTAAATTTCTTGCAAGAGCGCAAAGACAGGCTCTGCGAGGACTGCCAAAGGCGCATCGACACCAATCCGATCCGCGTGTTGGACTGCAAAAACGAAAGCTGCCAGAAAATTTTAGCCGCCGCGCCGCTTATAACTGAAAATTTAAACGACGCTTGCGCCGCGGAATTTGCACAGCTGCAAAGAATTTTAACCCAAAACGGACAAAAATTTCAGATCGATGCAAAGCTCGTGCGCGGGCTTGATTACTACTGCAAAACCGCCTTTGAGTTCGTCTCAAGCGAGCTTGGCGCACAAAGCGCCGTCGGCGGCGGCGGGCGCTACGACAGACTCGTGGAATTTTTAGGCGGCAGAAAGACGGCGGGCGTGGGTTTTGCGATCGGCATCGAGCGAATAGCCGAAATTTTAAAAACGCGCGAAGCCCCTCAAGAGCGCGAGGGGATTTATATCGGCGCGCTGGATGAGGCGTTTGTTAGCACGGCATTTTCATTTGCGCTAAAGCTGCGAAAGTTTTGTAAAACTCAAATTTCATACGAGCCCAGGAGCCTAGCCAAGCATTTAAAAGCGGCCGACGCAGCGGAGGCGAAATTTTGCCTTTGCATCGGGCAGGACGAGTTTGATCGCGCCGAGGTATGGTGCAAAAATTTAGAGGATCAAAGCACCTTTGCGATCAAATTTAAAGAGGTCGAAGCATTTTTTAAGGATAGAGCATGAGCGATTACGGACTAAATATTTGGGGGAATTCCAACTTCACGATAGACGGCGGCAAACTATGCCTAAACTCCGATTTCAAGCAGCCTTTGGTGGACATTATAAAAGAGATCCGCGCAGACGGCGTGCGAGGCCCGATACTGCTGCGCTTCCCGCACCTCATCAAAAAGCAGATCGTCGAAATTTACTCAAATTTTAACCGCGCTATTAAGGAGTTTGGCTACAAGGGAAAATTCCACGCCGTCTATCCGCTTAAAGTAAATCAATTCCCGGGCTTCGTTAGAAATTTAGTCGATATCGGCGAGCCTTACGGATACGGACTCGAGGCCGGCAGCAAACCCGAACTGCTGCTAGCGATGGCGTATAATAACTACGGCGCGCCAATTACCGTAAACGGTTTTAAAGATAAGGAGCTCATCAATATCGGCTTTATCGCCGCAGAGATGGGGCATAACGTAACGCTTACGATCGAGGGGTTAAACGAGCTTGAAACCATCATCGAAACGGCTAAGGAGCGGTTTGCTCCAAAGCCTTTCATCGGGCTTCGTATCAGGCTGCATAACTCCGGAAGCGGACTGTGGGCAAAAAGCGGTGGGATAAATTCTAAATTCGGCCTTACCTCGACCGAGCTTATAGAGGCGATAAACTTACTCAAGAAAAACGACCTCATCGAGCAGTTTACGATGATTCATTTTCATATCGGCTCGCAGATTACAGAGATTCATCCGCTCAAAAAAGCCCTTATCGAGGCGGGCAATATCTACACCGAGCTTCGCAAAATGGGTGCGAAAAATTTAAAATCCATAAATTTAGGCGGAGGTCTTGCTATCGAATACTCCCAAGCCAAAGAAAGCTCCAGCCGCAACTATACGCTAAAAGAATACGCCAACGACGTGGTTTTTTTGCTAAAATCGATCGCAGAGGATAAAAAAGAGGCCGAGCCGGATATCTTTATCGAGAGCGGGAGATACGTAGCCGCTAGCCACGCGGTGCTCGTAGCGCCGATTTTGGAGCTTTTTACCCAAGAATACGCCGAAGAAAAGCTTGCCCTAAAAAAGGATAATCCACCGGTAGTCGCTGAGCTATACGATCTGTATAAAACTCTAAAACCCTCCAACGCGCTTGAGTATCTGCACGATGCCATGTCGCACATGGAGAGCGTGCTTACCCTTTTTGATCTGGGATACGTCGATCTGATCGACCGCTCAAACGGCGAAATTTTGGTTCATCTAATAATGCGAAAGGCGTATGGAATTTTAGGCAACAAGCAAGAATACAGCAATTTCTTAAACTCCTTAGGCAACGCTCAAGAGCGCTATTTGGTAAATTTCTCGATCTTTCAAAGCCTGCCAGATTTTTGGGGCATCAAGCAGCACTTCCCGATCATGCCGTTAGAGAGGCTGGATGAGCGCGCCACGCTATCGGCGTCGATCTGGGATATCACCTGCGATAGCGACGGCGAGATAGAATTCGACAGTCAAAAAAATCCGCTATTTTTGCACGATTTTGATCCTGAAAAAGAGGAGTATTTTTTGGGCTTTTTCCTTGTCGGAGCCTATCAGGAGGTGCTTGGTATGAGCCATAACCTCTTTGCACACCCCACCGAAGCGACCGTGATTTTAAAGGATGACGGCGGCTTTGAGATCAAGGATTTTATCGAATCTCAATCGGTCATCGACATCTTGGAGGATATGGACTACGACGTAGTAGATATCCGCGAAAGCCTAAACGAGCGCGTCGAAAAATCAAATCTTATCGGAGATAAAGAGAAAAAGCATATCCTAGGCGAGCTATATCTGTTTTTAAACGACAATAGCTACTTAAAGACGATCAAATGAGTTTTTGGCAAATTTTAAAACAGGACTTCACCGAGCCCTTGCGCCAAGATCCCGCATGCAACAGCGTATTTGAGATATTTTTCTGCTATCCAGGCGTCTGGGCGCTAATAAATTACCGCTTCGCGCATTTTTTCTACGAGCGAGGTTTTAAGCTCATAGCTCGCGCGATCAGCGGACTTAGCCGCATAATCACCGCCGTAGATATAAACCCGGGCGCACGTATCGGCAGAGGAGTGTTTTTTGACCACGCCACGGGGCTTGTCATCGGAGAAACCGCGATCATCGGCGATAACTGTCTGATCTATCAGGGCGTCACTCTCGGCGGCGTGAGCTTAGAGCACGGCAAGCGCCATCCGACGCTGCAAAACGGCGTCGTAGTTGGTGCAGGAGCCAAAGTATTAGGCAACATCACCATCGGCAAAAATTCCAAAATCGGCGCAAATTCCGTCGTCGTAAAGGATGTCGCGCCAAACTGCACCGCCGTGGGCGTACCGGCTAGAATTTTAGGCGGCTGCGAGAGCGATCCTTTGGCGCATAATAAAATTCCCGATATCAGCCAGGAGCTTATCAAATATCTCATCAAGCGTATCGAAATTTTGGAAGATTGCATCTGCAACGGCAGAAAAGATATCTCCGCAATGGATGAGGATCTAAATAAATTCTACGAAGAGTATCTAAAATCATTAAAATAAGAGGGTTAAAGTGAAAAAAGCTCTATTTTTTACAATTTTTGCTATTTTATCGACAAGCGGCAGCGATGCTAATAGTGCGAAAAATTCCGCGGACGACGCCAGAATAAGCCTAGTAAAAAGTCTATACATCAAGGACACCTATTTCGGCGATCACAAAAATGCCCTATCAGCTTCTTTCAAATCCGTGCTTATGCAGGATGAAGCCTCTGCTGGCGAAGGTGAGGTAGGCTGCTTGGACTACGATCCGGTAATCGGCGGTCAAGATGTCTGCGACGACGCGAAATATGATTTTGAGCTAGGGCAGCGCGATACCGTCGTAGTAACTCAGACCTGCCCCTATGGTGCGCAGACGATAATCTACAAACTCGTCCGTAGCGGAGGAGATTATAAAATCGACGATATCTACGACCAAGATCCAAGCGGCGGCAGGGCTTTTAGCGTCAAAAATCAAATTTTAAATTGTCTAAACCAATCCAAGGAGCATCAATGAAATTAACACTTTCAAGTCGCGTAAGCAAGCTCGGCGAAAGCCTAACGATCGCAATCAGCACCAAAGCCAAACAGATGAAAGCTCAGGGGCAAGACGTCGTAATCCTAAGCGCGGGCGAGCCTGATTTCGATACCGCAGAAGTCGCTAAAAGAGCTGTCATAGAGGCTATGGCTAAGGGCTGTGGAAAATATACGCCGGTTGCCGGCACGCCTGAAATTTTAAATTTAATCGCACAGAAGCTAAAGCGCGACAACGGCCTAAATTACAGACCCGATCAGATCATCACCAACGTCGGCGCCAAGCACTCGCTATTTAACGCCTTTAACTGCATCTTAAACGAAGGCGATGAGGTTATAATACCGGCGCCTTATTGGGTCACCTACCCCGAAATTGTAAAATTATGTGGCAGCAAGCCTGTCATCGTAAACACAAAGGCGGAAAACCGATACAAAATCACCGCCTCACAGCTCAAAGCCGCGATCACGCCGCGCACGAAGGCGCTGTGCCTTTTCAACCCGAGTAACCCCGCAGGCGCCGTATATTCGCGCCAGGAGCTGCAAGAGCTTGCGGAAGTACTAAAAGGTACGGATATTTTGGTAATTGCCGATGAAATTTACGAAAAAATCGTCTTCGGCAAGAGCTTTATAGCCGCAGCAAGCATCAGCGAGGATATGTTTTGGCGCACCGTGACGATCAACGGGCTAAGCAAATGCGGCGCGATGCCCGGCTGGCGCTTCGGATACACCGCCTGTGCGATCGATGAGCTAAATAAGGCTATGATCAGCCTGCAAAGTCAAAGCGTCAGCAACGTGGCAAGCATCGTCCAGGCGGGCGCTATGCCGGTGCTGCGGGGCGAGGCAGACGATTATATCGAGGAGATGAGGCGCGAATACGAGCGCAGGCGCGATTTTGGCACGGACGCGATAGGTGCGATCCCAGGGCTTAGCGTCGTAAAACCAGATGGCGCATTTTATTTCTTCATAGATTGCTCCCAGGTAGAACCTGATAGTATGAAATTCTGCATGCAACTGCTAGATAAAGGGCTCGTAGCCACGGTGCCAGGAAGCGGATTTGGCATGGATGGGCACTTCCGCGTAAGCTTTGCGTGCTCTATGGAAAATCTAAAACGCGGCTTTGAGCGCATAGAAAAATTCGTAAAAAATTACCACAGATAGGCACGCCAGCGAAATTTTGATCTAAATTTATCACAGCTTAGCAGTGAAATTTTTACATAAAATTTAATGCAGCTTAGCGGCAAATTTAGTGTGGCACGGCACGGCTCAGAATTTAATGCGGTTGCGGCAGCTAAACGCGATTGAATTTCGTGCCGCTTTAACTTAAGAGTATTTAAATTTCAAGCTGCCGTATTCAGGAGCGCTTAAATTTATGCCGTTTATTCAAATGCGGCTAATTTTGCGCTGTTATGTTACGGCGTCTGTTCCGCCACGCACTGCTCGCGATTTTAAATTTCGCTTCGGAATTTTAAAATTTCATCGCACGACGCATCTAAATTTCGCCGCAAAAGCTCTGGCACAAACGCCGCCTGCGGCAGAGCTTTTAAAATTTCATCGTGAAATTTTAAAATTTTCCGCCGAGGCTTTCAAACCCTGCGCTGTTTGCCGCCGCGCTAAATTTAACCAAACATCACGGTCACGCAAAATACGACGAACAAGACGAGCGCAACGAACACAACCGACGCCGCATAACGACACGCGACGAACCAAAAAGTGGGCGGCGCAGATCGAAAACTAGCTAAATTTTAAAATTTTACCGCGTCCGAGGCCTTGGCGCAAACGCGATAAATTTTATGTTTTAGTGCGCCTTTGAACCCGCGCGTATCAAATAAATTTTAAACGAAATTCTAACGCTGCAGCGCTATTTTATATTTTTATAAAGACTATTTTAGTAAAATCAGGGCTTTATGAGCGAGATAAAAATTTTAATCACCAACGAGGATCTGTGCGCCCCGAGGCGGCTTTTGAGCAGGCGCGATAAGAAGCTAGCGCGAGTGCGAGGCCATCTGCGCGAGTTTCGCGTTTCGCGGGCGCTTAAAGCGCGCTTTAAAAAGCGCGGCAAATTTTGCATCTCGCACAAAAGCGCGGAGGGCAAAACGATCGTCGCTGTGGCTCTAGCGAGGCAAAAATTCGGGCTCGATCTTGAAATTTTAAAACCGCGGAATTTTGCCGCGGCGAGCGAGTTTTGTTTCAACGCCTTTGAGCGCGAGCTTTTGGCGGCGGCGGACGAAAGCGAAAAAGCGCTTGTTTTTTATAAAATTTACACGATCAAAGAGGCGCTGATTAAGGCGCGAAGCCTGGGTTTTTACGCGCTTGCTCGCGTGGGGCTGGCGCGCGGCGCAGGCGGTGAGGCTTTGGCGCTTGATGAGCGCGGCAGGGCGTGGCCCTACAAAAGCTATATTTTGGAAGGCAAAATTTTGATTTCGCTAGTTTTTATGGAGAATTTTTGAGACCTGTTTATCGTTTTTACGCTATTTCTAAAACGGCTTTTATTCTGCTTTGCGCCGCGTTTTTTATAGGCGGATGCGCGCGCAAAGCGCCCGAGCAGATAGCGGAATTTAGCCAAAAGCAGTTCATCCTGACGGACGAACTCGGCGTAAAAAGTAGAGCCCTAATCTCCAAAATTTTACCCGTAAGCGGCGAAGAGAGCCGCTACAAGCTCGTCTGGCTCGATATGCTAGGAGCGCCGATCTCACGTAAAATTTTATCGATCAAAGGCGGCGAGGCGAAATTTCGCAACGACGGCTTTCTGCCGCCCGATTCGCAAAGCGAGCGAGTATTTTTAGCCCTGCTTGAGAATGCGGATAAAGCAAATTTCACCATAAATGCAAAGGGGCGCCGATATGACGCAGTATCTAAGTAGCCCCGGGCTCATCTGCGCGGGCGCAAACAGCGCCGCAGAGCTTTTTAGCGCGCTGTGCGATAAGAGATCCGCGCTGCGAAAACTTAGCGTCTGTGGCAAAAATTTCATCTTTGGGCGCGTGAATACGCCGCTGCCGCAGATCAAAGATCGCGCCTACGCCACGCGCACGAACGCCCTGGCGCTTTACGCCTGCCTCAGCGTGCAAGAGCAAATAGAGCAAGCCGTGCAAAAATTCGGCGCGCACCGCGTAGGCGTGGTGTTTGCGACCACCAATACCGGCGTACAGGAAAACTATGCGGAATTTTTCGCTTGCGACAAGGGCGCGGAAAATTTTATCTCGCAAGACGGCGAAAACTCCGCGCTGGGCCGCGGAATTTTCACTCCAAACGGCGAAAATTTTGCCAAAATTTCAAAAGACGCAAACGATAAATTTAAAAACTTCTGCTTCGAGCGCAACTCCCACGCAAACCCCGCAAATTTTATCCGCGAACGCTTCGGACTAAAATCCGTCGCGATCGGAATTTCGAGTGCGTGCACCAGCGGAAACAAAGCTCTGATCGAAGCTTCGCGCCTCATTTCTTGCGGACTTTGCGACGCGGTCGTATTCGGCGGCGCCGACGCATTAGACGAGCTCACGCTGCAGGGATTTAGCGCGCTTGAAATTTTAAGCGAGCAGCCGCTAAAGCCGTTTTCAGAGGCGCGTGCGGGCACAAATCTGGGCGAGGGAGCCTGCGCATTCGTGCTTTCGCGCGAGCGCATAAGCGACGTTGCGTTTTTAGCTCACGCCGCAAACTCCGACGCCTACCACATCACCAAGCCCGATCCTAGCGCACGAATGCAGATCAAAGCAATCAAAACCGCGCTAAAATCGGCGCAGCTGCAAAGCGTAGACTACGTAAATCTGCACGGCACCGGCACTGCGGCTAACGACGCGATGGAGGCCTTGGCTATGAGCGCCGCCCTACCCTTAGCACCCGCGAGCTCGTCAAAATGGGCGACCGGACATACCCTGGGCGCTGCAGGGGCGATCGAGCTTGCCGTGTGCTACGAGGCGATCAGACAGGGCGTGATCCCGCCGAATTTTACGAACGATAAAATTTGGGGCGGCTCTGAGGCTGAAATTTTTCGCGGCGCGCAGGCGTGGCACGGCGAGCAAAACCATAAAATTTTAAACAGCGTAAGCGATCAAATTTCATGCAGCTTGGGCGATGAAAATTTGAAAAACGCACAGGGGGAAATTTCAAAAAGCGGCGCAGATAAAATTTTGGCCGCGTCTAAAGCTTTACATGGCGCGGACGATAAAATTTTAGATGATAAAATTTTAAAAAGCACTGCGGATCAAACTTCGCAAACGAGCGAAATCTCCGCGGCGCTACCAAAATTTAACCTCGCGTGCGAAGCCAAAAAAGCGCGCGTAGATACCGCAATGAATCTGAATTTTGCCTTCGGCGGAGACAACGCCGTAACCATAATAGGACGCGTATGAGAGCCTCTAGCATTCTACCGCAGAGCGGATATATGGTCTTCGCAGATGAAATTTTAGAGATTAGCGACGGATATGCGAGCTGTGCATTTAGCATTAAAGAGGACTCGCCGTTTACCGAAAACGGAGAGCTCGGCAGCTACGCGTATATGGAGATCATGGCGCAGTGCATAGGCGCCTATTCGGGCTACCGAAACGACGGCGAGGCAAGGCTCGGGTTTTTGCTGGGCGTGCGAAACCTGGATATTTCGCGCGCAGGCCTGAAGGTGGGCGAGCGCGTAATCACGACGGCGAGGCAGAGCGTAAGCGACGGCGAGGGGTTATATATCTTCGACTGCGAGATCCGCTGCGGCGGCGAACATATCGCAAGTGCCACGCTAAGCGTGATGAACCCGAACGATGAAATGCTAAAGAGTATAAATGGCTAAGAGAATTTTAATCACCGGAGCAAGCGGCGGTATCGGCAAGGCGTGTGCGTTAAATTTAGCGCAAAAGGGCTACGGCTTGGCGTTAAACGGGCGCAACGAAGCTAAGCTAAAAGAGGTAGCGAAGCGCTGCTTGGACGCGGGCGCGGCGGAAGTTCAAATTTTAAAATTTGACGTCGCAGATACCGCTGCGGCACG
This sequence comes from uncultured Campylobacter sp., assembly GCA_963522285.1. Classification (GTDB taxonomy): domain Bacteria; phylum Campylobacterota; class Campylobacteria; order Campylobacterales; family Campylobacteraceae; genus Campylobacter_B. Next base: position 40,919 of record CAUQWV010000007.1, read on the forward strand.
GGAGCGTATCGAAGCAGACATAGAGGCAAGCGGCGCATACTGGGGCATCGTGCTAAACGCGGGTATCACGCGGGATAACTCCTTCGTGTGGTTCGAGCGCGAGGATTGGCAAAGCGTGATAGATACGAATTTAGGCGGGTTTTACAACGTCATAAAGCCCGCGCTGATGCCGATGATCCGTGCCAAAAAGGGCGGGCGTATCGTCGTGATGAGCTCGGTTAGCGGAATTGCAGGCAACCGCGGCCAGAGCAACTACGCCGCTAGCAAAGGAGGCCTAATCGCCGCGGCAAAATCGCTAGCGATAGAACTTGCAAGCCGCAAGATCACGGTAAACGTGGTAGCTCCCGGGCTCATCAAAACGGCGATGAGCGAAGGTATAAGCGAAGCCGCAAGCGAGCAAATTTTAAGCGCGATCCCGCTAGGGCGCATCGGCGAGCCGAGCGAGGTAGCGCATTTGGTGGAGTTTTTGCTAAGCGAAAATTCCGCATACATCACGAAAGAGGTTATTAAAATAGACGGTGGATTATGTTAAATAGAGTAGTTATTACGGGTTTTGGCAACGTCTGTGCATTCGGACGGGACTGGGCGAGCATAAAGCAAAATTTGGCGCAGCAAAAAAGCGCCGTAGTTTATATGAGCGAATGGGATATCTTCGGCGAGGAGCTAAACACTAGGCTGGGCGCGCCGATACCGAATTATGCGCCGCCCGCGCACTGGAGCCGCAAAGATACCCGCTCGATGGGCAAGGTAGCGATGTTCGGCGTCGATGCCGCAGGCGAAGCTCTGGCTGATGCGGGGCTTTTAGAAGATGAGCGCATAAAGGACGGCCGTATGGGCGTCGCAGCGGGTAGCTGTAGCGGCGATGCAAAGGCTACTGGCGAGGTCATAGATATTTTGCATGGCAAGGATAGCACCTTCAACGCCAACTCATACGTAAAGATGATGCCTCACACCGTCGCTGCAAATATCGCGATCTACTACGGACTAAAAGGTAGGCTCATCCCCACGAGCTCTGCGTGCACGAGCGCGTCTCAAGCGATCGGCTACTCCTACGAAGCGATAAAATTCGGCCTTGCGGATATGATGCTGGCAGGCGGCGCGGACGAGCTGCACCCAAGCCAGGCATTCGTATTCGATAAGCTCTACGCGACAAGCTGCAAAAACGACACCCCTACCCTAAGCCCCGCACCTTTTGATATAGCGCGTGATGGGCTGGTTTTAGGCGAAGGCGGCGCTATGTTCGTGCTAGAAAGCCTCGAAAGCGCACTTGCGCGCGGCGCTAAAATTCACGCCGAGATAGTGGGCTTCGGCACGACCTGTGACGGCACGCATATCACCCGCCCACAGAGCGAGACTATGCGCGCGGCGATGCAGCTGGCGCTCAAAGACGCCGCGATTTCGCCGGATCTCATCGGGCACGTAAACGCCCACGCTACGGCGACCAGACAGGGCGACATCGCAGAATCTATGGCGACTCATGAAATTTTCGGCTCGCAAACGCCAGTGAGCTCCTACAAGGGCTATTTGGGTCATACTTTGGGCGCGTGCGGGGCGCTGGAGAGCTTCATCTCGGTGATGATGATGAATGAGGGGCTATTCTATCCGAATCTAAATTTACGTGATATCGATCCGCAGTGCGCGCCGCTTAGGTACCTCACGAAGCCGCAGGAGATAAAGACCGACTACGTTATAAATAACAACTTCGCTTTCGGCGGCGTGAACACATCTTTGATTTTTAAAAAATTTATCGACTAAAGGAGAGAAAATGAAAAAATTTCTATTTTTCGTAGTTGCGACGCTTTTTGTCGCTAATGCGGCTTATGCCAAAAACGATATCGTGCGCTTCCCGATCGCTGCGGCACTCGCAGAGCCAGACGCTAAAGCCAAGCTTGATCCGAACATAAAATTCTACTTCGGTAACAAATCCGCAGGCAGAAAGATCACGCAGCAACTAAGCTCGAATAAAAAAGCAAACGGTGTCGGCAAGAGCGATCAAGCCGCATGCAACCGTGCGTTTTTATCGGCGCTGCTTAGCTTTCAAGATCGCGCCAAAAAAGAGGGCGGCAACAAGGTCGTCAATATCACGAGCTACTATTACAAAAACGTTTTCGTAAGCGACAAAGAGTTTGAATGCGGCGTAGGCACAATAATGAGCGGTGTCACGCTAAGAGGCTACATTGCAAAATAAACTAAGCTTCGGTATATCTTACGCAAGCGCGATAATTTCGGGCGAGCCGGCGGAGTTTTATAAAAACCTCGCCGCTTGCTCGGACGGGATTTCCGAAGTAAGCTTAGGCGAAAAATCCGATCCCGCTTGCGATACGGATCAAAATTTTACGTATGATTTCGCGTTAAATTCTACGCAAGATTTTACAGATATTTCGGATTGCGAGCAAAATTTCATCAATTCCGCAAATTTTGCGGCGTGCAAAACTAATGAAAGAGCGGGGCGCGACCTTGCCGCAGAAGGTTTTAATGAAAATTCTATTAAGCCCCACTCGGAGCTAGGATTAAAACAAGAAGCGGTTGCGTCTAAATTTAACCCCTCGCGCGCTTTTGATTGCGGCTACGAAGGAACGGCGGAGCTTTATAAAAATTTCGCCGCGCGCGAGGGCGAGGCTTTACAAAACAGCTTTGTAGAAAATTTAAAAATTTCTGCTCACGCCCGCTTAAAAGATGAAATTTTAGCGCTCGAAGCTTTAAAGAAAAAGCCGGCTCTTGAGCACATTCCGCCGCTACAGCGCCGCCGTTTGGGACTTGGGGCGAAACTTTGCATCTCACTTTTAGGCAAAATTTCGCAAAATACGCCGCAGAGTTTAGCCGAGAAGGGCTCCTTAAATCCTGCGTCACAAGATTTAGACGCGAGCAAAAGCCACACCGCTGTGCAAAACCCATCGTCGCAGGATTTTTCAAGCGAAAATTCTTTAAATTTTATGCAGCAAAATTTAGATTCAACGCCGCAAGATTTGATAAATGAAAATTCCTTAAATTCGCCAAGGCAAAATTTAAAAGCAGTTGGTGATACCGCGATGCAGCACGAAGGAATGCCGCTCGTTTTTTGCTCGCGTCTCGGCGAGATCAACCGCTGCTTTAGCCTGCTAGGCTCGATGGGCGAAAGCGTCTCGCCTTCGAGCTTTTGCGTCAGCGTACTCAACGCGATAGCGGCGCAAAATGCGATTTTTACGCAAAACCACGCCGAAATTTCGACGATCTCCGCAGCGTGTGCGCTCGAAAATGGCGCAATAATCGCCGCTGCAAGGCTGAAAGAAAGCGTGGAAAATTTCGGCTCCGCACAGGACGCAAACGAAGCTAGCAAAAACGGCGAATGCAAGTCGGATAACGATAAAATCACCCTGCTCTGCTATTTTGAGGAGGCAAATAACGACTATCTGAAGCGCTGCGACTTCGCCTGCGCCCTACTTCTGGTGCTTCAGCGCGGAGATGACGTGCAGATCGAAATTTCGCCGCACGTTGCGGACGCGACGGCGCAGAGCCTAGAAGCACAAAATCCGAAACCGCGAGCCGAGAATGAAATTTTACGAAGCTTTAAAAAAGGCGGCGAAATCCCGCTAGATACCGCGGTAGAATTTTTGGCTAAAATCCTCTCCGGCAAGCGTGAATGGCGCAGCAGCGACGGGGTTTTGGACTATCTTTGGCGCGTCAAAGATCCTGCCAAAATTGCAACTTTTTTAAGGCAAGATCGTGAGCGTTAAAATAGCAAAATTTCATCGCATGAGAAAGCGCAGCGAGACGAGCAAATTTGATCAAAATCCCAGGCCACACGGAGCTGCAAAGGCGCGAACGATGAGCTTTAAATTTAGCCACTCCGCCAAACGCGGATATAGTGAAAGTTTTAAATTTAACCGTGCTATCGAATATGAACTCAGCCAAACGGCGCATCTTAAAAGCACGCCGAAAGGATGCGCGCCATACGCCTCCAAATCGCGTTGCAATGAGGCGTGCTGCGAAAATACGCTGCCGAGGCATACGCAACGAACTGAAAAAAATCCGCCTAAGCGGTGCGAGTTGCGGGCTATAAAAATTTTATTGCAGCAGTACACTGTAAAATTCCGCTATAAAGACAGATGCGGCGAGCCGAAATGCTACGCGCAGCGGGCTGCAAATTTCATAAATTTAGCAGAGCAAAGCTTGGGCTGCGAGTTTAAATTTAGCCGCGCGATGAACGAAGTAGCCGCTCAGGCAAGATGCGCACGGCAAGGCGGTTGCGATGAATTTTAAATTTTGCAGCGCCGCGAGTTACAAATTTAATCAGACGGTGCGTCATACGATAGCGCCAAAACAGCGCATACGGCGCTTCGCAGAAATTTTCTCGCAACGCCGCGCGTGGCAAGCCGCCGAAATTCTACCGCAACGATATGTGCGGCAAAACATAGAAATTCTATCGCAGCAATACGCACGACGAACGGCGGGAATTCTACAAGATCACAGTTTACCGCGCGCAGCAAAAATTCTATTGCTTCGGAACATGCACGGCGCCGAGATCGCCTCCGCTCAGAGCACGAAAAATCTATTACTTCGGCGCACGCCGCAAGCTGAAATATCGCGCGCAGAAGACCGCAAAAACTCCGCTGCAATGCAGCGAGCGGTAAGCCGTAAAAATTTTATCGAGATCGCGCGCATGATGAACCATCAAATCCATGCTGAGAACAACAAAACCCTCACCGAGAGCCGTAAAATTTCCAACAAAAGCTGCCGCGAAATCTCAGCCGAAAGAGGCGCCGCGCGATGAAGCAAGTAGATCCGCTAAGGCGCAGGCTCAAACAGATCGGCATCGCGCTATGCTTCTCAAGCTTCGGCGCGCTGTGTATGATAGGCAACCTGCTCTTCCTCCCGGTAGCGCTACTGAGGCTAAACCGCATAGGCGCCGTGCGAAATTTCGTACGCGATTTTATAATGATCTCGTGGCGCATATTTTTGCTGCTCGCGCGACTTTACGGCAGTATAGGCGTGAACTGGCGCTGCAAGCTCCCGCCTAGCGGCACTCTCATCATCGCAAACCACCCTAGCCTGCTTGACGTGGTGATCTTTTTAGCTCACGTGCGGCGCGCAAACTGCGTAGTCAAGGAAAGCCTGTGCAAAAATCCCTTCCTCTCCGCCGCCATCGCAGCCGCGGGTTACATCCCAAATACCGGCTCGGAAGCGATGATAGATGCGTGCCGCAGCGCCCTTGAGCGAAGAGAAAGCTTAATAATCTTTCCCGAGGGCACGCGCACCGCAGATCGCATCGACATGCACAAAGCGGCATTTTACATCGCGATAAATTTCGCAAAAAACATAAACTGCGTCGCGATAAAAATGGATCCTAAAAGCCTAAAAAAAGGACAAGTATGGTACGATACGCCCGAGGTTCGGATGAAATACGACCTCTACGAGCTGTGCGCGCTTGATCTAACGGGCTTTGAGCCGGATCGCCCAAACCCGATCCGAGTGCGCAAACTCTACGAAAAAATATCAAATCTATATGAAAAGGAGAATCTGTGAACGAAGAAATTTTGGAGCTTAAGGAGCTGATCATTTCGGGGCTGAACCTCGAAGACGTAGCGCCAGGCGACATAAATGACGATGAGCCGCTTTTTGGCGACGGGCTCGGACTCGATTCGGTCGATGCGCTGGAGCTAGGGCTTTTGGTGCAGAAAAAATACGGCATCGTGCTTAACTCAAAAACCCAAAATTTAAAGCAAATTTTCTCATCCGTTGCGTCTTTGGCGCAATACATCGCCGAAAATAGGAGTAAAAATGAGTAAAGATGAAATTTTTGAAATTTTAAAAAAGGCGCTCGTTGAGCTTTTCGAGATCGACGAGGGTAAGGTCGTGCCAGAGGCTAAAATTTACGAGGATCTGCAGATCGACAGCATCGACGCGATCGATCTGGTCGATTACGTCAAGAAAAACACGGGCTATAAGCTGATGCCCGATGATTTTAAAAACATCCAAACCCTTGGCGACATCGTGGATGCCGTAGCGGCAAAGCTTGATCAGGGCGCGAGCGGGGAGACTACGGGCGGCGAGAGTTAAATTTCGCCGTGCGGCGCGGTAAGATCGCGTACGTCGCGGTTCGGTAGTTTACTTTGCGGCGGCACAGAGGCGGCGGTTGGCTTGATAGATACATACGCGGCGGCGTTGTTTGACGACGCGCGCGGTGGTTTGATAAGATGCGGCGAATATTATCAAAGGTGTGCAGCAAGCGGCGAACGTTTTAATTGAAAGAGCGTGGAGCGAGCGGCTTTTGCGGGATTAACGGTAAGCGGCACGGCACAAAGCCCGCTTAACCGCCGTTTTTAGACTAGTATGTAAAGCGCTTTGCAGATCAAAATTTTAAAATTTAAATCTGCGAGCCTGGGTCAAATTTTGAAATTTTAAAAGGCGTCGTTTCTTTTGCGACCGTCGTTTTCGTAAAATTTCAAAATTTTAAAATTTCGGCTAAATTTAATTTAGCGGATCTGATCGCGGGCGCAGTGCCGCGAGCTAAATTAAAGCACAGCTAAATTTTAAAACGCGGCTAGAATTTTGAGGGCGGCAGGCGCGGCTGAATTAAAATTTTAAAATCATAGCGTACAAAACCGTAGCGCCGAGGTCAAATTAAAGTATCTCGGCGCGGTATAGATCGCAACGATCGCGCTGCTAGCGGCAAAACCAAAAACCGCCACGGCAAAACCAAAATTGCAGTAGCAAAAGCCTAGCCAGCCGCGGTAAAACCAAAATCGCAGCAGCAAAAGCTCAACCGCTGTGATGAAGCTAAAACCGCCGCGGTAAAAAAACCAAGCCCTTGCGGCTAAATTTAAGGATTGCAAAGATTGCGACGAGCGATATTTTTAAAAACAGCTACCGTAATTTTAAGCGTGTTTTACCCTTTCGGCCTCTATTTTTTGCACGGCGGAGCGCGGGTCTGCTTGCTTGTGGCGATGAGCGTGCTATGGGGAGCGCGAGCTGTTTTTGAAAGTAAAGATCGCGCTATTAAGGGCGCGAGTGCGGCATTTTTTGCGCTGTGCGCCCTTTTTGGCAGTGGAACGCTTGCGTACCTGTATCCGCTCATAATAAATTTCTCGCTCGCGGCGCTTTTTGCGCTCAGCCTAAGATCGACGCCCGCGATCACGCGCCTAGCGCTTTTGAAGCAGCCAGGTCTCAACGAGCGCGGCCGCGCCTACACGCGCAAGCTAACCGAGGTTTGGCTCGGATTTTTCGTGCTAAACGGCCTACTTAGCGCGGCGCTGCTACTACCGCGAGATAAAATTTATTGGAGCGTTTATTGCGGCGCGATCTCATACGTCCTCATCGGCGCGCTGATCGGCGGCGAGATGATTTTTAGGAAATTTTATGTTAAAAAATTTGATTAATTCTTTAAAGCCCTATGAGCGCGAAATCCTTGCTGCGGCGGCTCTTGCGCGCGATTTGACAAAAACGGGGTACAAACAAAGCGAGACGGCAAGCTTAAAAGGCGCGGACAAATCCCAAAGTAGCGCGGCAAGCGTAAATTTAAAAGGCGCGGAAAATTCTAGCAAGAGCGCAAATCTCAATGACGCGGAAAATTCTAGCGGCGGTACAGATACCGCGCGCGCCACGCAAACGGCGCAGACGCAAGAGCAAAAAAGCGCACCGATGATCGAAATTTACGGCGAAGACGCGGCGGAGTTTATCGCGTTTTTTTTCGGTGCGATGATTGCGGGCTTTGCACCCGTACTGCTGCGAGAGCCCAAATTTAGCGGCGAATTTCATCTAGGCGGCGACGTGAAAATTCCAAATCTCGCCGCAGCGCAAGGTTTATCCGAATTCAGCCCTCATGATTTAGAAAACATTTCGCCTCGCGATACTGAAAAATCCGCGCCTAAAATTTCATCTAAAAACGCGCCGCAAAATCACGCGTCGTGCGAGCAAGAGCCCGTCTCTTTGCACCTACTGCGCGCCGATCAAAAATTTTATATCAAAACTTCAGGCTCCACGGGCGAGGCGAAAAACATTAAAAAAAGCCTGCGCGATATGGTTTTGGAGGCAGAATTTTTGGTAGAAAGATTCGGCCTTTGCGCAAGCGATCGATTTTTATCGGGCGTCTCGCACCAAAATATGTTCGGGCTCACATTTAGCATCTTCGTGCCGCTGCTTTGCGGTTCGCGCACGCAAAAAGGCGGGCTAAACTACCCTGAAATCATCCTTGCAGCCGATCTTGCCGGCGCCGTGCTGATCAGCTCGCCCACGGTGCTAGGCGCGCTGTGCGAGCACGCAGACGCCGCAAACATAGCGCCTTTGAGCACCATTTTTAGCGCGGGTGCACCGCTAAGTCCTGCGATCCGAGATAGGTTGGCAGCGCTTAGCAGTGCCCGCATCGTCGATATTTACGGCTCCAGCGAAACGGGCGTGATCGCCTGCAACGAGGGGGCGGGGCTTAAAAAATTCGCTCCAGTTAGCGTGCAGATCCGCACGTATATCGATGACAGCGGCGCAGCAAAATGCGAGAACAAGTCCTTTGATCCTGCGGCAGGCTCTTGCGGAGAAAATTTTGCGGCAAAGCCCAAAACGAGCCGTATGGACGGGCAAGACACAAGCCTCGCGAGCAAGCAGGCGTCTAAATTTAATGCAGACGCTGGCGATGAAACCGCGACCGGTCAGGAAAACAGCCCCGCACCGATCGCCGCGACGAAACACGACGATAAATTTACGCAGACAGAGGAGCTTTACGATAAATTTACGGCAAAGCGACCCGCCGACAAATTTTCGCAAACGGGCGAGTTTACGATCAGCTCGCCTTGGTGCGAGCGCTTCGAAAGCCGCGATTTCGGCTACGTGCGCGCAGATGAGATCACGCTTTTGGGGCGCGGCGATCGCACCGTAAAGATCAACGAAAACCGCGTGAGCCTCGATCTGCTCGAAGCTAAACTCCGCTCGCACGAATTTATCGGCGAATGCAGGATCGATCTGCACCCGCAGCGCGACCGCGCCGTAGCTCTTATCAAGCTTAGCGAGCGCGGCGAGCATGCGTTTCGCGCAGGCGGCAAGAAGGGCGTCACGGACGAGCTGAAGGCCTTTTTAAAGCCCGAATTCGGCGCGATTTTGCGTTACTTTAAGATCGCAAGCAAGCTGCCTTTTAACGAGCAGGGCAAGCTAAGCAAAAAGGACTTTTTAAGCGCCCTGCAGCGCTACGAGGTGCCCGTTTTCAAGCGGAGCGCGGAGAATGAGTTTTGCGCGAAGGTGCGCGCCAGCGACTTTTATTTTGACGGGCACTTTGCGAGATTTGCGCTGGTACCCGCGTTTATGCAACTTCGCTTCGTATTGATCTGCGCAAAAGCCATCGGCTACGAGCTGGACGGCATGCAAAAGATAGAAAATTTAAAATTTAAAAATTTCATCCGCCCCGGCGATGAAATTTCAATCAAAATCACCGAGGTAAGCGGCAAGCTCCGCTTTGAAATTTCAAACGACAAGGTCTGCGCCAGTGGAAGAATTTGCCTTTAAGCCCGCGTTTTTACTGCCCTACTTTAACCACCCCGCGCGTATCGCCGAGCTCGTAAGCGCCCTAGCACCCATCGCGCCCGTGCTGATCGTGGACGACGGTAGCGACGAAGCGAGCAAAAGCGCGCTAAAGGGGCTTGCGGCTCAAATTTACACCCGCGCGCAAAACGGCGGCAAAGGCGCTGCCGTGTGCGACGGCCTAGTGTGGGCGAAGAAACTTGGATTTACGCACGCCTTTCAGATAGACGCGGATTCTCAGCACGACGTAAGCAGATGCGAGGAATTTTTGACGTTTGCGGCGCAGCAGCCCGCCGCGCTGATATGCGCCGCGCCCGTATATGACGAAAGCGCGCCCAAATCCCGCCTGCACGGACGCAAGATAATGAATTTTTGGTGCGTGATAAATACTCTCTCGCACCGCATAAAAGACGCGATGTGCGGCTTTAGAATTTACCCGCTAGAAGGGATCGTGCCGCTTCTGCCTCGCACCAAAAGCCGCAGAATGAGCTTTGATGCCGAAATTTTAATCCTGGCCGCGCGAGCGGGGCTAGAGATAAAATGGCTCGATCTGACTGTGCGCTACGAAGCGGGTGGAGTGAGCCACTTCGCGCCGTTTCGAGATAATTTTGGAATTTCGCTGATGCACGCGAGGCTATTTTGCGGGCTTCCACTTTGGCTTGCAAAAAGGGCGCTAAAGCGCGCCTGCGATAAATTTAAAAAGCGAGGCTTGCAGGATGCTTCGCAGCAGAGCGCAGACGAAATTTTGCAAGGGCTAGCGGGGCAAAACCTTTGCAGCGGCGGGCGGCGCGATAGTTGCAAAGGTGCGAAAGAGGAGATGGACGGCGGCGCAGATGAAAAAGCTGGTACCGAAAAATACGGCGACAAAGCCGCAGCGCAAAGCCCGCAGGCGGAAAATTCAGCGCAAAGTTCGCTCGTAAATGCCTCGTCGCAACATGCCGCCGCAAAGGACGGGCGCGATGGCTAGGCACTGGAGCGAAAACAACGAAAAGGCGGGCGCGGCGCTTTTAAATTTAGCCCGCTTCGTCACGCTTTACACGCCCGATTTTTGCATACGAGGCACCGCGCTTTGCATCTCGGCGATCTATTTTGCGCTGCTTAAAAACGAACGGCGCGCGATTAGGGAGTTTTTGAGACGCGCGCTTGATCGCGAGCCAAAAGTACGCGAAATTTACGCAAATTTTTATAAATTTTCCCTCAGCCTGTGCGAAAAAATCGCGGTTTGGAACGGCAAGATCGCGCTGGATCAAATACGCGTGCAAAGCGGTATGAAAGAGCTTTTAAGCGACGGAATGGGCAAAATTTTAATCACTTCGCACTTCGGCAACACCGAGATCGCGCGCGCCCTTTCGGCAAGCACGGCGGGGATAAAAATCAACGTACTGATCTTTCGCAAACATAGCAAAAATTTTATGAAATTTATCGAAAAGATGGGCGGCGGCGTGAAAATTCTTTACGTCGGCGAGCTCGGCATCGGCGAGATGCTGCAAATCAAAGAGCTTCTGCAAAACGGCGAGCATATCGCGATAATGGGCGATCGCATGCCGGTGGACTCGGATAAATTTCAAAGCGAGGATTTTTTAGGGCGCAGCGCAAATTTCCCGATCGGCGGCTATCTGCTCGCTAAAATTTTAGACGCGCCGCTATTTAGCCTATGGTGCTACGAAGGGCGCGAAGGACGCGAGCTTAGGCTGCAGCCGCTACCTGCGCCGCTAAAGAGCCGCGATAAAGCGCGATCGGTCGCGCTAGCGCTTAAAAGCTATGTGCGGCAGCTCGAGCTTTATGCTAAAGAATTTCCTTCTCAATGGTATAATTTCTTTGATTTTTGGGCACAAGGAAAAGACGCGAGCGATGCAAAGCGCGACGGCGCCGTAAATTTCAGCAAGACAAGCACGGATACTGCGTCAAATTTAAATGACGCAGCGGGTTTAAACGACACGGCGAGTTCAGATACCGCGCTAAATTTAAATAATTCAAATTTAGCCGCCGCAAAATCCGCCGCGCAAGACGAAAAATTTCATAGCGGAGAGAAAAATGAAAGAGTATAAATTTCGCGCCAGATTTTACGACGCCGATCCGATGGGCGTGATGTGGCACGGCAACTACGTAAAGCTATGCGAGGACGCTAGATGTGAATTTTGGCGCGACGCGGGCTACACATATATGCAGATGAGAGATGATGGATTTATATATCCCATTATCAAAATGGAGTTTAAATTTATCGCGCCGATACTTTTTGACGACGAGGTTGCGGTGAGCATCGAGCTACTTGAATGCGACACGATCATAAAATTCTCCTACCGCATCAAAAGCCCGTCAGGCGCGCTCCTAGCCAAGGCAACCACGTCGCAAGCTGCGGTGGAGCTCGATTCCAAAATGACGCTATATGAGATACCGCCGCAGCTAAGGGCGTGCGCGGATAAAATTTTAGCAGAGAAAAATTCCGCGGGTAAAATTTCGGCAGCAAATGAAATTTCATCGGCAAGCAAAGCCGTGCCCGAGCAAGAGCGCCCTCAAAACGCCGTGGCAAATGAAATTTCGCCTAGCGATAACGAGCAGTGAAATTTTAGCGAGCATAAAAATTTAAAGGACTACGATGAAAATTTTAGCTTTATTTTTAGCGATTTTGGGGCTTGCGAGCGCGCTTGAAGTAAGCGATCTGGCGCTTAAGACCGATAATATCGGCGGCAAATTTAGCGAAACGCTCAGCATCGAGGGCTTTGCCGAGCCCGTGCGAAGCAGCGGCGAGTTTAAGATCAAAGGCGGCGAGCTGTTTTGGACGACGCTAGAGCCGGTGCGAAGCGAGCTAAAAATCGGCGCGGACGGCGTTTTTGAGCGTAGCGGAGAAGCGTGGATCAAAAGCGCCGATTCGCTTTTTGATAAGGACACCTTTTTGGCGATCTCGCGCCTGGACGTAGCGCGGCTTAGCAAAAATTTCTCGATCGCGCTAAGCGGCAGCAAAGATGCGTGGCGCGCCGAGCTAAGTCCCAAAGGGATGCTGCAAAATATCTTTAAAAATATCGTGATCGAGGGCGGCGCCTACGTCAGGGTGCTGCGAATTAACAGCGCTAACGGCGATGTGAGCGAAAACATATTTTCTGGCGTCGTGAGCCTAGATGAGTAAGAGTGCGATCCTAGCGGCATTCGGCGCGGTTTTTATCGCGCTTTGCGCCTTTATAGCGCTAAATTTAAACCGCGTAAATTCCGATTTTTACGAGCTAAGCGGCATTGAAATTTCTGGCGAGCAGAAACAGAGCGTCGAGGATTTCAACCGCGAGATCGCGCGACAAATCATCGTCGCAAGCGCAAAGAGGACGAGCTTTGACGCGTTCATTGCAGATATGCAAAAAAGCGGGCTTTTTGAGAACATAATCTACGAAGTAAAGGACGCGAGCGCGTATCAGAGCGAGCTTGCGCGTTTCGCGCCCGCGATGCTAGACGATGCGAGCGTGGAACTTTTGAAAAGCGATCCGCAGGCCTTTTTTGAGCGTAGCGCGCGTGAGCTTTACTCAAAATTTCGCCCGCTTAGCCTCTCGCAGGATTTTTTCTCGCTCAGCCTTCACTCGCGTCTCGGCGCTCGCGGGGCTATCAGACTCGATCCAGCGCAAAACCGCTTCATCGCGACCATTGACGGCGCGCCGTACTACTTCGCTACGGCCAGGCTCGCTCCGAAAGCAAACGACGACGCGCTTAGCGCTCTGGTGCACGAGGCGCAAAAGAGCGAAATTTTAATCTCTGGCACCGCCCTATTTAGCGCGATGGGCAAAAGCGCAGGCGTGCGTGAAAGCTCCGTCGCGGGCGCCGTTTCGCTTAGCCTGTGCGCGGCACTGCTGCTGGCGGCATTTTCGCGCGCACGGATCTTCTGCCTGCTACTGCCCGCGCTTTTCGGGCTCGCCTGCGGAGTAGCGGCTACGATGGCGATCCGCGGCTCGATCCATATCCTAAGTGCCGTGGTTTCGACGAGCCTAATCGGGCTGATGCTGGATTACGCGGTGCACTGGCTCGGCGCAAATATCGCGCGCCGTATCGAAGCTCGCTCGATAAAAAGCATGCGAAACATCCTGCTTCTAGGCTTTTTCATCACCGCCGGAGGCTACTTCGTATTTTTATTCAGCCCGTTTTTTCTGCTCAAAGAGATCGCGATCTTTGCCATAGCCGCACTTGCGGGAGCGTTTTGCTTTAGCTACTTCGCTCTGCCGCTGCTTCTTGAAGGGGTAGAATTTCACCCTGCCCAGGTCTTTGCAAAAGCTCTTGAGCTCTACGCAAAGGCGCTTTATAAAATAAGCTTAAGCTTCAAAGCGCTCACCATCATTTGCGCGGCGCTGCTTGCGTTTTTGTATTTTAAAATGGAGTTTAAGGACGACGTCAGCGAATACGCAAGCTTGGATAAAAACCTAATCGCGATGAGCGCTAAGCTCGCGAGCATCGGCGGCTCCAGCTTTGATCTGATAGTGGGCAACAACGCGAGCGCGGTAGCCAAAGAGGCCGTAGCGCGCGGTCTTGCGGACTCATACGTGGGCGCGCCGATTTTGGATCCCGCCACGCAGAGATTTATCAAACAGGCTTTTGCAAACTACGATAGAAGCGCATTTTTAAATCTCGGGCTTAGCCGCGAGCTCGTGGATGCAAACTTTGCCAAGATTGCAGAAGCACCTATTTTAAGCTACGAGCAGGCGAGAAGCTCCATTCTTTTTGCCGCGATGCCGAGCATAGATCCGCATATCGCTTTTTTGCGCGGCGTGCACAATAAAGCAGCCGTTAGCGAGCTTGCCGCGCAGATGGGCACGCTGCATCTAAACATGCGAAGCGCCATAAGCGAGGCATTTTCACAGATCAAAATCAACGCTCTGTATTTAAAATGCGCCGCATACGCCCTCGCCCTCGCGCTGCTGTGGGCATTTTTCGGCGCGCGGACGGCGTGGCTGATCGTTATCTGTGTCTTTGCGTCAAATTTGGCCGTGCTTGCTCTGTTTAGCGCATTCGGCGTGAGCGTAAATATTTTTGCGATCTTTGCGCTGATCCTCTCAGGCGCCGTGGGGATCGATTATATGATCTTTGCAAATAACGATAAAATGGCGCTTAGCGATAAAATTTTCGGCATCACGCTCGCGTCTTTAACCAGCATAATCTCTTTTTTTACGCTCGCTTTTAGCTCCACCAAGGCTGTGGCGCTGTTTGGGCTCTGCGTCAGCCTAAATATCGCGCTAGCGGCGATCTTGGCGCAAGTTTTGGCGGCGAGCAAGAAAAGCTAAAGCGGGAGCCAAAGAGCTGAAAGAAACTAAATAGGCGCTCTTTACCCGCTTGCAAATAAAATTTATAAAAGAGTGCGCCGTGAAATTTACGCAGCCGCAGCGGATGAAATTTAATCTAACTCGCCGCGAGATAAAATTTAGCCTGGCGTGGCGCAAGATAGAATTTAACCAATTAGTGCAATATAAAATTTTAGATAAAATTTCAGTCAAGCAGGTTGTGAGCTTAAATTTAAAAAGCAAAATTGCAAGATGAAATTTTAAAAGCATTTTGACCGCAGCGCCTCGCGGTAAGTTATTAAATTTAAACCTTTGCGGCGCGCTATGAAATTTAAACCCGTGCGCCCTACTCGCCGCTTTTGCCCGCTTTTATCATCTTTATAAATTCCTTTGCGAGCTTGGATGGCTTTTTATACACGACCGAAAACGACACGTCCAAAAGCGGCTCATCCGCGACGTCAAAGAGCGTGATGTAGTCCTTTTGCGTCTCAAAAACGTACCGCGCGAAGCTAAAACTCACGCAAAGCCCCGCCGCAACCATCGCGTTAGCTACGTAAAAATATGAGGTGTCGCAGAAAATTTGAGGCGTAAAGCCCGCGTTTTCAAAGATCTTTTTAAAGTTCGATTCGCTTTTTAAAATTTTACTGCTGATTGCAAATTTATCGGATTTAAACTCGCTAAGTGCGATTTTAGGGTATTTCTCGGTAGAATTTATACTCGCTCGCGAAACAGCCGGATGAGAGGAGCAGACGCTTAGAAGCAGCCTACGCTTTTTTATAAACTCGCACTCAAGCCCCTCCGCAGAAAGCTCGCCGAAGTGCGCGGCATAGATGATATCAAGCTCGCCGCTTTTTAGCATCTCGATGAGCGCGGGCTCTGAGTGGACGTGCACGATCCTGATATCGGCCTTCGAAAACCTACTGCAAAAGACCGCGATGATCTTTTCGATAAATTTAAAGCTAGTCGAGGTCGCGCCGATGATGAGCTTACCCGTCTTGATCGACGAAAGCCCGCGTATTTCGTTATTTAGCTCCTTATTGAGCCTAAGCATATTTTTCGCTCTGGCAATGTAAATTTCGCCCGCATAGGTAAGCTCAAGGCCGTTTTTTCTATCGAAAATTTCGACTCCAAGCTCCTTTTCTAAAAGCATAATGCTCTTTGAAAGCGACGGCTGCGCTATTCCAAGCTCGCTCGCCGCTTTTGTAAAGCTTTTAAGCTCCGAAATTTTTACCGCAAATTCCATATGTCGTAAGCTCATATTTTGCCCCTTCGGTTGAAATTTAATAGCCTTTAGCTATTAAATTATATACTAAATAACATTTGACTTACATAAAGATTTAATATAAAATTACAATATTAATCTTTAAGATTAATGGATTTCAAAGTAAAGGAGCAATATGCAGAGACGTGACATACTGAAAATGGGTATGGTAGGAGCCGGCGCGCTCGCACTCGGCGCGGTAAATGCGCAAGCAAGCGCGGTGGACGCAAAGGACGTTAAATTTGACGAGGAGTGGGATGTAATCATCATCGGCAGCGGCTTTGCGGGACTTGCGGCAGGCTTAAAAGCCGCGCAAAAAGGCAATAAAGTGCTAATCCTCGAAAAAATGGGTCGTATCGGCGGAAACTCCGTCATCAACGGCGGCGGTATGAGCGTGCCGATGAACCCAGTGCAGGAAAAAACGGGCATCAAAGACAGCAAAGAGCTATTTATGAACGACTGCCTCAAAGCAGGACTTGGCATCAACCACCCCGAGCTTTTGGGCACCCTAGCCGATCGCGGCTTAGACGCGTTTAAATTCCTCGTAGATAACGGCGTGCAATTTAAAATGGATCACTGCGCGCACTTCGGCGGTCACAGCGTCGCGCGCTCGATGTTAACTACAAATGATAGCGGCTCAGGCTACATCCAGCCGATGCTTGAAAAATTTGAAGCGCTAAAAGACAAAGGCTGCGAGCTTCGCCGCCGCGCGAAATTTGATGATTTCGTAATGGACGGTGATCGCGTAGCGGGTGTCGTGATCCGCGAGGAGTATAAATTTGATCCGAATCTTTACAGCGACGATCTTGAAAACACGAGCGGCACAAAAAAGACGCTCAAAGCCAAAAAAGGCGTAGTGCTCGCAGCGGGCGGATTTTGCCGCGATAAAATTTTCCGCAAGCTTCAAGATCCGCGCATCCCGGACGATGTCGATAGCACCAACCATCCGGGAGCCACTGCGGGCGTGCTGCTAAAAGCCTTTGAGATCGGCGCGTATCCGGTGCAGGTCGATTGGATACAGTTTGGTCCGTGGGCGAGCCCCGATGAGAAGGGCTTTGGCACCGCTCCGATCTTAACTCAGCAAGGCACTTTCAAATACGGTATCGCCGTGGATGTGCGCACGGGCAAGCGCTTTATGAACGAGCTAGCCGACCGCAAGACCCGCGCGGACGCGGAGTTTAAAATTTTGCGCGAGGATCCAAAAGCCTATCCGATAACATTTGCAGATACCAAAACGGCGTTTAAAGACCTAAGCGAAGAGGTGATTTCCAAGGGCATGGCAAGCGGCAAGCTAGTAGGCGAATGCGCAAGCCTAGATGAGATCGCTAGCAAATACGGCGTGCCTGCGGATGCGCTAAAAGAGAGCGTCAAAAAATACAACGAAGGCGTGAAGGCTAAAAAAGACGAATTCGGCAAGCAAGAAAGCGCGCTAAGCGAGATCAACGAAGCGGGACCTTTCTACGTCATCCGCCTATCGCCGAAGCCTCACCACACGATGGGCGGTCTAAAGATCAACACCAAAGCCGAGGTCTTATCATCTAAGACGAATAAGCCGATCCCAGGCCTATGGGCTGCAGGCGAGATCACCGGCGGTACTCACGGCGCAAGCAGACTTGGTACTGTCGCGATTACCGACTGTATAGTTTTCGGAATGATCGCAGGCGAGCAGATCGCTTAACTAGTCTGAGCGCAAGCTCTTTTAAGCCTTGCCAAGTAGCTAAAGCGAGCCTGCAAGGCAGTTTTCTAAAAGGTTGCAAATGAAAAATTTCAGTTTTACGGCGCTGTTTCTGTGCTGTATCATCGCGACTTTGTTCGGCGCGCCGAGTGCTAATGACGCCAACGCCACGGACATAGTCGTTTCAGATGAGCTTCGGGCAAAATACAAAATCAAACCTCATCACGAGCATTTGTCGTTTGATTGCGTCGATTGCCACATAAATCAAGGAAGCGATCCGTCTAAATTTAAAAGCATCGGCGACAAGGGCTGTATCAGCTGTCACGGCGACAAAAAGCAGCTTGCTTTGAGGCTTAAATTTATGGATACGCTCAAGGCCAATCCACACAACTCCGTCCACGACGGTCCTACGCTATACTGCGACGAATGCCATGCCGAGCACAAGGCATCTACGAATATGTGTACCGAATGCCACGAGCACGAAGTTCCGCAATGGATGGGGGTGACGCCATGAGAATTTCTAAAAAATTACTAGCGCTTATCATCTTAATAAGCGGTATTATAGGGTTTTTTGTCGTCGTGCCGGTGCATTATGCGCTTGAGCAAACGAGCACCGATAAATTTTGCGACGTCTGCCACGAGATGGATCCGATGGTAATCGCCTATCAAGACGACGTGCATTCGGGCAAGGGCAAAACGGGCGTCAAAGCCCAATGCGTCGACTGCCACCTACCGCACGACAATATCGTAAAATACGTCTATCAAAAGGCCAAAAACGGCGTGCTGGAGGGCTACTCGCACTTCTTTGACGAGCCTGAAAAATTTGATTGGAACAAAAGGCGCGAAGAGCGCGAGCACTATGTGTTTGACAACGGCTGCACGAGCTGCCATGCTACCGTGATCGACAGCAAAATCACCTCTGAGCAGGCGCAACGCATGCACGCGCACTACAAAAAGCTTTTAGGCACAGAGCGCGAGCTTAAATGCGCGAGCTGCCACGTAAGCGCAGGGCATAGCATCGGGCTTCGTAACTACCTGGAGTATTGGCGACCGACGTATAAAATTTACGAAAAGAAGATGATGGAGGAGAAGATCAAGGCGAAGAAGGGATTTTTCGGCGACGAGTATAAACCTAGCGCCGAAGAGCAGGCCTTTATGGACGCTTCTAGCGCGAAGAAATAACGCCGCTTGAAATCCTAGAATTTCTAAATTTCAAAATTCCGCCGAGGTTTAGCTGAGACCTTGACGGGATTTTTAAAATTTTGGCGAAGTTTTTGTGAAATTTTTATTAAATTTATCGGCTTTTAGATTGGAATTTCCTCGAATTCTCGATTTAAAATTTCATCTATCAGACTATATTAAACCAACCGCTCGCAACTTAAGTTTATGCGCTTCTTACTCGCCAGCTCGTAAACGAAAAGTATCGACAAAAACCCTTAAATTTGCATATTTAGCCTTACTATAGTGCTAACTTAAAATTTCATACTCACGATACATTTATGAGAGCATAAGGCTAGCATAAATTATCGAGGGTATAATCTAATTAAAATTTTAGGAGGAAGTGATGGCTTTTGAAAACGCAATCATAACCAAAGAGGATGATGAGAAGTATGGATTGAGTGCTCTATATGGTAAGTATAATTATGGAGCAAAGTTGCCAAATCTAAATTTTACAATAGATAGGCAATTGGATTGCTGGCTTTTAAAAATTTATAGCTTTCCAGACCCAAATTATGACAGAGCTGTTTTATCAAAGTCTTTATGGATTTTGCATTATAACAATAGAAACATAGAAATTATGCTGGACTATAATTTTGATATTGATAGCACAATAAGTCCAAAGAAATTTCATCGTATTTGGAAAATCTTAGGGTTAAAACCTAGTTTAAATTCCAAAGCACAAATGCAAAATATTTTTCACTTATTACAGAAAAGTTTAGAGGCTTATGGCGATTATGATGCGTGGCAATCGGATCCAAACTATACAATGGAACTACAAGACTTAACCAATAAAAAGGAGAAATAAAATAGTGTTTGTTGCAGAGCATATTCCAAAAGAAATTTTAAATGTGCCTGGAATAGGAGAGTCTGCAACGATGCACCATAATATCCAAGTCGCGCTTTCGTATCAAAAGATTTAAAACGCTAGAAAGGTATATTTCTTGTAATTATAAGGAAATTTCTAAAATTCTTATAAAGCACGCGTAACAAAATCCTCGCCAAAATTTCAATGCCTAAGCTTTATTTAAATTTCGTTACGTCAAGCTCTGCGGCGAAATTTTAGATAAATTTTAAAATTCAAGAGTATGTTTAAATTTAGGAGGTTTGGATGAAACATTTATCAAGCGCGAGCCCGTTTGATAATGCAGATGGTAAAGAGTAGATTTTTCGGGTTTAACGCCTTTTTTGCGTCATATACGAGGCAAAATAATGCAGATGAGAAAGAGCGGAAATACTCCGCTCTTTAAAATTTTAGTTGCCGCTTAGATCAAATTTATACGCAGCTTGCAACCATATCTCGTTCTCGTCAAACTTCCTATTTACGCCGCTAGCGTAGTGGTCGCTTCTCTCAAGCGCAGTGTAGGTTACGCCCAAGCTTAGCCCCTTAACGGCCTTAGGAGCGTAGTTTGCCGTTACCGCCCAGCCCTCTACGTCCATGCTGGTGCCGACCTTTTGGCCCGCAGCCCCGCTAGCATTGATATTATTCGTGCTGCCTACTCTGTCCTGATCGCTTTTTACGTAGTGTAGCGCGGTTTTGAAGCCGTCCAAGCCGATAGCGCCGAAGTTGTAATCAAGCACGATCTTGTGCGTATCCATACCCGCATATCCTGTGAAGACAAACGGACCTCTAATAGGCAGAGCGGTGTATGATCCAGGGCCGTTGCCGACGCCCAAAATAACGGCATCGTCGTCGCTAACGGTCGTATAGGCATACGATAGACCGAATCCGAAAAACTCGCTAACCGAGACTCTTACGCCGAACATATCGCCGTCAAGCCTTCTTGGCTCCAGCCCTCCGTCCACGCGCGAGCCTTTGTAGTTAAGATCAAATCCTAGCTTTAAAACCTCGCCTACCGGCACTTTTACATTTGCCTCGGCAAGATACAGGCTAACGTCGCCGTCTTTTAACGCGTTAGCAGGTTTTACGTCCGTTACCGCTGCGTAAGCGCCGGTTAAAGTAGTATAAGGCAAGGATTTGTTTTGAACGTATGCGGAGAAGATATTTTCAAATTTTACGGTAACAGGACCCGTCATATTACCCAGAATCACTCTATCTTTAAACAAAGGAGCCTTTCCTTCGCCGGCCGGAGCGCCCATAGCGGTTTTACTCCTTCCTTGGAATTTATAAAACCATCCGCCCCACAAGGTAGTATCGGGGATATCTTTATTAGATATCGCTACGCCCTCAAAAGCTTCTTTAAACGCCCTCGTATAGTTGCCAGCAACGAGCGGAGTAACGACATATTGTCTACCCGCCTTTATATCGGTATTTCCTATGCCGTATCCTAGGTATAGTTCCGATAATACCGCACCCTTGGTATACCACTCCTTATCGTAGGCGGTCTTATTGCTTGAGCCTACATGATACGGCATCAACCAGCCTTGCCCGGTAAGCCCTATTCTAAAGCCGTAAAGAGGATCGGTAACGTATCCGAGCTCAAGACCCACGCCGAATGCGTCGTAGTCGTTGTCGCCCGTAGCGGCTTCGCCTCTGTTATCTACCGTTTTATCGGCGTAAGTTGCCTTTACGGTTCCGCTAAGCTTGCCGTTAGTGATCGCTTCGGCTACGTTATCCGCAGCGCTTAGCGAGGATACAGCGCATGCGCAAACTGCCGCAGCTAAACTTAGTTTGATGAGTTTCATTCGAAATCTCCTTTCATAAAGATTTACAAATATTTATAAAATGAATTATATCAAACAATCTCGCTGTTTGCGATAAAAAGAGGGAAATTTAAAATAAAATTACGCAACTTTGTAAAGATTAAATTAATGAGAGGTGGAATTTATAGCTCGATTTATGATTTCTGCTTTGGCGAATATTTTCGGCTTACGCCCCGACCTCGACTCGCGGATAAAAGCGATCAAAACCTCAAAATTTCTAAAATGTCAAACCGAGCCGCTGGATAAAATTTTTACCGAAATCAAAGAGTGAAATTCCGCCGCTTTTAAATTTTAAAATTTAGAAAGCGCGGTGAAGTTTGCGACCTGAAATTTCTTTTTAAATTTAAAGCGCGACTATATAGATTTATACAGCCTATGCAGCCGCGCGGAATTTAGGTAGCGGATCGAAGCTCTAAATTTAGATAATCTACAGAGCCTTTGCGATCAGATCGTTTACGTTTTTGATAAACTCGCTCGGATTTTCCAGCTCCTGCCCCTCGCTAAGGCGCGCCAGATCGTAGATTATCTCGGATACTTGCGGTAGCATTAGCTTATCGGCCTGCAGCTTTTTGATGATCTCGTGATCTGCGTTGATCTCCAAAATCGGCTTTATTGGCGGCAGATTGCGACCTCCCATCTGCTTAAGCAGCTGCTGCGTCGCAAAATCGGGATCGTTCTCGTCAAAAACAAGGCAGGAAAGCGAGCCGCTTAGACGCGATGAAATTTTAACGTCCTTGACGCGTTCGCCTAAAATTTCTTTGATCTTTGCGGCGATCTCTTTGGCTTGCGGCGTCGCAGCGTCGTCACTCGAAGCCTCTTGCTTGATCGAGGTCGCGTTTTTAACCGGCGTCTTATCAAACTCAAAAACGCCCGGCATCACGATCGTATCAATCTCATCGTCGCAGAGTAGCACCTCCGTGCCCTCGGCGTTAAATTTCTCGATCAGAGGCGAGCTTTTAAGCATCGCAGCGCTGTTTCCCGCGATATAATAGATCTCTTTTTGACCCTCTTTCATTTTTTCCTTATACTCGCTAAGCGTGATGAGTCCGTCTCGCAGGTTTGATTTGAAAAGACAAAGCTTTAAAATTTCCTCTTTGTTTGCGCCGAAGCCGTAAAGCCCCTCTTTCAGAACCTTGCCGAATAATTCGTAAAATTTTATGTATTTTTCGCGATCGCTTTGCAAAAGCTTTTCTAGCTCGGATAGAATTTTTTTGACGCTCTGTTCGCGGACATAGGCTAGAATTCGATTTTCCTGTAAAATTTCGCGGCTTACGTTTAGCGGCAGATCCTCGACGTCCATTATGCCGCGCACAAAACGCAGGTAGCTAGGCAGCAGCTCTTTGGCGTCGTCGGTGATGAAAACGCGCTTGACGTAGAGCTTCACGCCGCTTTGATAATCGACGCGGTATAGATCGAAGGGCTCGCTACTCGGCACGTAAAAAAGCGTCGTGTATTCGTGCGTGCCCTCGGCCTTGGTGTGGATGTAAAACAGCGGATCGCCGCTATCGTGACTGATCTGCTTGTAAAATTCATTGTAATCGCTCGACTTTAGGCTGCTTTTTGGTAGCTGCCAAAGCGCGCTCGCGCGGTTGATCTGGACGTTTTTAACCTCGCTATGTCCCTGCTCGCCCTCTTTTTGCGCAGGAACGTATTCTTCTTTATCCATAAAGATTGGGTAAGGGATGTGGTTGGAGTATTTTTTGATAATGCCCTCGAGCCTGTAGCTGTCCAAAAACTCCTCATCTTTCATATGCAGAATTATCGTCGTGCCGAAGTCCTCTTTCTGCGCCTTTTCTATCGCGTAGTTGCTCGCGTCGCTGCTCCATTTAAAAGCGTCCTGTGAGAGAGGCTTGCGGCTGATAACTTCGATATGATCCGCCACCATAAACGCCGAATAAAACCCTACGCCGAACTGCCCGATGAGGTTGCTATCCTTCGCCGCATCGCCGCTAAGGCTCGCCATAAAGCCCTTCGTACCGCTGCGCGCGATAGTGCCTAGATTGCTCTCTAGCTCGGTCTCGTCCATGCCGATGCCGTTGTCGCCGATACTTAGCGTTTTAGCCTCTTTGTCGATCTTTATATCGATGCGCGGCACATACGAAAGCGCCTTATATTCGTCATTCGTAAGGCTTAGGTAGTTTAACTTATCCAGCGCGTCGCTCGCGTTTGAGATAAGTTCGCGCAGGAAAATCTCCTTGTTTGAATAAAGCGAATGGATCATCAAATTTAGCAGATCATTCACTTCAGTCTTAAATTTTTTCTTTGCCATTATGCGGTCCTTTTTGAAAATTTTGGCAGATTATATCATGGAGTGCTAATCTTGTCAAGAGTAGAATAAATAAACTTGATATGAATCCTATCAAGTTTTGGAAATTTATGTGCGTTCGAAGTATGTAAAATTTAAACCTATCTGCAGATGATACCGGCGATAACCGATCCGAATTTGACAGCGCATTTACACCAAATTTGCGGATTTTTCTTGGTCATATTTTTTTGAAAAATTCAAAACAAGATGATATAATCCCCTTGATATTAATGCGATTTTGATGATAAAGCCCGGTGTTTAACCAATTAATAAAAATTTATCGAGCAGAAAGGATTTCATTTGAATAATGAAGAAATCATACAACGCATAAATGAGCTGAGAGAAAAGCGGGGCAAAAATTTAAAAAGCTCAAGTGAAAATGTCTGCGATACGGACGCTAATGCAGATCTGAATGCGGACGCCGCCGTAAATCCGGCCGAAAAATCAGGCGCAGATTCGGCCGCAAATTTAAGCCAAAAACCGAGCACCAAGCCCTCCGTCGCTACCGCAAGAAATAGACAATCGATCAAAGACGCAGATCTGCGCACTCCGCGTAATAATCGCTCTACGCCGAAAATACTCCCTCTCTTCGTCGCATGTATAGTCGCAATCTTTATAGCGATAAAAGCGCCTTTTCGCACGGAGATTTTAAATGAAACTCGAATTCCTATCAATCAAGCTAACG
Source organism: uncultured Campylobacter sp. (assembly GCA_963522285.1). GTDB lineage: Bacteria > Campylobacterota > Campylobacteria > Campylobacterales > Campylobacteraceae > Campylobacter_B. Next base: position 65,456 of record CAUQWV010000007.1, read on the forward strand.
AAGACGCAAACAAAAATCCTAAAGAAATTTCTATTCATACCAAAGATGGCACTTTAAAAATGAAAAATCCCGTAAGATTTCGCGAAGATTGCGACGGCGGAGACGGCGATGCCTGCGCCGTGCTTTCGAGCCTTCTGCTACTAAATGGCGAAATTTCGCAAGAAGGCGCCAAAGATCTGCTTAAAAAAGGCTGCTACGAGCTTAACGGCGGCGAAAGCTGCACGAGACTCGCAGGCTACGAGGATAGAGATTCGCAAGAGGGCAGAAAACTGTATAAAAAAGCATGCAAGCTCGGCAATGGCGAGGGCTGCTTCATGTTCGGTTACGTCGCGTATTTTGACGACGATGACAAAGAAACGGGTACGCGATACTTTGAGCGATCGTGTGAGTTGCGATTTGCGGAAGCGTGCTATTTTCTAGTAGGAATTTATTCAAATGATCCGGCAAAATCGCAAAGATATCAGGCTTTATTTGAAAAATATCAACAAGAAAACAACGATGCGATAATCAGCTTTAGGCGCAGATAATTTTACACTCAACGCACTTTTGCGCGCTTTGTTTGCGAGCTTAAATTTGCGCAAATCAAAAAAGCGTCCTTCGCCTGTAAGCATGTAAATTTCAAATTTTTACTCAAACCGAAGCGCCGCGTAAAATTTACGCAAACGCAGAAGTCAAATTTAATCGGTTTATAAATTTAAAGCCGACTTCGCGGAGAGATTGTCTCAAATTTACACAAGCGCACCTGCGCCTTTTTAAATTTTACTCATCACATCGTCGATTATCGCTTGCGCGCCGTTTCGATCCGCTAACTCAAGCAGTCCTTTGCTCGCTCGCGCCACGTCGAAGCTCTCAATCAAGCCTAAGATCCGCTCGCCGCTCGCGTCCTCCTGGCGTAAAATTTCGCAAAGTCCGCGCTCTTTAAGAAATTTCGCGTTATAAAACTGATGATCCGCCGCCGCGAACGGAAACGGCACGAATATCGCAGGCAGGCCGTTTGCGCAGAGCTCCCACAGCGTGCTGGCACCGCTACGTCCGACGCAAAGATCGGCGCTTGCGATGAGCTCGTGCATGTTTTTGCAAAAACCCACGAGCTGTACATCTAGGCCCTGTTGCGCGTAGATCTGCGAGATACGCTCAAACTCGCGCTCGCCGCACTGATGGATCACGCCGTAGCCGAGGCTCAAAAGTTTAGGCGCAAGCTCCACGGCAAGCGAGTTGATAAAGCTCGCTCCTTGCGAGCCGCCCAAAAAGATGACCCTCTTAAGCGCCGTGCGCGGCCGCGCCGTCTCGAAAAAAATATCCGCGATCGGATAAGCAAACGCGGGCTTTTCATAGGAGCTGTAAAACGCGCGCGCGAATGGCCTCAGCAGGCGGTTGAGCCGCCCGCAAACGGCGTTTTGCTCGTGGATAAAAAATGGCACGCCAGAAAGGATCGCCGCGATGGATGCGGGCGCCGAGCTGTATCCGCCCACGCTGATGAGCGCGCGGACGCCGTTTTGCTCTAAAATTTTACGCGCCGTAAGCGAAAGGCGCAGGATATTTAGCAGCGAGGCTAGCTTGGCAAAGCCCTTTTTATCGACGACGCCCGAGCTTTGCAGAAAATAGGTGCGTGCAAAAAGCTCGCTTTTTTCAAACCACGCGCGATCCTGCCCGCGATTTGAGCCGATGAAGATCGCTCTGATGCCCTGCTTTGCAAGGCGGGCGGCTAAATTTTTAGCGATTATCAGATGCCCGCCGGTGCCGCCGCCGCTGATTGCTATGACCATACTTTTCCTTTAAATTTATAAAATTTTACGCTTAAATTTTAGCCTCGGCGCGCTTCGGCGTAGAATTTTAAGCGCAAATTCAGCTCTAAATTTTACGTCTAAATTTAAACCGCACCCGCTCCAAAGCCCGCAAAAGCCTTAAAATTTCGCCCTTTTCGACGCCATCAAAACGAGCCCCACCGCAAACGACGCCGCGAGCAGGTGGCTGCCGCCGTAGCTTAGAAACGGCACGGCGATACCCTTAACCGGCGAGATCGACGTAATGCCATAGGAGTTGATAATGAACGAAAAGAAAAACATAAAGCCGATACCCAGGCAAAAGAGGAAATTTACGTTACTCGGCGACTTGCTCGCGGTCTGAAAGATGCGAAATAGCATCGCATAAAATAGCGCCACGATGAGCAAAATCCCGACGAATCCCCACTCCTCGGCTATACCTGCGAGCACGAAGTCGGTGTGTACCTCGCTCAGATATCCGAGCTTAAAGCTTCCAAGCCCGAGCCCCTGCCCGAAAAACTCGCCGTTGTTTATCGCATTGAGCGAGTGCCCGACCTGATACGGCGCGCTAGCGTCCTCTATACGCAGCCCCGCGGCTGTTTCAGGCGACATAAACGACAGCACGAAATCCTGCACGCCGCCCCACCACGAGCGCACGCGATCGACCCTGTGCGCGCTCGTGACGATAAAAACGTAAGCAAGCCCCAAAATCCCCATAAAGCTAAAGCCGATGAGCTTGAAGCTCGTGCCCGCAAAAAGCGACATAAAAATCATCGTAAGCCCCAGCACCGCGACCTGCCCTAGATCGTTTTGCACGATGGCGACTAGGATCACTACAAAGCCGAAAAGCGCTACGTAAGGAAGCAGCGTCGCGATCTCGCGCCCGATGCTTTTTTTGGAGTGATCGAGCTTGCGCGAGAAGCTCCACGCCAAAAAGTAGATGAAGCCCACCTTGAAAAATTCCACCGGCGCGAGGTTAAAAAACGGCAGCCTAATCCAACGCGCCGCGCCGTTTACGTCGGCGACCAAGGATTTGGGCAAAAAGCCCATAGCGAGCATCAAAATCCCCATTATCGCAAAAAGCGACATGCACACCGGCGTTAGGCATTTATCGGGATCGGCGCGCGAGACGATCCACATCACCGCGATGCACGCGATCCCTACCGCGCACTGACGATAAAAAAAATGCAGTGGCGTAGCGCCCAGCAAAAGCACCGTATAGGAGCTCAGCGACAGCGAAAATATCATGCCGATCGTAATGAGCGCGCAGGTGAAGTAATATAGCCATTTATCGGTTTTCAATCATCTCTCCGTTTTAAAATTTATTCGCATTTACGTGCGCCGTGCACGCTTCGTCTGCCGCGCGAGGCTCAAACCTCGCATCGCGCCCGCGGCGCACGGCGCCGATCGTGGCACCGCCTTTTAAAAAGCGTACGGCACGACCACGTATTGTCTTTTGGCACGCAGTGCGACCATGCATCTTTGACGCGCGGCGCGAATTTTATCCTCACACATAGGCGACTTTGGTAGAGCACGCTGCGAGATAGCGCGCCACAAGGTACGATCTCTCGTATCCTGCAAACGTGCACTGCATATGCTCTATTTAACATATCGCGACGACTTTTGACGCACGCTGCAGATAGAGCACCACAAAGTGCGATCTCACGCCGCTTTTTAAGTGTGCATTTTACTCTCACTCTTTCGACGCACGCGCCGCACCGTAGAGCGCAACCTCGCACTATCTTTTAATACACAGGCGGGTGCATTCTACTCTGGCAGGCGTATCGCGGCGGCTTTCGGCACGCGATAACAAGATCGCAAACCTCAACCATGCAAAATCGTACACGAGCAGCGCGCGGTAATTACAAAATTTTACGCCACAACATCATTACAAACGCGCTTACATACTGATCTATTTTCAACGCGCAGTGGCGTAAAACGTGTCGCATCTTACAACGCAGCCACACTGTAAAATATGACTTAGCTGCAAAACCGCGTTTGTACTGCATAGTCCGTGCGCAATTTCGTTTTAAATTCATTCGCTGCTACGTCGCAAATTTCATTAAATTTATATGCACAGCGATAAAATTTTATTCTAAAATTTTTACATCGCAGAGCATGTAAGCATATTCGCATCACAAAACATACCGCCAATGCAGCCGCACTGCGAATTATACCCACACAAAACGCCGCGCGCCAAACAGCTTTTGTCTAGCGGCTTTCGGCACAACGGCTTTTAGTGTGCAGCGCGAGCACTCGTGCCGCACGTCGGTCGCCACGCACAACCGCAATACTTCGCTACTAACCTTCAGCACACAACGAACTTTTTACTCATGTACTCGCGCGCCGCAAGCCAAATCCGTAGCAACTTCTCCCGCTTGCGCAGTCGCAAGACGTTTCATGTCGGCGCGGCGCGATTTAAAATTCAGATCCGCTGCGGCAAATTTTAAAATTCAAAAGTCCAAAAAACGGCGAAATTTTAAAATCAAAATTTGGGCCGCCTGGCGTCTCCGTATGCAGCAGTTTCGGATAAAATTTCAAATTTACGTCGCGGATCGCCGCGGTGCCTTGAACGAAATTCATCCGCCGCAGAGCGCCTATCGCTCACGTATCGGTAGCGCGGCAAGCTCTCAATTCTGCGTCGCAGATGAAATTTAAATATCGCCGAGCGTTTAAAATTTAAATCTCGAAGCTCTTTCGCTCAATCTTTAAATTTTAAAACCCGCTCTATTTCTGCTCCGCTTGCGTTTTAAAATTTAACGCGCGGTTCAAATTTAGCGCCAAGAACACAGCGCTCAATTAAACCGCGCCTTAAATTTTAATACGTCTTAAAGCGGGTGCGTAGCAAACGCAAGCTGCAAAAACATGCTGTTTGTACCGCGCTACATCCGCCTTTAAAGTGCCGCCGCACCGCAAAGAACTTTGATCGCATCCTCGCATCCGTATAAACCGTCCGCCTTCCCGCAGTCACAGAAGCACAAGTGCGAGCTGCGGAACGCGCAAATTTTAAAATTTAAAATCCGCCATGCAGATCAAAAAATTTTAAAATTTCACCGCTTCATATCCGATAAATTTTAAAAATTCTGGCACCCGCAAATCCAATAAATTTTAAAATTTCTCCGCTTAAATTTCATCGAAATTTTAAAGCTTACTTGATTATGTCGCGCTGACCTTTAGCGTTGATCTCGCTTAAAACGCCCATCTGTTCAAGCTGCTCGATGATCGTCGCGGCGCGGTTGTACCCGATACGCAAGCGGCGCTGCAGGTAGCTGATCGAGGTCTTCTCCTCCTCCAAAACGATCGCTTTCGCCTCGTCGTAAAGCTCGTCAAGCACGATATTTTGCGGATTGATTATGCCGCCTTCTTGCTTGGCGCCCTCGTTTTCGATCAAAAATCTCTCGTCATAAACGACGCTTTCTTGCGCCTTTAAAAATTCCGCGATCTTATTGATCTCATTCTCGGTCGTAAACGGCGCGTGCAGGCGGATGAGCCCCGGCGCGGTAGGCGGCGTAAAGAGCATATCGCCCCGTCCAAGCAGGCTGTCTGCGCCCATCTGATCCAAAATCACCTTGCTATCGACCTTCGAACCCACGCGGAAGCTGATGCGGCTAGGCAGATTCGCCTTTATCAGCCCCGTGACTACGTCCACGCTTGGGCGCTGCGTCGCTACGATGAGATGGATGCCGCTGGCGCGCGCCATCTGCGCCAGACGCGCGATGTAGTGCTCCACGTCCTTGCCGCTCGTCATCATCAGATCGGCAAGCTCATCGATGATAACGACGATGTAAGGCAAAATTTCGCCGCCCTCGCGCATCATCTTTTCGTTGTAGTTGTCGATGTTTTTCGTCCTATTTTGTGCCATGAGCGAGTAGCGCTGCTCCATCTCTGAAACAAGGTTGCTTAGCGCGATGATCGCCTGCTTAGGCTGCGTGATTACGGGCGTTAGCAGGTGCGGGATGTCGTTGTAAATGCTAAACTCAAGCATCTTCGGATCGATCATTATAAGCCGCAGGCTCTTGGGCGAGTTGCGATACAAAAGGCTAAGCAGCATGGCGTTGATGCCCACGCTCTTGCCGCTTCCCGTGGTGCCTGCGATGAGAAGGTGCGGCAACTTCTTAAGATCGGTGACGAAAGGCTGGCCCACGATGTCCTTGCCAAGCACGATGGTAAGCGGACTGGAGGCGCTTTTAAACACGTCGCTTTCTAAAATTTCGCGCAGATAGATCGTATCGATATTTTGATTCGGGATCTCGATGCCCACGACGTCTTTGCCAGGAACCGGCGCCTGGATACGGATGGTCTGCGCTCTAAGAGCCATCGCCAGATCATCTTGCAGCGTTAGAATTTTACTTACCTTGATGTGCGCGGCGGGGCGAAACTCAAATGTCGTAACGACCGGACCCGAGTAAGTCCGCACCACGTCGCCGTCGATCTTAAATTTACGCAGCTTATCGAGCAGATCGTAAATTTTACGATCGATCTCGCTCTCATCGATATTGCTTTTCTTTTTCGGCGGCAAATTTAAAAAGTCAAGCGGCGGCAGCTTAAAATCCTTGGGCTTAGCCACCCTGCCCTTATCGAGCTGATCCAAAAGCCTTTTATTTTCGGCGACCTCGCTTAGGCGCTCGACCCTTTTTAGCCTGCTCGGCTTTCCCTTTTGCGGCATTTTAAGCTCGCGTTCAGCGGAAGCTTGCAGACCCTGCGCGTCACCGAAATTCTGCTCATTTTCAGGCTCGCGAGTATCGTTTAAATTTTGTAAATTTCGCTCGCCTTCAAAACCGCGTTCGCTTGCGCCCTGCTCCGCAAAATTACCCTGTTTCGCCGAATTGTCCTCTGTGCTCAAAGCGTCATTCGAAGCGTTAAAATTTTCCGCACCTCTCAAGCCCTGCGCAGACGAATGCCTTGCGAGCCCGCCTCTTTGCGCTGCATCCGTGTCGCTATCAAAATCGTCTCTAATTTCATCCTGCGAGCTTTCATCTCTTGAGCCAATAAAGCAGTTTTTGATGATGTCGGTAAAGCGATCTTCAAATATCAGCACTAGCGAAAGCACAAAAATCGTAATATTAAAAATCCACACGCCAACGCTTCCGATCATTCGCCTAAGCCCGTCCACCGCGAAACTGCCGACTGCTCCGCCGCTAGCGCCAAAGAGACTCGACTGCACCATCAAAATGGTAAAAAACAGCAAAATGGCTCCGATGCTAAACTCAAAAAATCTAAAGTCAAAACCGCGAAAATGCTTATAGGCTACGTATGCTAAGGCGAGCAAAAATAACGGATAGATGTATGCAAAATAGCCGAATAGCTGGGTATTAAACGAGCGGATGGCGTTGCCTGCGCTGCCTACAAGCGCGGAATCGGGCGCAATAGTAGCAAGCCCAAAAAATATTATGATAGCCGATACGACGATAAAATATACTTCTTTAACTATGATTGATCCTTAAATTTAAAGCGGTATTTTAGCCAAACGAAGGTTAAAATTTTATTTGAAGGATGAAATTTTAATGCTTTGATAAAATTCCGCGCCCTTGAAGGCGCGGAATTAAAGGAGTTAGTTTTTGACGGCTTTGCCCAGATCCCACATAGGCATGAATATACCAAGAGCCAAAAGAAGAACCATGCCCGCCATAAAAAATAGCATGATCGGTTCGACGTAGCTTGAGATATTATCGATGATATCATCAAATTTCTCTTTATAATAATCCGTGACGTTGCCGAGCATCTTATCGAGATTACCGGCTTGCTCGCCCGCGCTGATCATCTGAATAAGCATACTCTCATAAAGCCCTGTATTGTTAAACGCCTCTGTCAGGCTCACGCCCTGCTGCACGGCAATTTTAACGGTAGAGAGTTTCTCTTTTAAAGTATGATTATCCACCATTAAAACAGATGTATCCAGCGCATCAGCGATAGGAATACCTGCTCGCACGAGTTCTGTAAAAATAAGCATAAATCGCGACATCGTCGAGAAAAATATGATCTTACCGAATAGATAGACCTTTAAAATCGTCTTATCAAAACCCTTTTTAAACTCATCGTTATTGCGATACGCCCATCTAAGCCCCACAATAGTAAGTATGATACCCGCTAAAACAAAAATTCCATAATTATTAAGCGTGCTTTCGATGCCGAGCAAAATTCTAGTAGGCAGCGGCAGATCCGCACCGAGCTCTTCGAAAATTTCGCGAAATTTTGGCACGACGTACATCATCAAAATAGAAAACGCAATCGCCATAACGATCATAAGGATTATCGGATAACGCATCGCCTTTTTAAATTTACGCTGGTTTTCCCAAAGCTCTTGAAGCATAGCAGCAAGCTTGGCTAGGGATTCTGCCATATTACCGGTTGCTTCGCCCAGACTTACCATCGCAACGACGACATCACCGAGCTGACCTCTAAATTTCTCCGCAGACTCTGTCAAGCTAAGACCTGCGTTAAGATCATCGTTCATAGCGCTGAAAATCTCTTTTAGCGTCTTATCCTCTGCCGCCCTTGCGACTTCCTTGATCGAGTCGTGGATTGAAATTCCAGCGTTCGTCATAACCGAAAGCTGGCGGATCGACGCTACTAACGGCAGCGTTCTAACTCTTCCGCTACCACCCAGCATGCGCGAAACCTGCGCCTTAAAATCGCCGCCCGTATTGGCTACAACCTGGGTTTCACCCCTTTTTACGATTGTCCCTCCTACGCGCTGTTTCATGAGGTTGTTTGCTTGCACCTTATCGCTGGCTTGCAAAAACATCTTTCTTCTTGCGCCCTTGGCGTTGTATTCAACTTCTAATTGCTTTTTCATTGTTTAGCCACCCTATAAATTTCTTCTATACTAGTTACTCCGCGCGCAGCACGTATAACACCGTCTTCAAACATATCTATAAATCCCTCCTCCTTCGCCAAGGCTCTCATATCGTCCTTTGAGCCACCGTTAGCGATCAAGCTCTGCATTTTATCGGTAATAGGTAAAATTTCACTAATCATCTCACGCCCCATGTAGCCCGTCTGACCGCATTGATCACAACCCACAGCCTTGAAAAATGTGTATTTTTCAGGCAAAAATTCCTTCAACTGATCAAGCATCGATTTAGGCAGATTCGTAGGCTGCTTGCAGTGCGGGCAAAGCTTTCGCACGAGACGTTGCGCCTCTACTGCAATGAGCGCACCACTTATTAGATAGGCTTCGATACCCATATCCACTATTCGCGGGATCGCACTAACGGCGTCGTTGGTGTGTAGGGTCGAGAAAACCAAGTGTCCCGTAAGAGCAGCCTGGATCGCGATCCTAAGGGTCTCTTGATCACGGATCTCACCGATCATTATGATGTCGGGGTCTTGTCTTAAAATCGAGCGCAGTGCTGAAGCAAAGGTAAGACCCGCTTTTTCGTTAACTTGGACTTGTTGGATTAAATTTACTTGATACTCGACCGGATCTTCTACGGTAATAACCTTAGTATCGATATTTTTAATATCGTTTAGCGCTGCATATAGCGTCGTAGACTTACCGCTTCCCGTAGGTCCGGTAACCAAGATAATACCGTATGGAGCCTTCATAGCGTTATTAAATTTCTTAAAGCTATCAGGGTGCATACCTAGCTTTTCCAGGCTGATGATAACCTTGGATTTATCTAGGATACGCATAACGGTAGATTCGCCGTTGATGATAGGCAGCGTCGAGATACGAAAGTCGTATTCACGACCTGAAATTTTCATACTAAACCTGCCGTCCTGCGGCTTGCGACGCTCGGCGATATCCATATTCGAAAGTAGCTTCAATCGGCTTACTAGCGGTGGATAGATATCCTTATCAAAGATAAAAATTTCAGCGAGCATTCCGTCGATTCTGGTACGCACGACGCAGTTATTCTCGGTAGGCTCGATGTGAATATCACTACCGCGCATCTTAATAGACTGACTAATTATCATCTCAATGAGCTTTAAAATCGCCGAGGTATCATCGCTGCTTCCGCTACCGCCGGTGTTGGCGAGCTCTTTGCGGATCTCCGCTACGAGCCCTTTAATGCTCTCTGAAAGCTCAAGCTTAGATAGATATTTATTTACCTGATTTGGATCGGCTACTACGATTTTAAGCAGCTGCTTGCTAAACATAGCCTGCGCTTTATCTTGCGACTCAAGATTAAACGGATCAGAAAAAGCAACGTAAATATTCAGATCATCCGCTTTAACCGGTATCACGCCGTATCTTTTAAGCTGTGCGGTAGGAGTGCGTTCCGATAGCCTGAAGTCTATGTCGATATCGTCTAAGTTCATATACGACAGGTTCATTTTTTTAGCTAGAATTTGCAAAAATTCCTTCGGATCCATCGAAAATTTTTCGCTTATATCGTCAAATTCTATCTGGCGGCGCTTGTATAGCTCAACTAAAATCAAGCAAAAATCATCCTGGCTTAGATAGTTATCTCCGACTAAAACCTCGCCTAGCGTCAAGCCAATATCCATCTTGTCCTTGATTTCCGGAACAACGGTGCTAGTAAGGATATTGTTTCGTATTAAAATCGCAACAATCTGCTCTTCAATCTTTGTCATCGCGATCACCAATAAATTTTAATAGAGCTAAGCTTATCGCCAGCATAAATTGCAATTACCATCTTTTTTACCTCTTCCTCTTCTTTGATAAAAAGCTCGGCGCGCTCGCCGTTTTCTAGGGTAAAGACATACGTATCACTCTTTTTTACGTATGCTCTCTCCGTAAATTTATCAAAAATTTCAGACAAAATATAATTGATCTTAGGCGTGCGAATATAGCTAATATCCACGCCGTCGCAAAGCGCCAAATAAAGCATCTTTTTTTGAAAAATTATAGTCGAATAAAGAGAAGCATTCTCGCGAGCCTCTTTCGTCTTATAAAGCATCACCGTAGGCACGACGAGCTCGTTTACTTTGTCCATCTTTAGGCACGCCTTGGCATACATATTCGCAAGCGCCTCACTTTGTTCTTCAATGAATAAATTTCGCACGCTTTCTTGGCAGATACGGTTATACTGACCGATCTGATCCCAGTTGCGCACGTCATCGGCACTAACTGCGAATAACGACGCGATCGCAAAAGCTAAAATATATAAAATTTTCATAGTTTGTCGCTTCTTATCTTTGAAATTAGGTTAGAAATTTCGCTATTTTTCGCCTTTGCGTTAAAGGTCTCAAGAGCGTAAAGCGCGTCTTCTTTACGACCCTTTTTATAATTGGCTTTAGCAAAAATTATCCAGCTAGCGACGTTGTCCTTATCAAGCTCATTTGACGTAAGAGCCCATTTTATCGCATTGTCGTAGTCTTTCTTATTATACGCTTCTTCGGCTAGCGATAGCGAATACTCAATCTTATTCGTCGCGTAAAATTTGCTCTCCAAGCTCTGCTTGTCTTCGCTTAAATTTGAAGTTTTTATCTCAATCCTGGAACTTAGCGGAGCGCTACTTGCGGTATTTGTAGAACCTCCAGAGAAATTTGATTTAGGCGGCAATGGAGCGCGTCCAAAATCTATAACCTCGTTTTTAGGCGGCTGATTTGCGAAAGCTGCGTTATTGGTATTAGGCACATTAAATGTAGGAGCATTTTGATTGCCAAAATTCTGATTGCCAAAATTTTGACCGCCGAAATTCTGCGCCTGAGCCTGCCCGCCATAGTTTCCGCCATTTTCGTAATTATTGGTTATCTTAAACCCACCGGAATCCTCGCTGGATAGCACACCCACATCGTTTAAATTTAAACTTGGGCGTTCCTTTTCATGCTTAGAAGTACGAGCAACTTTCGGAGCGCTGATATTATAATCTTCTTTGGAGATATTTTTTTGCACTGCAAGATCTGCCGCCTGCTGCTCGGCATCATTAGCAGAATTTGTAGCACCACCCTTGTCCTCAATATTTTGATTGATACTTGCCATACTGACGCTATCGCTGTCTTTAAGCAGCCAAAATATCGCTCCGATCGCAACCGAGATCAATATCAAAAGCCCCAAAATCGTCTTGTCGAATCTCAATACGAAATTCGGCTTAGATTTTAGGAAAGAAAACTGCTTTCTGTTTTTGTTGTACTCTTCCCATTTTTTTTCAAGTTCGTTTACTTCGTAAAATTCAAGCATTTATTATCCCCGAGCCTATCGCCGCCATTTCTATGATTTTATTATTAATCTGCGAAAAACTAATTTCCGTAGGTTTATTTACTTCGTAATACTCAAAAAGCTCATACATCTTATACATAAGCTTGTTGATGTTCCTCATATTGCCATCCGTTAAATTTAAAATCAAATCGAAATTATCGTCACTAAACATAAAATAGTATTGTTGAAAGCCATGAAGCACAAGCTTTTTTTCAATATATAGCTTGACTTCGCCTAAATTTGAATTAGGAAGCTCGATGCTCTCCCAAATTCTAGTTTTAAAATAATCCTTTGCGAGGCGGTCTTCCTCGTCTGTCTTATGAACCGTAAATAAAAATTTAAATAGTCTCGTATCCGCCATAAGGCGAATTTTTTCTATTAAATTTCCTGGATACAGCTGAGCCTCGTCAAGCAAAATAACGACCTGCTCTACCGCGCCCACGTTCGTAGAAATTCCAAACCTTTCTCTATAAATCCGCATAAAATTTTCATAATTATCAATCGGCTCACTAGGAGTAGAATGAAAAATCTGCGAATAAAGCTCTAAGAAAAATTCTTTCTCATCAAAAAACGGCTGCGGTACAAATACGACTCTTACCTTTTTTTCAAGATCGACCTTGATCTTATTAAGCAAAAATGTCTTGCCACAGCCCGGTTTGCCGTAAAAAAGTATAAGTTTTAACGGCTTTTGCAAAGCATTTAAAATTTTATGATAAGCAAGGGTCGATTTATCGAGATTAACGAAGTCTGAGACTTCGTTATCCTCGATAAAAATTTCCTTGATCGCCGTATAGTTATTACTCATTTTCGTAGATGGATTTTGAGTAACCTAGCTCTTTAAGAGAGGTAGCAAGCGGCGCGCCGGTATTGTCGATGATATGTGGAGTTACTACGAAGATTAGCTCCGATGTGCTCAAAATATCGGCAGTACTTTTGAAAAGATTTCCGATTAATGGAATTTCGGCTAGCACAGGCACCCTAGTGTTATTCTTAGACTTAGTTGCACCAATCAAACCGCCTAAAATTACAGTATCACCATCATCTACCCAAACTACACTCGAGAGTTTCTTTTGCAAAGTATCAGGTGCGATATCTCTTCTGCCGTTTTCTTTTCTTACGTTATCTTCGGCATATTTAAGAGAACTTAAAGATGGATTGATTCGTAGCATAATCCTATTATCATCTGAAATTTCAGGCAAGATATTCAAAAGAATACCTACAAAGATCGAATACTGATCATCCGACTGAGTATCTCCACCTTGATAATCGCCTGTAGTAGTAGATTTCAATACATAGTTAATGGTATCACCTACGGAGATAATAGCAGGCTGATTATTCATCGTAGTTACCTTAGGGCTTGAAATAATCTTGGTTTTACCTTTAGTCTCTAGGAAGTTAATCAAACCGTCGATATTGAAATTTAGATTAGCCCCTATCGTCCAAGTTCCGTGAGTATCGCTGGCCTTTCCTCTATTTCCGTTATCTATGTGATAGCCTGAAAGTTTAGTCGGATCTCCACCTACATAGGTATTAAATCCTAGTTGAAATTTACTCCAATCAATACCGGTAGTGTATTCGTTATTTAGCTCGACAGATATGATATTTACGTCTAGCAAGACTTGGCGACTAAGGCGTTTTTGCATACCGCTTAGATATCTATCGACGCGAGCTATCTGAGACTTCATAGCAGTAACGGTTACTAAACCGGCATTTTGATTTATAATAGGAGCGACTGCGACGTATTTTTCGGTACCGTTATTTAAAACAGAGGTGATTTCCTCGCTAATCTTCTCCCAAAAATCAAATTTCTCTTTGGTAGTGATCTTATTATCTTCTTTATTTTCTTTATCGTCGCTATCATCCACTTTCGTAGGTGCGGAATCGACAGAAGATTTAGTAACAGCAGTACCTTCTCTAATAGAAGTGATGTAATCCACTTTAAAAGTCCTAGTCTCTAGCGCTGAAATTTTTAATATGCCATGAGAATACTCATAGCTTAGATTATTCTCTTTTATGAGTAGATCTAAAACTTCGCGTAAAGAAAGGTCTTTGATACTTACGCCTTGCAACGGCTTACTCATCTCCTCTTGAGCGATAGCATCTTTTGCTACCACCGAAAAGCGGCACATATCGGATAGCTGAGTTAGCATTTCGTTTAGCGTAACGGTATCGTTAATCTTGATATTTAGTGCCTTCCTATCGCAGTTACCTGCAGTTGCGGGAGCGGCATATAGACTAGTAGCCGTAACAGACAAAGCAAGCATAGCAGCTATGCTAAGCTTTTTACTTATATGTAATAATGACATTTTGACTTCCTTGTTTTAGTGTTAGTTCGACTTTATTTTCATCGTCGTTGGTAATAATAACGCTATTGCCCGTTATTTGCACGATCTTATATGAGCCTACATACTCGCCCAAACCATACCACTTATCGTTTAGCTTAACCTTATCGCCCATAATACCTACTAGCTGATAACCTAGATCCACCTGCTGATTAGCTTCTCTAGGCGCATTGGCTTCTTTAGGATAGAACGGATCTTGCAAAGAAGCTATCTGCTCATCGCTAAGACCCACTCTAGGCTTACTAAGATCATCGAATATCGCATCGTATTTAGCTTTATAGGCTCCATTACTAGGCGCCACCGTCTGATTATTATCTACAGCAAATAGAGCAGTAGAAAGTAGCAAAGAGCATAAAATTAACTTTTTCATTAGTAATTTACTCCCCAGATAGATATACCGATGCTTCCACCGATTTTGCCGTTTTTAGTGGCATTAATATCCATCTTATTTACATCTACGATCATCTCCGATTGTTCTATAAGATTGATATACCTAAGAACGTTCGAAAATGCTCCTTCAAATTTTACATCTATATCCAGCAAAGCCTCAGGCTGAAAAATCTGTTTGATGCTAGGCTCTCTTCTATCGCTGTGAATAGCGTAAATTTTAATATTGTTATTCTCTGCGATCGTTGAGAGGCTATCCATAAATTTAGCCCAGTTCTTTTCATTATAGGTAAGCTTTGAAATTTCTTTTAGCTTGTCGTCTAGATACCCACGCTCATCATTGATATTTTTAAGGTTGGTTCTAGCACCATTGAGGATATTGCGTTTATTATTAACAAAAGCATCAGGATCACCGCCAAAAAACTCGTTATACTCTCTTTGTGCGCCTTCAAGCTTAGTCGTGGCAGTACTTAGATTAGTTTCGCTCTTCTCTAAATACGGATCGGCTTGCTGGCTTAAAATAAAGTAAGCTACCAAACCTACAAACAACAAAGCTATGTAAAAATAGTTATTTGCACTATTTCCCTTGGAGGCAAACCATTGATCAAGTTGATCTAATGAACTTCTCTTTTTCATTATCTAACCTCCACACTGATGTTGCTATCGTAAAAGACGGTTTTATTACCCTCTTGTAGCGCGATTGTTTTAGTATCCACGCCATACACCTCTTTTTTACTGATATCCTCTAAAAGCTCGGTCATCTGCTTATCGTTTTTAGTGCGCACCTGAACAGTCAGAGTCCTATTCTCATCACCGATCCTAACCATATTGCCCTTATTTTTAACGACCATATTGGTTAGCTCGAAAATAGAAACACCCTTCATAGCGTAATTATTTTTCTTATCTAAGATGGCATTAATTAGATCGCGCCTGTCATTAAGCTCCTTGCCGCTCTTAGCAGCCTGGGCATTTACCTCTTTAGTCTCTTTATCCAAACGCGCACTTTCAGTTCTAGCAGGACCCATCTTTTCCTCTAAACCTTTATATTCGCTAGTTTTATCATCAGCTACCATATTATTATAATAGCCGTAGCCAAAATTATACGCAGGATACACAGCCCCAAGTAAGCAGCCTAGCAGCATATAGCCTATCAGCTTGCCGGTTGATCTTTGGGTCAAAGGTGGAGGTCTCATAAACGGCGAGTAGTTGTGATCATCGTCTTTGGTAATCAAATAATCTTGACCTACCAAAAACATCAAAATATCTAGCTGAGTGAGCGGATAATCTTTTGCGTTGATTGCAACGTTAAAATTAAAATCCTTGTATCTTAGCTTTAGATTATTTTCTACAAAAACCTCGATCGCAGGAATTTTACCGATATCCGTTCCGATATAGACGTTTTGAATATTGACGTTGTAAATTTTACTAATACCGTTCAACACGTCGTTGATGTAGTAAAACATATCGTCAAAAATTTGGATCATATAATCGCGTTCGGTCGGATTTTCTAAATTTACTCCCTGTTTGGAGAGCAATCTATAAAAGCTCTCTTCATCGACTCTGCTACCGACTAGCTCGACATATTTTTCATGCAAGAATTTTAGGTTGTATCTTACTTGACGGGATTGAAAATATTCGCCGTTTTGATACACTACCAAAAACGCATCGTCGCGCTGCAAGTAGATGAAGCAGTCGATCCCGTCGCGAGTTAGGACGCCTCTATTATACAAGCCCTCGTATAAAAACGGAGCCATAGCCACATAGTCGATGTAGTTCGTCCTAGCGGCGATCGCATCGAATTCTGAAGTGAGTTTGGCATTATCTACGACGAAGACATTGAAAATTCTATCATCGCCGCCAGCGCCTATTACCTCACTATAGGTAATTTTGTAATCCAAAGCGGTGTCAAGCCCCAGCTCCTCATACACCTTAACGACGATCGCATCTAAAAGATCCGCGTCCTCTACCGATCTGCTTATCTCAACCGTCGCAGTCATTATATCCTTATACGGAATATATGAGACGTAAGTTTCCTTCGCACGATTTGCTTTTGAGAAGTCGTGCTCGAAAACTTCATTCTCACTTAGACCGAATATGGTTTGCGTGACTTTGTTAATCGCAACAATCGAACTAGCATTTTTACTATTCTTTGCCATAACACTCCACTTCCAAATGAAATTTTCTACGCTGCTAATACTAATAGAAATAAAATAAAATGTCAATAGATAAAATCGGTTTTTACCCTAAATTCGTCATTTTTCCAGCTTTTTTTTACAAAAACTGTTAATTTTAAGTAAATTTTGACCTTAGAAAAATTTGAAATTAACTTTTTGGCTCGAATTCCGATCCGCTTGATAGCCTCGCCGTTTTTGCCGATCAGCATCTCTTTGTGTGAATTGCTGTCCGTTATGATCCGCGCATATACCGAGATTAGACCGGGTTTTTCTACTATTTTTTCCATCACGACGTCGCTGCAATACGGGATCTCGTCGCTCATACTCTCAAAGATCGCCTCAAGTATGAAGTCGCGGTAAATTTCACGCTCATTGGTTGCGCTTAAAATTTCGGGGTCGTAAAAATACTCATGCTCGGGTAAAATTTTACAAATTTCGTCCAAAACCTGCTTTTTATAGACCCTTTTTTTGATGCTAACGGGGATTATCGCTTCGAATTTATCGGTAAATTTTTGATATTGCAGCAGCTTTTGCACGATCTTTTCGTCATTTGCTTCGTCAATTTTAGTTAAAATCACGATGTGTTTGGCGCCTGCGTTTAAATTTAAAAATTTTTCATATTCCGCGGTATCATCGTGCACGGGCGCCAAAAACAGCACCAAATCACAACCCTCAATCGCCCCGAGCGCCACTTCGACCATCAGCTTATTCATTAGCTTGGCGCTTTCGTGCAACCCCGGCGTGTCCGTGAAAATCACCTGATCTGCGCCGTTCATCGCGATGCCGTTAATCTTGCGGCGCGTGGCGTTGATCTTGTGTGAGACGAGCGAAATTTTCTCGCCGCAGAGATAGTTTAACAGCGAGCTCTTGCCCGCATTCGTCCGCCCGATGAGCGTTACAAATCCGCTTTTCATATTTTCCTTAAATTTATAAAATTTTATCCTGCTTGCGATCTTAGCGCTAAGCTTAATGGGTAATTTTAAAATCTAGTTTTGCGCAGGTTGACTCTTGCACGAGCGGTGGAATTTTGAAATTCCGCCGCCGTATAAACAAATGAAATTTTAAAATTTCGAGCCGTACGGTAGCGATAAATTTTACCCGTCGCGGCGAGGAATTCTATCTACTACAAATCTCGCGAGCCGCGAATTCTGCAGCTTCGTAAATTATCTGCGAAATTTTAAATTTCATCCCACGACGACATTATATATAGTCTGCGCTGCATAAATTTAGATCATCCCTGAAATTTTACAGACTTAAAATTTTAAAGTATCGCCAAATTTAAAAGGACGAAATTCTGCACATTTTCAAAATTCCGCTAAATTTTGCACCTAAAATTCTAACGCTTTGCAAATTTAAAAAGCGTAAAATTCCGCGACTTTGTAGAATTCTAAAAGTAGCTACCGCGCCGCCTTATAAAATGTATTTCGCCAAATCCTCATCGCTTGCGATGCCTGCTAGCTTTTCGCTTACGAGCTTCTCATCCACGACGATCTTTTGCCCTTTAAACTTATCCGCTTCGAAGCTGATATCCTCAAGCACCTTTTCCATTATCGTATGCAGCCTTCTAGCGCCGATATCCTCGACCTTTTCGTTCGTGCTCGCCGCAAATTTCGCGATCGCTTTGACTCCGTCCTCGCTAAATTCCAGCTCCACGCCCTCGGTCTTTAAAAGCGCCGAGTACTGCTTAAGAAGCGAATTTTTCGGCTTGGTTAAAATTTCGCACAGCGCCGCCTCGTCTAAGCTGTCAAGCTCGACGCGAAGCGGGAAGCGCCCCTGAAGCTCGGGTATGAGATCGCTCGGCTTGCTGATATGAAAGGCGCCCGCGGCGATAAAAAGGATGTGATCGGTGTCGATATTGCCGAATTTCGTGCTTACGCTGCTGCCCTCCACGATCGGAAGCAGATCGCGCTGCACCCCCTCTTTGCTCGGATCCTGCCTGCCGCTATTGCCGCTTGAGACCGCCACCTTATCGATCTCATCGATAAAGATGATGCCTTCGTTTTGCGCGCGCCTAACGGCTTCGGCTTTGATACTCTCCATATCGAGGACTTTCTCGCTAGCCTCGCTTTTAAGGGCAACCTTGGCGTCTTTTACCTTCATCTCTTTTTTGCTTTTGCGCGTCGAAATTCCGATTACTTTGATGAAGCTTTCCTGCATATTCGCCATCTCGGGCGGCAAATTTGGATTTGACTCAAGCGCGTTTTCGCTTACTTCGATCTCGATGCTAAGATCGTCCAGATCGCCGCGCTCGAGTTTGGCAGCCATCTTTTCATAGCTTTTTTCGTAATCTGCGACCTTCTCCTCGCTCGCTCCGCGCGGAAGCGGCGGAAGGACTTTTTCTAAAATTTTACGCTTGATGTAATCATCGATCTTGTCTTTGTTTTTTTCAAATTCCTCGCCGCGCACTAAATTTACCGACGCGGCGGCCAGATCGCGCACCATGCTCTCCACGTCGCGCCCCACGAAGCCTACTTCGGTGTATTTGCTCGCCTCGACCTTAATAAAAGGAAGCCCAAACATCTTCGAAAGTCTGCGCGCGATCTCGGTCTTACCTACGCCGGTAGAGCCGATCATCAGGATGTTTTTTGGCATCACCTCGTTTTTCATCTCATCTTCAAGCGCCATTCTGCGGTAGCGATTTCGCAAAGCCACCGCTATCGTGCGTTTGGCGCTATTTTGTCCGATTATATATTCGTCTAGTTTCTCTACGATCTGCTTTGGCGTCATCATTTCTTTTCGTCCCAAATTGCGTATGTTTTGATGTTCTCGTTCGTGTAAATGCAAATCTCGCCCGCGATTTTAAGGCTTTGCTTTACGAGCTCCTCTTCGTCTAAGCTTGCAAATTTATCCAAAGCTCGCGCCGCGCTAAGAGCGTAATTCCCGCCGCTTCCGATCGCCGCGATTTTGCCGTCGTCCGGCTCTACCACGTCGCCCGTACCGCTAAGCAGAAAGATATTTTTGCGGTCCAGCACCAGCATCATCGCTTCGAGCTTTCGCAGATATTTATCCTTGCGCCACTGCTTGCTAAATTCTATCACGGCCCTTAAAAGATCGCCCTTTGCGCCATCTAAGCACTTTTCAAACATATCAAAAAGATTAAACGCATCGGCGGTACTGCCCGCAAAGCCCGCTAAAACATTACCCTCTTTGCCGATCTTTCGAATTTTAGTCGCATTGCCCTTTAAGACGGTGTTTCCAAACGTTACCTGCCCGTCGCCGCCGATGACGGAGCCCTTCGCGCCTTTGTAGGCTAAAATGGTAGTCGCTTCAAACACTAGCCACCTCTACCTCAAATTTAGCGCTTATGCCGTGCTTTAGCTTGGCATTTACGTCGTAAATCCCGGTCGTTTTGATAGCCTCGGTCTCTAAAATTTTCTTATCGATTTCGATCCCTTTTTGCTCTCTTAGCGCGGTTGCGATCTCATCTTTGGTTACCGAGCCGAAAAGCGCGCCGCTCTCGCCCGTCTGCTTTACGATCTTTACGCGGATCTTAGCTAGCTCCTCGGCTAGTTTTTGCAAGCTTGCGACCTCGTATTTTTCTAGCTCGGCTTGCTTTTTCTTATCCGCTTCAAATTTACGCAAAACCTCAGTCGTAGCGGCTTTGGCGTAGCCTTTGCCGATTAGGAAGTTATTGCCGTAGCCATCCTTGACCTCTTTTATCTCGCCCGCCTTCCCGAGCCCCTTAACGTCTTTGATCAGTAATACTTTCATCCATTATCCTTTTAAATTTAGCTTTAAATTTATAAAATTTTATAAGCGGCTGCGGACGGATCTAAAATTTCGTGAAATTTTATGAAATTTGCCCGCAGCCGCTCACATTTTTCCGATAAAATTTTAAAATTTCGTTTTGTGAAATTTGCCTGTCCGCCCTGCGGCAAAATTTCAGCTAAAGCTTGCGTCCGTTCTTGCCCGCGATGATAAATCTTAGCGCGCTTAGTTTGATAAATCCGTCGCCGTCTTTTTGATTGAAAACCTTATCCTCTTCAAACGTCACAAAATCGGTATTAAACAAACTATCGCTCTTACTCTCCCTGCCCAGCACAGTCACGTTGCCCTTATAAAGCTCTAGCTTAACCTTGCCGTTTACGTACTCTTGGGATTTGTTTATCAGCTCTTGAAGCAGCAAGCGCTCCGGGCTGAACCAAAAGCCGTTGTATATAAGCTCGGCGTAGCGTGGCATCAGATCGTCTTTTAGATGCGCCGCGCCGCGATCTAGCGTTATGCTCTCGATCGCGCGGTGAGCCTTTAGCATGATCGTACCGCCCGGAGTTTCGTAGCAGCCGCGACTCTTCATGCCGACGTAGCGGTTTTCAACAAGATCGAGCCTACCGATGCCGTTTTTAGCGCCAAGTTCGTTAAGCGCGGCTAGCATCTCATGAGGCTTAAGCGCCTTGCCGTTTAGCTTTACGGGATCGCCGCGTTCGTATTCGATCTCGATGATCTCGCTTTTATCTGGCGCATTTTTAGGGCTAACGCTCCAACGCCACATATCCTCCTCGGGCGCATGGGCGGGATCTTCCAGCACCAAACCCTCATAGGAGATGTGAAGGATATTCGCATCCATAGAATACGGCGATTTGCCTGGCTTTGAGGCGATGTCGATGCCGTTTTTCTTAGCGTAAGCAAGAAGCTTCTCGCGAGAGTTCAAATCCCACAGCCTCCACGGCGCAATCACCTTAATATCGGGATTTAGCGCGTATGCGCCGAGCTCGAAGCGGACTTGGTCATTACCCTTACCGGTCGCACCGTGGCTTATGGCGTCCGCGCCGGTTTTTTTAGCAATTTCGACTAACTTTTTAGCGATCAACGGGCGCGCAATCGATGTGCCTAAAAGATACTCGCCCTCATAAACGGCATTTGCGCGAAACATCGGAAATACGTAATCGCGCACGAATTCCTCGCGCAGATCCTCTACGAAGATATTTTCCTTTTTGATGCCCAGTTTCACAGCTTTGTTTTTGATCGGCTCCAAATCCTCATTCTGACCGATATCTGCGGTGAAAGTCACCACATCGCAGCCGTAAGTATCGCCGAGCCACTTTAAAATAATGCTAGTATCTAGTCCTCCGGAATACGCCAAAACGACCTTTTTTACATCTTTTGCCATCTCAAATCCTTTACGTAAAATTTGGAGAAATTCTACCAAAAATAGTTTAATAGTTGCTTTTAAGGCAAATATCGCTAAACTCACGCTTATGAGAATCGATAAATTTTTAAACGCAGTCAATATCACCAAGCGGCGTGCCATCAGCGAAGATATGTGCAAAAGCGGCGTCGTAGCCGTAAACGGCGCGGTAGCAAAGCCCTCCAAAGAGCTTAAAGTCGGCGACGTTATCACAATAAGCTTTCTGGATAGGAAGCAAAGCTTTAAAGTCCTAGCCTTTCCTAGCGCGAAAAATACGCCCAAAAGCGAGCAAGCAAAGTATGTCCAAGAGCTTTGAACTCATCTGCGGCGAGGATGAAATTTCACGCCTCGTGCAGGCTCTGCCAAAAAGCGGCATAATATTGCTAATCGGCGATCTTGCCAGCGGCAAAACGACGCTTGCGCGCGCGATCGTGCGGACGCACGGATTAAACGAGCACGTGAGCTCGCCTACGTTTTCGATCATGCAAAACTACGGCCAAATTTATCATTACGACATCTATAACGGCGGCTGTGAGGGGATTTTAAAAAACGGGCTATTTGAAAATTTATTTGAAGAGGGGCTTCATCTGATTGAATGGGCGGATGAAAATTTGATAAATTTACTTAAAAAATATGAGCTTGATTTTTGCGTAGTGAGGATCACGCCACACGCGCAAGGGCGAAAATACGAGGTAAGCTATGCATAAACTGGAAGTTAGGGGTCTAAAAAAAACCATAAAAGGCACGCCGATCATCAAAGGAATCTCGCTAGAGCTTTACAACGGCGAGATCGTGGGGCTGCTAGGGCCCAACGGAGCGGGCAAAACTACAACGTTTTATATGATCTGCGGGCTGATAAGCGCTAGCGGCGGTGATATCTTGCTCAATGAAAATAGCATCGCAAAGGTTCCGCTTCATAAGCGCGCCAAGCTCGGCATCGGCTACCTACCGCAAGAAAGCAGCATCTTTAAGGAGCTCAGCGTGGAGGAAAATTTAATGCTCGCTGCAGAGATTACCTATAAAAATAAAGCCGAAGCCTCACGAAAGGTTGATGAGATGCTAAATCTACTCAACATCGAGCCGATCAGATTGCGCAAAGGTGTGAGCCTAAGTGGCGGCGAGCGCAGGCGCTGCGAAATCGCGCGAAGCCTGATGATAACGCCGAAATTTCTGCTTTTGGACGAGCCGTTTGCGGGCGTCGATCCGATCGCCGTTAACGATATCCAAAGCATCGTGCGCGACCTAAAAAAACTCGGTATCGGCGTGCTCATCACCGATCATAATGTCCGCGAAACGCTTGCGATCTGCGACCGTGCCTACGTCATCAAAGACGGCGAGCTGTTCGCAGGCGGCACCGCAAAAGAGATAGCCAGCGATCCAAATGTCCGTAAATTCTATCTCGGCGAGGATTTTAGCATCTAAGCCGGCAAGGGCGCTTTATATTTTCAGCTCCCTCTTCGGTCCGGGCGTTATAAATTCTATAATTTAAGTTCTGCGATTTAAAATTAAAGCAAACGGCTGCGAGTAGTCGTACGCGCGACACTTGATTTAAAATTTTGTATATTAAAATTTAAAGCCACTGCCACGGCCGTACGATAGAGCGATTTGATTTTGTGCTTTAAATCTTAAAAGCCAATTTTATTGTCCGCGCCCGATTCTAAAGCTGGGGTTTAAATTTTGCGCTTTAAATTTTTAAAGTAGTTATGGCGGCGGGATTTGAGTCCAGCGTTTAAAATTTAGCATATTAAATTTTTAAAGGCGCAGTAAGGATAGGATGGCGCGTTCTATTCAAAGTTTAAATTTCACGTATTAAATTTTTAAAGAGCATATAGACTCGTTTTAAAATTTTTAAATTTCAAAAGGCGTTTTGTACACTGTAAATTTTAAATAATTTTTGCGACAAGTTCGCTTTTCGCGACCGAAATTTTACACCCGCGGTGCATAAAATTTAAATCGCATTTTAATCGCGCTTTGTTTAAATTAAATCAAATTTTAAAGCGTGTGACGTCTTTAAACGTAACGCTTTCATCTGCGCATCAAAATCACGCGGCAGTTTGCAAAAAATATCCGCTCGTAGAATTAAAATTTTAAAGCAACAGCCTAAATAAATTACGTATGCAAAAACGCCCGCAGTTGCGCGATACGGCTTAAATTTCACGGCTAAATTCCGCGAGCGATGCGCAAACTAAAGCGCACACAAAACCTACTCGCTTCGGCTTCGACGCATCAAATTGAAAGCGACGCGCGAAGCAAGGCTGTCCGACCCGTTAGAATTTTGCCGATTAAGCCACTTTGTTTAATTAAAATTACACTTTTATTTGCTCTGCAGGTTTAAATTTCGCTCATCTTAAAGCTCGCCGCGGAATTTAAAATTTTAACCCGGCACTCGTCGCTTCCCTTAAAAATTTTAAAATTCTTAAAATTTTGGCGAGATCAAGGAGAGATTATGAAAAAAGTTCTACTTTCGTGCGCCTTGGCGGGCGCGCTTTTCGGCTTGGAGCTCGATGGATTCAGTGCGCCCGAGGGCTCGCTTATCACCGAGGACGCTTTTTATATCGCAAATCGCGGCAGTAGTGAAGATCCACAAGAGCGCGACGGCTTCATCAGCCGCATAGTAAAAAACTCGGGTGTCGTTGAGACGAATTTTATAGACGATCTGGTAAATCCGGGCGGAATGGCGCAGATCGGCGATGTGCTCTACGTGTGCGATCTGGACACGATCAGAGGCTTTAGTAAAGGTCAAGAGGTTTTCAATCTAAAAATCGAGGGAGCGCAGGTCTTAAACGACGTCGTAGCGCTCGGCAGCGAGGTTCTGCTAGTAAGCGATCCCGTGCGCGGGAGGATCTGGCGCATCGACCTGCTCTCGCGCACCGCGGATGAGTTTGCGCGCATCGATCCATCGCTAGGCAGCCCAAATGGACTTTTGGCTAAAGGCGATAAACTTCTGATCACTACATTCGATCTTAGTGGAAAGGTCCCGGGGCGCGTGCTAAGCATGGATCTGAAATCTCGCGAAATTTCGATCTTTGCCGATATGAAGGGAGTTTTCTACGGTATAGCACGCGGAAAAAACGGCGAAATTTTAATTAGCGACTGGGGCGAGGACCTTTTAAGCGGTAAAATTTGGCGTATCGATGTAAACGGACAGATACGCAAAATAAACCTCGGCGCGATGCAAAGACCTGCGTACATCTCAAGCGACGGCAAGGTTTTATTGATCCCAAAAACGCTGGAAAACAAAGTCGAGTTGATAAATTTGCCGTAACCGGTCGTCTTATTGCGCTTCGCAGTTTGCTTAAATTTTACAAAATATATGCAAATCGTGCTTTATAAGCCATCTCTTTGCGCTTCGCCGCTTACGCGGCAGTATCGGTTACGAACCAGAGCCAATCGCGATATCGAAACTAGGTCAATGCCGAAGCCGGTCACGACACCAAAGCCGCATAAAGCAAAACATTTAATAATGCCTCTTTTAAGCACCGAAGCCGGTCGCTGCGGTGCCAAGCTAATCGCTCTTTTTCGCGCGCACTCAAGAGCCAAGTACGCCCAAAAGCCGCGTCTGTCGTCTTGCGACACGCAAATGTCGAGCCTGCCGTAAAATTTGCAAATCCATCCGCTCTACTTTTAAATTTCCTCGCCTTAAATTTCATCACCGCGGATATTTTTGTAGGCCGAGCGGCGCTAAATTTCAGCGCGATATTTGACGCCGAAGCGTGCTTTTAACATACCGAGTTCATGTCTGTGCGAGACCGAATTCTACGCGGCGGCACGACCTCTACCGCGCGCCGTATTTATAGGCTGCAAGGGCGAGCGGAGCTTATCCTTCTACGCACCGCACGGCGCGTATGTCTGTCTAGGCTGCTTCTGGGTCCCCGCGCGCAGAACCTACCTCTTTACGCGCCTTCCCAGACGGCGGGAGCGTCAAGCTCTGTGTATGAGTTTAAAATTTCATACGGCTCGTAGCTAAATTTATACGCTAGGCTCGGGCACTGCTCAACCGCATAGCCCAAATAAATCCAACGCAGCCCCAAATCTTGGGCGAACTCGATCTGTTTTAAAAGCGAAAATTTACCCAGACTTAGATACGGCAGATACGGATCGTAGTAGCAATACACCGAGCTAATGCCGTCATCCACGATATCGATGAGATCGACGCAGATAAGCCGCCCGTCCTCGCCGTAGTAAGAAATTTCTTTGCCGAAGTCGCCGTGGCCCTGGACGTAAATTTCATCATATCGCTCAAAATCGATCTCTTGCAGAGGCCAGCCTTTTTTTAGATGCATGTAGTCGTGATAGAGCGCGAAAAGCTCCAAACGCGCATCGTTTAAAAGCGGGCGAGATTGCCATACATAGGCGGTCGTGCGATTATTTTTATAGACGCGGCGGTGCGATCTGCTAAATTTAAAATTTGCGGCATCGATGCGTAGGCTTTTGCACTCCGCACATCCCGCACAAATGGGCTTTTGAAAATACCTGCCGAAGCGGCGGTAGCCGTGCTGCACTAAGCTTGAATTATACTCAAAGTCGCAGTCTTTTATGTAGAGATACTCGCTACGCGCGGCTCTGCCGTCCAGATAGGGGCAGGCAAAATCCAGCGTGCAAAATGGAATTTCAGTCATTCAGCTTTTTGATGTTTGCCGCATCCACGTATTTTAAAAACTCGTCTTTGAGGCGCTTTTCGCGTACGGCGATACTCTCTTTGGCTACGTCGAATTCCCCATTTGCGACGCCCTCTAAGCCGCTCTCGCTTTGCAAGTTCAAATCATCATCTCTGAAAATATCTTTAAACTCGTCGCGATTTGGATTTCTCTTTTTGGGCTTTTTGGGTGCGGAGCTTGCCGCCTTGTCCTTAAGCATATCCTTTTTTATATCTTTTAGGCTATCTAAAAAATCCATAACTCTTTCCTAAATCCGCGCCGATTTGCGCATCGCAGCGATGATAGCGGCGATCGCTTCGTTTTTATTCGGCTGCATATCGTCCATAGTGTTTTCTAAAATTTTGTCTAAATTTTTCTCTACGTAGCTCGTGTCAAAAAAGCCGAGTCGGAACTCGCGCGACTTGCTGATGCTGAGCAAAAACGGAATAATCGTACGCACTCCCTCGATGCGAAACTCCTTCAGCGCGCGCTCTAGCTTATTGACGGCCAGGTCGTAGTCGGTAGTTTTGATGATGAGCTTGGCTAAAAGCGAGTCGTAAAACGGCGGAATTTTATAACCTTTGTAGATGTGGCTATCGACGCGCACGGAGGGACCTAGTGCTGGATAATAATCGCTAACGGTGCCGGGAACCGGAGTGAAATTTTTCCAGACATTTTCGGAGGTGATTCTAGCCTCGATCGCGTAGCCGTGCGGCTTGATATCGCTTTGCTCGAGCTCTAAAATTTCGCCGTTTGCGATGCGGATCTGGCGCACTACCAGATCGACGCCCGTAACTTCCTCGGTAATGCCGTGCTCGACTTGGATACGGGTATTCATCTCCATAAAATAGAAGTTATTGTAGTCATCGAGCAAAAATTCCACCGTGCCGACATTGGTGTAATTCACCGCTTTTGCCGCAGCGACTGCAGTCGTACCCATCGTTTTACGTAGATGTTCGCTTATTGAGGGGCACGGCGCAATTTCGATAATCTTTTGGTGGCGGCGCTGAATCGAGCAATCGCGCTCGCATAAATGAATGATGTTACCGTAATTATCGCCTATGATCTGAAACTCGATGTGGCGCGGCTTGACGACGAGTTTTTCCATAAAAATTTCATCGTTGTTAAAAAAGGTTTTCGCTTCTCTCGTGCACGAATCGTAGGCGCTCTCCATATCCTTCTCGTCCCACACCTCGCGGATACCGCGCCCGCCACCGCCGCCGCTAGCTTTTAAAATCACGGGATAGCCGATCTCGCGCGCATATTTTTTGATCGTATCCATGCTCTCGTGATTGAGCTTTTCAGTGCCTGGTACGATCGGAATGCCGTTTTTGCGCATCAAATAGCGAGCGATGTTTTTGTTGCCCATTTTGCGGATAACGTCGGGCTTTGGGCCGATGAAGATGATCCCCGCGTCCTCGACCTCTCTTGCAAAGTCAAAATTCTCGCTCAAAAAGCCGTATCCAGGATGTATCGCATCAGCGCCACACTCTTTGGCGACTTCGACGATCTTTTTGGCGTCCAGATAGCCTTTTAGCGCATCGGTGCTTACTTCGTAGGCCTCGTCAGCGATTTTTACATGCAAACAATCAACGTCGGGTTTGGTGTAGATCGCGACGCTTTTAATATGCAGATCTCTGCAGGCTCTAATGATGCGAACCGCGATCTCGCCGCGATTAGCGATAAGAATTTTACGTATCATAAATAATTGCCTCTTTTAAAGAAATACCGCAGTAATAATAGTATAAAAAATTTTATAGCAAGTTGAAATTTACAAAAGGCGGTTGAAATTACGGATAAAATTTAAAGAATATTTATGGTGCCCGAGGTCGGAATCGAACCGACACGAGGTCGCCCTCGCCAGATTTTGAGTCTGGTGCGTCTACCAATTTCACCACTCGGGCATTTTAAAAAGTTATGATTGTATAAATTTAAAAGAGAAAAGCCCCGAAGACGGGGCTTGGAGCAAGAAAATTATTTTTTCTTCTTGCCTTTTGCAGCCGCAACAGCCTCTTTTAGCTGTTTGCCGACTTTAAATTTTACTACTTTAGTAGCAGGAGATTTGTAAGTTCTGTTTGTGCCAGGAACTTTACCCTCGCGAGCTGCACGCTCTGCAATGCCGAAAGATCCGAAGCCGATGAAGCTTATGTCATCACCTTTTACCAAAAGCTCTTTGATAGCCTCAAGTGCAGAATCAACTACCTTAACGGTATCTTTTTTAGAAAGACCTGCCTTCTCGGCAACTACTTGGATAAAATCAGCTTTTTTCATGCTAATCCTTTAAAATAAAGTGGTTTCGGCGGTATTCTACAATAGTTTCGCAAAAAATACAATAGTTTTTTAAGAAAAAAACGCAAAAATCGGCAAAATTTAGCCGAATTTAGCCCAAATTCGTCAATTTTTCAGATTTCGCTTCTTTAAATTTCAAAATTCCGCCATATTTTTGGGGCTGATTTTTGAAATTTCGCCCGGTTTCGAAAAATTTCAAAATTTTATCCCGCTGCGCTTCATTTTTATAAAATTTCGCCCCAGCCTGCCGCTTTAAAATATATAAACTATATTTTGTTATAATCCGCGCAAAATTTCAAAGGTTTTTTATGACTAAAATTTTAATGATAGAGGACGATTTAGAGCTCGCCGAAATTTTAAGCGAATATCTGCAACAATTCGGCATCGACGTCACCGTCGCGGACGATCCGTTTTTGGGGCTTTCTAAGTTAAATTTAGAAAATTTCAACCTCGTGATTTTAGATCTCACGCTTCCTGGGATGGACGGGCTTGAGGTCTGCAAAGAGATCCGCAAAAACACCGATATACCGATCATAATCTCAAGCGCCCGCCACGATCTGACCGATAAGATCAACGCTTTTGACTTCGGTGCGGACGACTATCTGCCAAAGCCCTATAATCCGCAAGAGCTTTTAGCGCGCATCAAACGCCACATCGAGCGCTACGACATAAACTCCATCCAGCGCGCCGCAAAGCCAAAAAAAGACCTCGAGGTGGACGATTTCCGCCACGTCATAAGCTTCAAAGGACAGCCTCTGTCACTTACCATCGCCGAATACGACGTGCTTTCGTATCTCATCAAAAAGGAAGGCGGCGCGATCACCCGCGAGGAGCTCATCTACAACTGCAGCTCCATAAGCGAGGAATCCTCGAGCAAAAGCATCGACGTCATCATCGGTCGCATCCGCCTAAAGCTCGGCGAAACATCTAAGGCACCTAGCTACATCCACGCCATCCGCGGCGTAGGCTATAAGCTGATACAATGAGCGAGCTTGCTTTGGCTCTACGCGCGGGACGAGTTGTAAAAAAACAGAGTCCAGGGCAGCGAGAAAAATTTTAAAATTTAAAGCAGCGCGGCTATTAAATTTAAAAGTACCCTGCTTTGCGATGAAATTTTAAAATTTACTCGCTGTGCCTTTACTGTGCCTTTAAGACGCGCTGCAAATTTAAAAGCCGAGCAAGCCGGTCCGCGCGCCAAAGCAAAGCAAGCCAGCGGCTTCAAAGCTTTGAAATTTTAAAAATTTAAGGATCATATAAATTTAATGAAAGTAAGATCGTCGATTTTTTATACCATCACGTTCATCTTCGCGCTCGCCGCCGTGGGCGTTTCGCTCGCCCTACTCTGGCTCATCGGCTACGATCAGCAAAACTATACCCGCGAGCTAAACTCCAAATACTCCATCGTTGCGCGCGCGAACCTATATCAGATGAGCAAGCTCATCAGCGATGTCGAATACGAACGGCAGGTCGCAAATTTCGAGTTTTCGACGATCCGCGATGAAGCTAGGCGCGATGAGATCATCAAAGGCGCTGAAATTTTAGATAGCATCTCCGCAGACATCGGCTCTGCGGACATCTTGCTTTTTAAGCGCAAGCACTACTTAAAAATCACGCACGCAGGCGAGACGCGGCTTTTAAACGACAAGGAGTATCAGCCCTACCGCTACGATATTTTCAAAGCGATCTACGGCGTCATTTTGGTGATCATCCTGCTTGCGTATATCTTCATCATCCGTAAAATTCGCCCTCTTCGCAAGCTCAAGCGCCAGATCGATAAATTTGCTAAAGGCGATCTTCAGATCAAGGACGTAAGCGTAGGAAACGACGAAATTTCCGAGGTTTCGCACGCATTTTACGAGGCGGTCACGCAGATAAACAAGCTTAACGAATCGCGCCATCTGTTTTTGCGAAACATAATGCACGAGCTCAAAACTCCCATCACAAAGGGTCGCATCGCCGTCGAGATGATCGAGCACGGTAAAAATCAGGAGCGCCTCATCTCGGTCTTTGAGCGGCTGGAGAGCTTAATCAACGAATTTGCGGCAGTCGAGCGCGCGACTGCGGGCACGGCACTAGGCGAATGCGGAATTTTTTCAATGGATGAAATTTTAAAAGAAGCGCTTGGTATCGCGATGATCGAGCCAGGCTGCGTCACGCTGCAAAATCCGCTAGGCCTAAGCCTCAACGTCGATCTGAAGCTCTTTTGCGTCGCGGTGAAAAATTTAATCGATAACGCCGTCAAATACGCCGCAGACGGTAAAATTTTAATCCGCCTAAATGCCGAAACGATGGACTTCATAACGCTCGGAGAGCCGCTGCAGAAGGACTTTAGCTACTACAAAGAGGCCTTCGTCAAGGGTACGAACGCCAAGCAAAGCTTCGGCCTGGGGCTTTACATCGTCGATAACATCGCCAAAGCGCACGGGCTAAAATTCCTCTACCGCAGGCAAGATGAGCTAAACGTCTTTTATTTCGAGGGGATCGAAAAGATAGCTACGTTATGAAATTTAAGCACATTTTTTATATCATTGCGCCAAAAATTCGAAACGAGAAGATGCGAAATTCCATATTTTTAGCGCTGTTTTTAAACGCGACCATATTTTTTCTACCTCGCGGCGCACAAGCCGAGAGCTTTATCACCGACGAAGAATACGGCGCGATGCTGTATAAAAACCCCCGCGGCATCGGCTGCGACAAGTGCCACGGCGAAAAGGGCGAGGGCTCACTGATCGCGACGTACAAAGAATTTAACCGCACCGCGGGCGCCTACTACGAGCGCGCCCTAAACGCGCCGCCGATTAACGCTCTATCGCTTCAGGAGCTCGCCGACGGGATCAGCAGCTCGCGCGACGTGATGCCAAGCTACTTCCTGACGCAAAACGAGATCATCATCATCTACAAATATATAAAATCGATAAATCAACCCAAAAAGAAGGAGAAAAAATGAATAATCACGACGAATTTTTAGCAGCACAAAAACTTATCCCCGGCGGCGTCGATTCGCCGGTGCGAGCATTCGGCAACGTAGGCGGCGAGCCTTTTATGGTGGATCGCGGCGAGGGCTCGTACATATACGATGTCGAGGGCAAAAGATATCTCGACTTCGTGCAGAGCTGGGGTCCGCTCATCTTCGGTCATGCTGACGCAGATATCGAGCGCGCCGTCGTGCAAACCGCCAAAAAGGGGCTAAGCTTCGGCGCATCCAGCCCGCTTGAGACGCAGCTTGCCTCGCTGGTGCTAAAAAATTTCGATTTCCTAGATAAGATCCGCTTTACCAGCAGCGGCACGGAAGCTACGATGAGCGCGATCCGTCTTGCGCGCGCTTTTAGCGGACGGGATAAAATTTTAAAATTTGAGGGCTGCTACCACGGTCACAGTGACAGTCTGCTCGTCAAAGCGGGCAGCGGCGCAAGCACCTTCGGTAATGCAAGCAGCGCGGGTGTGCCGCAGGACGTCGCAAAAAACACCTACCTAGCCAGATACAACGACATACAAAGCGTAAAGGACGTCCTAGCGCAAAACGACATCGGCACGATCATAATCGAACCGATCGCGGGAAATATGGGCTTGGTGCCGGCAGATCCCAAATTTTTAACCGAGCTTTGCGCGCTGTGCGACGAAAAAAAGATCGTACTGATAATCGACGAGGTAATGAGCGGCTTTCGCGCGAGCGAGCTAGGCAGCTACGACATCTACGGCGTCCGCGGCGATCTGGTGACCTTCGGCAAGGTCATCGGCGGCGGTATGAGCGTGGCGGCGTTTGCGGGCAAGCGCGAAATTATGGATATGATAAGCCCGCTAGGAGCGGTGTATCAAGCAGGCACGCTAAGCGGAAACCCCGTCGCAATGGCTGCGGGCATCGCCAGTCTAAGTAAAATTTACGCTAACGGCGGCCTTTACGAAAGGCTCGGCGAACTTGCGCGCAGGCTTACGGACGGGCTTTGCGCTATAGCACAGCGTCGCGGCATCGCGCTGCAAACCGCCTGCGTAGGCTCGATGTTCGGCTACTTTTTCGCGGATGAAGAGGTGCGCGACTATGACGGCGCCCTGCGAGCAGACACCGCGCGCTTTGCGAAATTCCACGGCGAGATGATTAAGCGCGGCGTATTTTTGGCGCCTAGTCAGTTTGAGACGGGCTTCATCTGCGCCACGATGAACGAAGCGCAGATCGACTTTGCGCTAAACGCCGCGGATGAAGCGATGGCGGCGCTTTAAGAGCTGCGTTTTAAATTTAATCGGATTTTAGATGAGAGTAACGAAAAATTTAAACAAAATCGTAAAGGGCGCCTGCGACATCAGTCTAGGCATCTCAATCGTCGTAGCAATCGGCATCGGAGTAGCGATCGGACTTGGGCTGCGGCATCTCACGGGCTCACTGCTTCTGCTCTGGTTCGGCATCGCTATCGGCATCGCAGCGGCGTTTCTTAACGTTTACCGCGCGTGTAAGGCGCTAAATTCGAGCTTAAAAGAGCTTGAAAACGATCCGAAATACAAGGCGGATCCGAAAAATTTCGACGACGACGATGAATGGGATGAGCGGGATTGAATAGGCGGTTTTTGCTCATATACTGCGCGCTAAACGCGGCGTTTGCCCTGCTTGGGCTAGTGCTTTGCGGCGCCGGGTTTTTCGGCACGGGCTCTTTCGGCGTGCGGGCGCTTGCGTGGCTTCTTAGCTTGGAGGCTGGATTTTTGGGCGCATTCGGCGCGGTATATTTTTCGTTTCGCGCTTACCGCAACAAAATAGAAGATGAGCTAAGAGCCGGCAAATACGATGAAATTTTACGGCAAAGCTCTAAAGATTCCGCAGGTTTCATAAGCGGCGAAACTTCCGCAAACGATACGAATTCCGCAAGCCGCGGCGGCAAAAACCGAGACGTCGCAAGCGGCGACGATAAAATTTTATACAGCGAAATTTGTGACGTCGAAAATTTAAAGAGCGAAAATTTTAGCAGCCTAAATTTAGGCGCCGAAATTTTAAACACTCAAAATTCTGAAGGCGCCGTAAATTTCACAAGCGGCGAGACCCGCATCGAAAACGGCAATAGCCGCGTTACGCACGACGAAACCGCCGCCGAGTGTACCGTAAACTCTACCGCTGATATAAATTTTACTCGCAGTTCAAATTTAGACGCCGAGTACGGCACAACCGCCGCTGGCGAGTGCGACGTAAATTCTACAAAGAGCGACGACAAAACCTCCGCTTGCGACGCGACCGCTTTAGGACATGCCGCCGATAAATTTAATATGAACAGCAGCGCGACTTGCGGCAACTCACACGGCGGCATAAACGACGAAGCTAGCGATAGTTTGCAAGGCGACATAGGCGCGCGTTGCGACGATTTGAAAAATGCAGCGAGCGGCGATCTGGGCGACGGCTTAGATAGCGGCGGCTGGAGTTACGGCGCAGATAGCGGCAATCATAGCGATGGCGCAGATAGCGGTAATCGTGGCGGCGATGTAGATAGCAGCGAGCCGGGTGACGGTACGAGCGATTTTGGGGGTGGGATTGGTGCCGCGTGCGACGGATCAAAGGATGATTTCGAGGGCGCGGACGGTAGCGCCGATGATTGGGGTGATGAGTGCGAGCGGAGCGAGGTTCGGAGCAATTTTGCGGGGGCGTTTTTCTCTCCGTTTAAAATTCTCTCCTACGCGGCGCTCGTAGCGGCGATCTACCTGCTTGCCAAGCTGTCCTTGCTAAACCCGCTAGCGATTATCTTGGGCGTTGCGATCATTCCTCTGGGCACGATGATCGTTGCTTTCGGCGGCAAATACGCGCACTAAAGCTCAAATGGCGCGAGTGGACGCTTTAAATTTTAAAATTTAGCTTCAGCGGGATTGAGTGCAGATCGGCGCAGGATAAAGTCGCGTTACTATGCCCGCCACCGCGAGCTGCATTGCAGACACCGCACATTTTGATATGTATCGCAGCTCGCTAAATTTATAAAATTTACGGCGCGCATCTTTGAACTTCTGCGTAAATTCAGATCGTCGCGGCGAGCCGTAGAAATTCTACGCAGCATTTCGGCGCGTAATTCTAAAATTAAATTTAACCGCCGCAGATTGCAAATACGGCGCGAAATCCTTATCTATATTTAATCAAATTTTAGCTACCATTACGCAAAATTTGAGGAAAAATTATGAATTATGATACCTTGAAAAAAATCTTTTTTCTATTCGATCCAGAAACCGCTCACAAGATCGCAGAATTCGGACTTCGCGCACTTTATGCGACTCCGGGCGGGCTTGAGGCATTGGCAAAATTCGGCGTTTATAAAGATGAAATTTTAACTCAAAAGATATGGAATCTCAGCTTCGATAACCTCGTAGGTATCGCGGGTGGCTTCGACAAAAACGCCACGATGATCGCGCCGCTGGCCGCTCTTGGCTTCGGACACATCGATTTTGGCACCTTTACGCCGCGTCCTCAAAGCGGCAACGAAAAGCCGCGACTTTTTCGCCTCGTTAGCGAGCAGAGCATCCAAAACGCAATGGGCTTTAACAACGAAGGCGCCGATATTATCGAGCATCGCGTGCGAAAAATTTATCCTTTTAAAATCCCGATCGCCGCAAATATCGGCAAAAACAAAGCCACTTCGAACGAGGATGCGATAAGCGATTACGAAGCCTTGGGTCGTAAATTTAACGGGCTTTGCGATTTTTTCATCATCAACGTAAGCTCGCCGAACACCCCAAATCTGCGCGCTTTGCAAGAAAACAGCTTCATAAGCGAGCTGATCGGAGCGATGAAAAAAAACACGAACAGGCCGCTCGTCTTAAAGCTGGCGCCCGATATGAGCGCGGCTCAGGCGATCGCGCTATGCGAGTGCGCGGTGCAAAGCGGCGCAAGCGGCATCATCATAAACAACACCAGCGTTGATTATTCGCTGAGCCCCAATGCCAGGGATTTCGGCGGCTTAAGCGGCAGGCTGATCACCGAAAAATCGCGCGAGCTTTTCGCACAGGTCGCTCGCGAGCTCTTTGGCCGCACGATCCTAATCAGCTGCGGCGGCATAGACAGCGCACAGGAGGCCTACGAGCGCATCAAATCGGGCGCGAGCCTGGTTCAAATTTTTACCGCCTTTATCTTCAAAGGCCCGTTCGTCGCAAAATCGATCAACGAGGGGCTGGCGGAGCTTCTGCGCGCAGACGGCTTTAAAAACATCAGCGAGGCGGTCGGGACGAATTTAAAAGATCGAGCGGGCGAAGGATACGGCATCAGAAATGATCTGGCGGAAAATCTCGGCAACGGCGCGGATTTGCGCACTTACGAAAATAAAGACGCGGAAGCTAAAGCGGATAAAATTTCGAGTGCGACCGGAGGCGAGGAAACGGATGAAATTTCAAACGCTCCCGAAAGCAGGGATGCGGACGAAAATTCTAACGACGGCAAAAGTGAAATATCGAGCGTCCAAGTTAATAAAATTCCCGCCGCTAAAACAGATGAAATTTCGAGCATTCAAGCAGATAAAATTCCGAGCGTTAAAATAAGTTCAAGCTCCGAAGCAGACGAAAATTCTAGCGCTTTGGCAAATTTAAACGTCTTAGTAAGCGCAGATACCGCGACGGATCGAAGATCAATCGAGCAAAGCGGTGTAGAGAGCGAAAATTTAGAGGCTAAAAGCGCAAAGCAAGGCAGCGCTGATCAGAAGCAGGATAAAATTTCTAAAACTACCTCCAAAAGCGACGCAAGCTCCAAACGCGGTAAAATTTCAAAAGACGCCGCGCAGAATGACTCTGCGCAGAAGGACGCTGTACAGGATAACGCCTCGCAGCAGAAGGGCACCGAAGCAAAAAATCTCTCGAAAAGTGATGCAAAAAGCGAGAATTTAGAGGTCAAAAACGCAAAACAAAGCGGAGCGGCGAGCAAAACCGCCAAAACCAAAACTGCACCAAAAAATAAAACCGCGACCAAAGCCGCGCCAAAAAACGACATAGAAAGTAAAAATTCTAAAACTAAAACCGCGCCAAAAAGTAGCGCGGAAAGCAAAAACTCCAAGGCCAAAAACGTAAAACAAAGCAGCGCCAAAACTAAAAATGCCGAGGCTAAAGAGACCAAAGAGCTTAAAGAGGTCAAAGAAGCGAGCGGCGCCCAAGACGCGGAGCAAAACTCAAGCAAAAAACGAAAGGCGAAAAAAGATTAATGTTTCCGAAATTTAAGAAAATCACGCTGCAAAACGGGCTTCAAATTTATCACATTCCGATGAATAAAGGCAGTGGCGTCATCAGCGTGGACGTGTTTTACAACGTCGGCTCGCGCGACGAGGTGATGGGCAAAAGCGGCATCGCGCACATGCTGGAGCATCTAAATTTTAAATCCACGAAAAATCGCAAGGCGGGCGAGTTCGACGCGATCGTAAAGGGTTTTGGCGGCGTGAATAACGCAAGCACGGGCTTTGATTATACGCACTACTTCATCAAGTGCGCGAGCTCAAATTTAGAGGTCTGCTTGGATCTTTACGCCGACATAATGCAAAACTTAAGCCTCAAAGACAAAGAATTTCAGCCCGAGCGCAAGGTCGTGCTCGAGGAGCGGCTGTGGCGCACCGATAACGATCCGTTCGGATACCTATTTTTCAGGCTCTACAACGCTGCGTTTTTGTACCACCCGTATCACTGGACGCCGATCGGCTTTCGCAAGGACATCGAAAACTGGAGCATCAAAGATATCAAAGAATTTCACGCTAAATTTTATCAGCCGCAAAACGCCGTGCTGCTGATCACCGGCGACATCGGCGAAAAGGCGGCGTTTGATGCGGCCAAAAAATATTTCGCGCCCGTAAAAAATAAAGGCGAAATTCCGCGCCTTCACTGCACCGAGCCAGCGCAAGACGGCGAGAAGCTTAGCGTTATTTACAAAAGCAGCGAGGCGCAGATCGTGGCGGTCGCCTTTAAAATTCCGCCGTTTAACCACGCCGACGCCGCGGCAATCAAAGCGATGGATATATATCTTAGCGGCGGCAAGAGCTCGCTTTTACAGCGCGTGCTGGTCGATGAGAAAAAGCTCGCCAATCAGATCAATATCTACGATATGAGCGCGAAGGATGAGAATTTATTTATAGTCTTTGCCGTTTGCAACCAGGGCGTAAGCGGCGAGACGCTGAGAGATGAAATTTTAGCGCTGATCGAAAAAGCCAAAAAAGCTAAAATAAGCGACGACGATATGCTAAAGATCAAAAACACCCTAAGCAGTGATCTGATCTACTCCCTCGACAGCGCTAGCAAGGTAGCGCAGATGTACGGCAGCTACATCGTCCGCGGCGATCTGGACGCGCTATTTAGGCTGGAACGCGAGATCAAAAGCCTGGATAAAAGCGCGGTTAAAAAAGCGATGAAAACCTATCTAAGCCTTAAAAGCTCCACGAGCATTATCTTACGAAAGGAAAACGATGAATAAAAATGTCATAATCGGCTCTATGACGGCGCTGATCACGCCTTTTAAAGAGGGCAAACTCGACGAGCAGACCTACGCTAAGCTCATCAAAAGACAGATCGCAAACGGCATAAGCGCGGTCGTACCCGTCGGTACTACGGGCGAGAGCGCGACGCTGACGCACGACGAGCACCGCGTCTGTATCGAGATCGCCGTAGATGCGTGCAAGGGCACGGACGTCAAGGTGCTAGCAGGCGCGGGCAGCAATGCAACTCACGAAGCGATCGGGCTCGCGCAGTTTGCACAGGCTCACGGCGCGGATGGAATTTTATCCGTAGCGCCCTACTACAATAAACCCACCCAAAAAGGGCTGTATCTGCACTACAAGGCGATCGCAAGCTCGGTAGACCTGCCGGTACTGCTCTACAACGTGCCCGGTCGCACTGGCTGCGACATCGCCGCAGATACGATCATCAAGCTTTTTAACGACTGCGAGAATATCTACGGCGTCAAAGAAGCCAGCGGCAGCATCGATAAATGCGTCGATCTGCTCGCGCACGAGCCGCGCCTTAGCGTGCTTAGCGGCGAGGATGCGATCAACTATCCGATCCTAAGCAACGGCGGCAAGGGCGTGATCTCCGTCACCGCAAATTTACTGCCCGATTACACGGCGAGACTAACGAAATTTGCGCTGCAAAATGAGTTTTTAAAGGCCAAGCAGATCAACGACGATCTCTACGCGATCAATAAAATTTTATTCTGCGAGAGCAATCCGATCCCGATCAAAGCGGCGATGTATATCGCGGGCCTCGCGCCGAGCTTAGAGTACCGCTTGCCGCTTTGCGAGCCGAGCGCGGAAAATCTCAAAAAAATAGAAAACGTAATGAAACAATACACTATCAAAGGATTTTAATTGACGAACGAATTTAAAGGAAAAACGCTAGTTATCAGCGGCGGCACGAGAGGCATAGGCAGAGCGATCGTTTTAGAATTCGCAGCTGCGGGAGCGAATATCGCTTTTACGTATAATTCCAACGAGGAGTTAGCGACTTCGCAAGCAGCCGAGCTTGAGAAGGCTTACGGCATCAAGGCGCGCGCTTATGCGCTCAATATCTTAGAGCCAGAGACCTACAAGGAGCTCTTTGCCAAGATCGACGAGGATTTTGCGCGAGTGGATTTTTTCATCTCAAACGCCATCATCTCGGGTCGCGCAGTCGCGGGTGGATATACTAAATTTATGAGGCTAAAGCCGCGCGGCATCAATAATATCTTTACCGCGACGGTAAATGCCTTCGTCGTGGGCGCGCAAGAAGCCGCAAAACGTATGGAAGCGGTAGGCGGCGGCTCGATCATCTCGCTTAGCTCCACTGGAAATTTAGTCTATATCGAAAACTACGCGGGCCACGGCACGGCAAAAGCCGCCGTCGAGGCGATGGCGCGCTACGCCGCGACCGAGCTCGGCGAGAAAAACATCCGCGTAAACGTAGTAAGCGGGGGACCGATCGAAACGGATGCGCTGCGGGCCTTTACCAACTACGAAGAGGTACGCGATAAAACCGCCGAGCTTAGCCCGCTAGGACGCATGGGGCAGCCGGAGGATTTGGCTGGAGCATGTTTATTTCTATGCTCGAGCAAGGCTAGCTGGGTGACGGGGCACACCTTCATCGTCGACGGCGGAACGACCTTTAAATAATGCTAAATTTACCCAATATTTTAGCGAGCTTTCGCGTTGCGCTGGCGCCGCTGTTTTTCTGGCTGATCTTACTAGCAGGCCATGCAAACGGCGGCATGGTGGGCTCGGTGCACGTAAGCTGGATCGATTATTTTGCCGCGCTCGTCTTCGTTATCGCCTCCGTCACGGACTTTTTTGACGGATATATCGCGCGCTCTTGGAATCAAAAGACCAAACTTGGTGCCATCATCGATCCGCTCGCCGATAAGATGCTGACGCTTGCGGGCTTTTTGGGGCTTATGTTTATCGGGCGCGCCAGCCCGTGGGCGATCTATCTGATCCTAATCCGCGAGTTTTTTATCACTGGCCTTCGCGTGGCGATGGCGGGCGACGGCGTAGAGGTCGCCGCGTCGATGGCGGGTAAGGTAAAAACGGTCTTTCAGATGATCGCTATCGGCTGGCTAACGATGCAGTGGCCTTATGCAAACACCCTACTCTGGATCGCGGTTGCGCTGACGCTATATTCGGGCTTTGAATACGTCGCGGCATATGCTAAGGCTACGAAAAAGAGTTAAATTTTAGGCTAGATATGGCTTTCGCAGTTGAAGAGAAAATTGGCGAAGAAAATGCAAGAAAGTATAAGCTCAATAAGGTAGAAAAAGATATTAGAAATAAAATTTCTAAAAAGCGATTGCCTTTTAGATGTTATCCTGAAATTTCTATAGAATTAAGCTGGCGCATAGATAGAGAGCTTGATGCCTGGCTTATAAACTACGGGAGCTTTAGCGGCTTTTGGGATCATTGCAATTTAGATTTTAACGCATATAGATTGTATTATCAAGGCAAAATGTTTGATGCAGTCATTACTTACGGTGCTTGGTTTGGCGATTTTAGGATGATAAATGGACAGAAGAGACGTATCCATAAAATTTATGCGCTAGAACCGAGAAGTAGCGGCAAGCTCAGCAAAAGCGATATTTTTAAAATTTTACAAGACGCCCTTAACGCCGAAAATGAAAATGTTTTGCTAATAGACGCCCTAGACTACAACATTGATTATGTAGGTAGATTTTGATTGATGGATACCGCTTTGAGGATGACCTAGAGCAAATCATAAATCCATTTAGAAATCAACACGGCCTAGCTAGCTTAAGCCGAGATGAGATAGATGGTCTGTGGTGTATCTCAAAGGAGCTAGACGAAATTTTTCTTATAAAAGTTGGCTCGGACGGTAGCAATGATCTTTTTACGCTTACTCGTTACAATCACGGTTATTACAAATACCGCGCAAATATAGTGCTAAAACAAATTTCCAACAAAACCGTAGATGAAGTAAATGAAATCAGCTACAAGATAAAGAAAATAGAAATTTTAGGCGATCGCAGCGCCGCGCCGACGCAAGGCAAAATAAAACGACTAGTACGCCAAATGTTTAGATCCACTCGCGAAAGCGGCTTAGAGGGCTTTAGTCCAAATTTAATAGATGAAAAATTTAAACTAAGCTTGATCTCGCAATCATTCGAAGTTAAATCAGAATTTTTTACCAAACTAAAACAATGGATTGTGAAACTACAAAACCTCATCGCAAGACGCTAAAATCCGCGCTTAAAGTGGGTTTTAGCGATAGAATTTCGACATAAAATTCCACTTATAACGGCGACACGGAATTTTAAAATTTCAAGTTCAAATTTTGCTAAACAAAATTCTATAGATGCTTGATCTATGCACGCACGGCGGCGTGCTAAGCCTATAAAATTTGAAAGATAAAATTACCGCGCAAAATTTCACGGCGTAAAATTCCGTTTAAACCGCCGCACAAAATTTCACGGCGGCGCGGCAGTATTTTAAAACACGACGGAATTTCAAAGCGCAACAAAATTTTAGAGCATGACGACTTGTCAAAACATAATTGAAATTTTAAAGCATAGCGGCATTTCAAACCACAAAGCCTCGCGCGGCGAAATTTTATAATCCGCTCCGCAAAATCTCGCGGTAAAATTTTGCTTTTAAAATTTTAAATTCCGCGCGCCGATCGTCCGCCTGCGCGCCTTAATTTAGCTAAATTTATAGCCCGAAACGGCGGCGGGCTAAGTTTAAAAGCTAACCAAGTTTAAAAAGCGAGCCAGGGCTTTAAACGGCGATCTAAGCTTAAAATTTGCAAAATAATAGTAAGCTTAGCCCATTTTTTACAAAGGTCTGAAATTTGAAAAGCATAATTTTAACGCTCGCGATCCTAGCGGTCGGATTTTATTTTTACTCGATAAATTTTATGGTCACGGTGCTGGCGATCAGCTTCCTCATCTTTTTCCACGAGTTGGGGCATTTTTTGGCGGCGCGGGCGCTGGGCGTGGGGGTGAACGTCTTTAGCGTGGGCTTTGGAGAGAAGGTCTTTACTAAGCGCATCGGCGCTACGCAGTACGCCATCAGCGCGATCCCTCTGGGGGGCTACGTGAGCCTTAAGGGGCAGGAGGATCTAGATCCCGCCGCGGCAAGCGCAGACCCCGACAGCTACAACTCCAAAGGCCCAATCGCGCGCATAATCATACTTTTTGCGGGGCCGTTTTTCAACCTACTGCTTGCGTTTTTGATCTACATCGCGCTGGGCTACATCGGCGTCGAAAAGCTAGCGCCGAAGGTCGGCAA
This sequence comes from uncultured Campylobacter sp., assembly GCA_963522285.1. Taxonomy (GTDB): domain Bacteria; phylum Campylobacterota; class Campylobacteria; order Campylobacterales; family Campylobacteraceae; genus Campylobacter_B. Next base: position 107,966 of record CAUQWV010000007.1, read on the forward strand.
AATTTCGCCAGGCTCCGCCGCTGCAAGTGCAGGGCTAATGCTAAACGATGAAATTTTATCGATCGACGGCAAGCAGATCCGCGAGTGGGACGATATCTCAAAGCAGGTAACCGCCACACCTCTAAGCTTGGAAATCATGCGCGGCGGCGAGCGGCTGAGCCTACAGCTCACGCCGAAGCTCGGCGAGAAAAAAACCATCTGGCGCGAGAGCATCAGAGTGCCGCTCATCGGCATTTCGCCCGATTACAACGCGACCGTGACGCTATATCACAAGGGCGCAAGCTCGCTTGGCTTCGCGTGGGATCAGACGGTGGAGGCATCAAAGCTCATCTTGGTGGGTCTTGAGAAGCTCGCCAGCGGCGTCGTTTCGCCCAAGGAGATGGGCGGCATCGTCGCCATTACGGACATCACCTCAAAAGCGGTCGATTACGGCGCGGCGGTCCTGCTCGCGCTCGTGGCGCTAATATCGGTAAATTTAGGGCTTATCAACCTCTTTCCGATCCCCGCGCTCGACGGCGGACACATCGCGTTTAATCTCTTTGAGCTCATCTTCCGCCGCCCTGTGCCAAAGCGGGTATTCGTGGGCGCTAGCTACGTAGGAATGGGGATTTTAGCGCTTTTGATGATATTTACGGTGCTAAATGATTTCGCTAGAATTTTGGGATTTTACAAATGAGGCTGGATGAAATTTTAAAGCGCATTGAGGCCGCGAAAGCAGGCGCAGGCGACGTGCAGCTAGTCGCGGTAAGCAAAAACGTAGGCACGGATGAGGTGCGCGAGCTGTATTCGCAAGGACAGATCGCGTTTGGCGAAAACAGAGTGCAGGAGCTAAATCGCAAAAGCGAGCTACTGCGTGAGCTGCCGCTAAAGTGGCACTTCATAGGCACGCTACAAAGCAACAAAATCAATCAGCTCATCGCTCTGCGCCCGACGCTGTGGCAGAGCTGCAACTCCTATGAACTCGCTCTTGCCGTGAATAAGCGGCTAACTTATCCGCTAGATACGCTGCTGGAGATCAACGCTGCGGGCGAGAGCTCCAAAACGGGGCTCGATAAAAACCGCGCGGTGGAGGAGTTTTTGCGCATCAAGCAGGAGTGCAAAAATCTAAATTTAATCGGCGTGATGAGCATCGGCGCGCACGTGAGCGAGCCCGCACAGATCGCGCGAAGCTTCGAGGTGAGCCGCGAGATCTTCGACGCGCTCGTGCCGCACGGCGCGCGGATCTGCTCGATGGGGATGAGCGATGATTTTGAGCTCGCGATCAAATGCGGCTCGAACATGATCCGCCTGGGTAGAATTTTATACGCCTAGGCCCCGAAGGACGGGTTTTATCGCGCGAGAAAATTTTATACCGCTTTTATTAGGCGGCGCGTTTGATTTGTCGCGCGAGCTAAATCGGGCGCGTAACTTGAAATTTAGCGCAATGCTTGATTTTACGCGCCGCTTAAATTTAGCGCGTTATTGAAATTTTACGCAGCGCAACAACACGGCATCAAATTTTAAACCTCGATAAAATTTTATTTGTAGCGATACAAATTTCAAAAAAGCGACGATATAAAATTCTAAGCGCAATCCGCATAAAGACAGAATCTTAAAAGGCGAAATTTCAAGCGGCGGCAGCTGGCGTACATCGCGCGCACGCTGGTTCAGGGCGCGAAAGTGATCTTCATGGACGAGCCTACCAACGGACTGGATTTTGGCAATCAAATTAGGCTGCTCGAGATGATAAAGGCGCTAGGCGACGAGGGCTCTACCTTCGTGCAGACGACGCACTACCCGCGGCACGCGAAGTTTGTTTCAAATTTGACGCTGTTTATAAAAGACGGCGAAATTTTAGCCTTCGGGCGCAGCGAGCAGCTCATAAACGCCGAAAATATCGATAAAATTTACAGCATAAACTACGAAAGATACGAGGATAGATTATAAATTTACGAGCGCGTAGCGCCGTTAAATTTAGCCGAATTGGGGTAAAATTGCGCGCATTATATGGTTTTCGGCGGCAAACGGCGCGCCGATAAGACGCCAAGCTGCGGATCGCGGCTGCAGCAATGTAAGCTGCAAACTGAATTGCTAGCGAGCAAAACGTCTAAATTTAAACGATAAATTTAAAAGGAAAATCATGACTCCGCGCGAGATATTTTTAAACGGCTGCAATGAGATCGCGGCAAATTTTGCGTACTTCAAGCCCACGCAAAAAGGGCAAAAACTAACGAAGCTCGCAAGCGACAAAGATATTTCGTTTGAAATTTATTTCAGCTCCAGCATGCGCAATTACTCCAGTAGCGTGAGCATCCTGCCGCAGGTCGCGATCTACTGCAAGCGCCTAAAAAAGCTGATGCAAGAGGAGCTGCCCTACTCGACCGACCTTGTTTTCGTATCGTATCTGGGCTATCTCACGCCGCGCAGGCAGTTTCGCGACTGGCAGCTCGCAGGCGCTAGTTTTGAGCCCAGCGTGCGGGAGATTAGCGCGGCTATCAAAGACTATGCGCTGCCTATTTTTGAGCTTTTTGAAGATAAACAAAAGGCGGTGGAGTTTATGAGGCGGCACGGGGCTAAATTTAACAAAAATCTAAGCGCCTTCGATCTGTACCCGATCTACTTTATCTATTATTTCAGCGGCAAGGACGCGGCAGAGGCGTTTTTCAACATCTGCCTAAGCGATTGCACCTACAAAGGACGATTTTATAAGCTTTACGAGGAGCTTGCAAACGGCGCGGAGACGGATTTTAGCAAGAGTTCGTTTATGGGCGATACGGAGGCGAAATTTGCATTTGTAAAAGGACTTAAAATTTTAAATGGTTGAAGCTTTAATTCAAATTTTAATCGTAATTTTTAGCGCCTTGCTTCTGGGCGGGATTATTTGGACGCTTTTTTGGCGCAACCCTCGCAAGCTTAGCTCGCGCCGGCTTGCCGCGATAGATGGGATAAGCGAAGCAAACGCGGTAAAAAGGCTTTCCGTGAGGCCGTTTTTGTTCTGGCTGGAGCGGTTTTTTATCTCTTGCGAGAGCCTTTGGTTCGATCAAAATTTCATCTACGTTTTTGACGGACAGAAGCTCGCGGCGAGATATAAATTTGAGCAAATTTTAGCGCTTGAAGTCACAAAAATACGGATAAATCATGCTAGGATTTGGCGGATCCGCTTTGCAGGTGGCACGAGCGAGCTTGAACTTGGCGGCGCGGACAAGCCCGAACAAGACGGTGTGAGCGAATATAAATTTGTGCCCGCCGCTTCGATTTTTGAGCCGAGCTTTAAAGAATTTTTGCAAATTTTGCGCGAGAAAAACCGAGGCGCGATCAAGACGGAGTCCAGATTTTGGGAGACCGTTTAGCGCGGCAGAATTTTACAAAGCGATTTGCAAAAAAGTATAAAAGGCGCGGAGCTTTCAGACGCGATCGTCGCAAAGGGCGGCAAAAGCTATGCGCGAAACCGCAAGAGGCGATAAATAGATAATGGGAGGCAAAATGAAACGCTGGAGCAAGCTTGCAAAACGGCTTTACGAGCTCGTGGATGAAAGCATTGATTTTAAGCTCCACTGCACGGTTTATAGGATGCAAAGCAGGCGCGGCAGCACGGATTTGCCGCGATATTTTATCACGCTTGTGAGCGAGATTATTTTTGATTACCCGAAGGATTTCGTGCTAAAAAGCGGCGGCGTAAAAAGCTTAGCACAGGGTGCTCCAACAAAAATTTGTCCGTATGGTAACGACATAAGCGATATCGGCGAGCTTATACGCGAATATATCGACACGCCCAAAGAGGAGCTGTTTGCAAAGCACTTCGATGCAGATAAATGGGGGCTCGCAAATATCCTAAAGGCTGCCGACAAACGCATCGGCAAAAGGAGGCTGCAAATTTTAGCCAAAAACAGGAAAAATCAAGCGATGCAAAAGGTAATAGCGGCTAGATTGGAGGCTTTACAATAAATCCAAGCAGCGATTTAAATGCGGAGCGAACAAGCGTGGACGACAAACTAAAAATTTTGATTTATGAGCGGACTTTTAAAATTTAGCTTCGATCATTCGGTGAAAATTTAAAGAATTTCGAGCATATAAAATACGCAGGGGTGGGCTTGCCTTAGTACTTTTCGCCGGGCGGTTTGAAATTTCAGGCGGATTTGGGGCGGCGCATAAATTTGCGCTAAAATTTAACGAAAAAACGGTGCGATCTGCCCGCAAAATTTTAGAAAGGATAATTATGATTTTAGCTTCAAACTACGATGAAATCGACTTTGACGCGCTTTATAAGGCACAAAAGGCAAGAAGCTCGTTTGGCAAAAAACTGGCCGAGCATTGGGACAAAAAGGCGCCGAGCTTCAACGAGGGCGTGATGAAAAGCGCCTACGCGCGCGAGTTTATAGACAAGGTCGATTTTGCAGGCGTTTCTACGCTGCTTGATTTCGCATGCGGCGCGGGCGCGTTAAGCGTGCTGGCGGCGGAAAAGGTGGATCAAATTTACGGCTATGACTTTTCGCCCAAAATGCTGGAATTCGCCCATGAGAATGCTCAAATTTATGGCTCGAAAAACGCGAAATTTGCGCAAAAGGCCTTTGAGGACGACTGGTCGGACGTACCCGCGTGCGACGTGGTTTTTGCCTCGCGCTGCCTCGAGGTAGACGATCTAAAAACCGCGCTTAATAAGCTTCTTTCAAAGACTAAAAAATCGCTTTACATCACGTTTAAGGTGGGCGGCAGCTTCGTAGATGATGAGATTTTGGACGCGATAGGGCGCGAAGTGGAACAAAAGCCAGGCTTCGTCTATCTTTTAAACATCCTGTTTCAAATGGGCTATCTGCCGAGTCTCAGCTATATCAAAGCCCAGTGCCACGGCGGCGGAGCGAAGAGTGCGGAGGAGTTTGTGCAAAAGACGCGCCGGATGCTAGGCGGCGAGCTAAACGAAGCGGAGGAAGCGTGGCTAGCGGAGTATTTCAATAACGGCAAATACGAGCCAAAGCGGGATTTTATGCACTGGGCATTCGTGCGGGTGAATAAAACAGATGAGCTTTAGCTTGGTTGCCTTATTTTATGAATGAAGCAGGATAAATTTTGAAGCTAAATTTAGCTAGAAAAGAAGCGTAAATTTAGCCTGCTAAAAATTTTATCGATAAAATTGCGAGAGCCGGTAAGTATTCATTTTTAAAAATTTAATGCAAAATCGGGATCGCTTGTCCGCTAAAAAAGAAGCAAGTCAAAAAAGCTTGCTTCATTAAATTTAAAACGCTACGGAGTAAAAAAGCAAAATTTGAGCTAAAATAACCGAGAAAGGCGGTAAAAATGCAAATGCAAATGCAAAAAGACAAAATCCCCGCGGACATCAGCCAAATTCCGCAAGAAATTTTAAAAAGCTACGATAGATTTTGCTTTTGTAGATATCTGTTTTTAGGGGCACTTTTGACCTTCCTGATTTATATCGTCGTGTTTCTTACGTTTGTACATGATGCGCCCATAATGTCGTTTTTATGCATGCTTGCACTATCTGCGATAAATATACTCGTCTGCCTAAACAGGCTGAAGTATAAAAAATACGCCCTGCTTCTATTTAGCAATGCAGATAAAGCCTTTATGCTTATATGGATACATGTGGCTGCGATATTTTACGTCCTTTATGCTTTGATCGGATTTTATTTACAGATAAAATATCACATAGACTGGGATACACATCAGATTATACCCGCTATTTTTATCGCTATTTTGGCGGCGATAATAACATATAACGCAAATCCGGAATTTGACGCCGATGAGACCGTGTATCTACCAGCACCAAAATCGCAAGCAAAAATCGGCGGAGTCGTCATCGATAAAATTTCCGGCGAGCAAAATTTTAATAAAACAAACGGCGAGGCGCAAGCTACCCAAGATGAAGCCGCTGAATTTGAGCAAAAATTTAAACGAATTTTAAATAACTTTATCGCTCAAATCTCTTTCATCAGCTCCTTGTCGGAGTATCCCTTTGCTGTGGAATGACAGCTTAAATTTAGAATTTAAATCAATCCAAAGCAGCACTTTGCGTCTTTAAATTTGCAAGCCCACCATTTAAATATATCTATTTATCTACGTTCATTAAAACGCTTTAAATTAGCTGAGTATAGAAGTAAGAAAATAAAGAGCGTGGAGATTTTAGGCATAGCAAATGCGTTTAAATTTGATCTTAAACGCTCAAGGCTACTGCGTTAGCTTGCATTTCAGCGCCTCTTGTAAAAGCGCATTGGCTACTACTCTCTCCTTTTTTACGAAGATAAAATTTTCGCCGTATTCGCTCTGCAGCTCGCTTTGTGGATCGGCACCCGTATGCATCACTATGATATTTGCTTTTAAATTAGAGCCGTTTAGCATCTTGGCGACGATGTCGAGCTTTTGCTGATTTGCGATCGTTAGGATGATGACCGATGCATCGCGCGCATGCAGCTCGTCGATTGCGGTTTTTTGCATTATATTTACAAAGTATATGTTCTCTCCGCGCGATTTGCCCAGATCCACAAGCTCTAAATCGCTCTCGGCGACTACGTATAGCAGCCCCTGATCTTTAAGGCGCAACACCACCTCCTGCCCTATCCTGCCGTAGCCTGCTACAATGATATGATTTTTCATCGGCGGGATTTGGGTTTTATGCTCCTCATCCTCGAGCTTTTCGACCTTGGACTCAAAGCGGTTAGCGATTTTGTTTAAATTTTTAAGGATAAACGGCGTTAAAATCATCGTCGCGGTTACGACTGTAATTAAAATTTGCCCATTTTCCTTACTTAGCATATCGCGGCTCATCAACAGCGAAAAGATCGCAAGCGCAAACTCACCTATCTGGCATAGCGACAGCGCCGCTTTTAGCGCTATCCTTTTGCCGGTCGAGAGAAATAAGATCGCGTAAATCACAACCGTTTTAAGCGCCATTATAACGATAATAGCGAGCAGGATTAACCCATAGTGCGAGACGATGACTTCAAAATTTATCTGCATGCCAATCGTGATGAAAAAAAGTCCGAGCAGTATGTCTCGAAACGGCGTCAGATCGGCCTCTATCTCGTGTTTATACTCGGTTTCTGCGATGAGCATGCCCGCGATGAACGCGCCCAGCGTGTACGAAAAGCCAAAAACATGCGCCAAAAAGCTAGCCCCCACGACGGTAAAAAGGATGGTCGCGATGAAAATTTCTTTAGAATTTGTCCTTACGACGTAGTAGAGGAAGCGGTTAAAAGCAAATTTACCGAGCACGAAAAGGATCACTACCACTATGGCGGCGCTTACGGCGGTTTTTAAGATAAGATAATTAACGGGGGTATTGTCAGTCGAGCCAAATATGTCAATCATAAGCAAAATAGGAATGACGGCGAGGTCTTGAAAGAGCAGGATGCCAAGCACCTTGCGCCCGTAGTTTTGGTTAATTTCGCCTGTTTCGTTGAGCGTTTTTAGCACGATCGCCGTAGAACTAAGCGCGAGCGCAAGCCCGATAATCATCACCGTTTTTATGTTTCCGCCGAAAGCTTGATCGATGATGAGCGCTAGAATAATACCGGTGCCAAGCACTTGGAGTATGCCATTAAAAAATACGTCCTTTTTCATGCTCATCAGGTGATGGAAACTAAACTCAAGCCCGATGGTAAACATCAAAAAAACAATTCCGAATTCTGCCAGCTCGGACATATGGGCATTTTCGACGCTGCTTAGGCTATAGATCTGCGAAAAGCACACGCCCGCAACGATATAGCCGATAATGGTGGGAATTTCAAAAATTTTAAAGACGATATTTAGCACTATCGCAAGCGCGGTGATCGCAAGAAATAGCTCTATAACAAGCTCCATTAACTCCCTTTTTTGTAAGATTATGCGTAAAATTTAGCGCTAAATTTATTGTCAAATTTTACATTATCCGCGACCGTTTATCGGAGGCGATAATCGATGAAATTTTATCTTTTCATATAAATTTACGGGTAAATTTTATAATGTGATTTTACTAAAATCCCGCTTAAAAATAGAGAAATTATGTCGCACTTTATCACCAAATTTAGAGGTTCGCGACAAAATTTTAAAGCCTAACACGGCTTGGAATTTTAAATTTTAAAACCAAATTATATCAAGGCGGTTTTTAAATTTAATTGCAAGAAAATTTACCTGGGTTTGTTTGGCGCGACTTTAAATTTGACGCGAAATTTAACGCGTCCACAAATCCGCTCTGAAAGTCAAAATTTATCGCTTTAACCTACGCTTAAGAGACGATCTTGCTTTTTGATAGCATTAAAATTTCAGCTTGTAGCACCAGGAACCGATTTTTGCTGAGCTTTAAAATTTTTATTTCGTAAACCTTAATCTGTCTCTCCGCCAAGCTCTAAAATTTTAGCCCGCAGCTCCTCGATCTCGCGCTCATACTCGGCGATCCTTTCTTGCAGGCGAAAGATCACGTCCACGCCCGCAAGATTGACGCCAAGCTCCTTTGTAAGGTTTAAAATCATGCGTATGCGGTCCATATCATGCGCCGAGTACAGGCGCATCTTGCCCTCCGTGCGCCCCGGGCTTACGAGTCCTTCGCGCTCGTATTGCCGCAGCGTCTGCGGATGGATATCTAGGACCTTCGAGACTATCGATATGAGATAAACCGGCTCATCGTAATCATGCATTTTGATGCCTCCTTATAGCTTTTGCAGCGCGGCTTTGACGTCCTCGTCCAGCGAATCGACGTCGGGCAGGACTACATTTACCACCGCGTATAGATCGCCTAAAATTTTACTCTTGCGGTTTTGCACGCCGTAGCCTTTTAAGCGGTATTTCTGCCCGTTTTTGGTATTCTTTGCAATCTTTATCGTTGCGCTTTTGCTTGGCGTCGAAATTTCTACCTTTCCGCCAAACAGCGCCGTTTTCAAAGGAACATCGATTTTTTTGAAAAGATCGTCGCCTTCGCGGCTGTACTCGGCGCTTGGCGCGATTTTTATCTCTAAAATTAGATCGCCGCTTTGAGCGCCTGATTTTTGTCCCTTGCCTCTGATGCGGAGCTTTTCTCCGGAGTTGATACCCGCGGGCACTTTAAATTTAACCGTCTCGCCGCCTATGCGCACGCTCATCTCGCCGCCTTGTATCGCGGTTTCAAAAGGAATTTCAATCGAGCTGTGCGTATCTAGGCTCTGCGCGCCGCCAAAGCCGCCACCGAAACTACTGCCGCTAAAGCCACTAAAACCCTCGCCACCACCGAAAGAGCTGAAACTAAATCCGCCACGTGAGCCTGCGCTTTTTGCGCCGAAAGAGCCGCCGAAAATGCTGTTTAGGATGTCGTTTAGATCGCCCATGTTCGCCGAGCCCTGCGCGAAATCGTGAAAATTCTGCCCGCCGAACATCTCATCGCCGTGGCGGTCATACTGCGCGCGCTTTTTCTCGTCGCTTAAAATTTCATACGCGGCGTTGATCTCTTTAAATTTATCCTCAGCTCCAGGCTCTTTATTGATATCGGGGTGATACTTGCGAGCTAGCCTGCGGTAAGCTTTTTTAATCTCCTCGGCGCTTGCTGATTTATCCACGCCTAAGGTTTCGTATAAACTACTTGTACTTGCCATTTTAATCCTTAAAATTTTAAAATTTATGTAGATTATATCATAAAACTTTAGTGAGTGTCAATCAAGTTTGCTAAATTCTATTTATAAATTTTAATTTTGCATTAAGAATATATTAGCGGACAAAATTTATAATTCCGCCAAAATTTCATTATCACAAAGGAAGCAAAAATGAAAAAATCGATCATCATATCGATAGCTTTAGCAGGTGCGCTTTTTGGCGCCAGTATCGACATCAAAGAAGCTCCAGGCAATTATGAGCGCGTAAATCCGGGCTTTAATCAAGACGTGGTGCTTTCGTATCACAGCTCGCTTGCGGACGTAAAAAAATCCGTCGTCAATATCGCAACTAAAACCAAGATCAAAGCAGGCAATAGCCCGATGTCGCAGATGTTTGACGATCCGTTTTTTAAGCAATTTTTCGACTTTGACATTCCGCAACAGCAGGAGCGCGAGGGAAGCTCGCTAGGCTCTGGCGTCATCATCTCTGAAGACGGCTATATTGTCACAAATAATCACGTAATAGAAAACGCCGACGAAATCGTAGTTACGCTATTAGAAGGCGATAAGGAATATAAAGCCAAGGTAATCGGCACCGACCCTAAAACCGACCTTGCAATCATTAAAATCGACGAAAAAAATCTCTCTGCGGTTAAATTTGCCGACTCGTCCAAGGCTATGGAGGGCGACATTGTATTTGCTATCGGAAATCCTTTCGGCGTGGGCGGCACCATCACTCAAGGCATAATCTCGGCGCTAAATAAAAACAATATCGGGTTAAATCAATATGAAAATTTCATCCAAACCGACGCTTCGATCAATCCGGGCAACTCAGGCGGCGCGCTAGTGGATAGCCGCGGTGCGCTTTTAGGGATAAATTCCGCTATTTTAAGTCGCGGCGGCGGAAATAACGGCGTAGGCTTTGCGATCCCTTCAAATATGGTAAAAGAGATCGCTGAAAAGCTCATCACAAACGGCAAGATCGAGCGTGGCTTTATAGGCGTGACGATCTCGGATATGTCTAAAGATCAAAAAGAGCTCTATGAAAGCAAAGAGGGCGCGCTAATCTCAAGCGTAGAAAAGGATATGCCTGCCGATAAAGCAGGTATCAAGCGCGGCGATTTGATTACCAAAATAAACGGCAAATCTATCAAAAACGCCAACGAGCTAAAAAATTTAATCGGCTCAATGGCTCCGGGAAGCTCAGTGGATGTAGAATTTGAGCGCGACGGCAAAAGCAAGAGCACCACTATCAAGCTAGACGCGATGAAATCCGACTCCACCACCTTAGGCTCAGCCGGTGAAAACTCACAAAGCGCGATAGAGGGGCTAAAACTAAGGACGTTAAATGACAGCTTGCGCCGCAAATATAACCTCGACGACGATGTCTCGGGCGCCCTCGTCTTAAGCGTCAAAGATGGCTCAAAAGCCGATGATTACGGCTTTGAAGTAGGCGACGTGATCATCCAAGTCGGTCAAAACGATGTCAAAAGCTCAGACGACTTCGATCGATATATCAAAGATTACAAGGGCAAAAAGACCCTAGTCTGGGTTATCAGACGTGGAATTCCGCAAGGTCTTGTAATCCGCTAAGCTTGGTCCGCCAGGCTTTAGCTGCGAGAAACGCGCAAGCATTAAATTTTAATCGCGACAAGCCCGGGACAAAGCATTAGCGGAGCTTGCGAATAAGCAAACAGAAGCTTTTGGGATTTGAGCTTTTTGGCAAGTGGAATTACTAGCTTTCGAGCGTAAGAGATACATAAACTATAAAAATGGGCTTTTGGTGAGCATTAAAAGCTGCCGAAAGCCCTTTGTTATTTCAAGCACCTCTAAAGGCCCTCTGTTATTTCAAGCACCTCTGTAAGCCCAGATTTAGCTTGAAATTTTCATAATTTTGCTTTTTTTGCTTTTATTTTCACTTAGAATTTTTAAAATTTAACCCTCCGCGCCGCTACTTTATCGTTTTTATCGCCTCGCCCGGAACTTGCTTTAAAATTTTAATCTCTTTGCTAACAACATATCGCAGAAGTATGTACTTATAGTCTAGAATTGCTTCAAATTTTAATTCCTCTCGTATATTGCTTCACTTTAAATTCTACAAATCCAAATTTATAAAATTTATGCCCTACCTATTTATCATTATCAGAAACTGCTGCCTTTTTATTCTAGCGCTTTTCTCGCAGCGACGCTTCTTGGGAATTCCGCTAGCTAAATTTTAAGGTCGGAATTTTAAAATTCCATCATTTTGTAATCGTAATTTTTCGTTTAAGCTTTGATAACAAAAATAAGCTGAAATTTTACTTTATTATCGAAAACGTTGCATCGCGATACCGATTTTTTCGCATTAAGCTACTTTTTGTTAGGAATTGTATTAAATTTATTGTAAATAGGTATTTTTATAGTATAATGGATAGTTTTTATTTTTTACGAAGGATTACAACTATGAAAGATATTAAGATACCGATTATTTCCGGTTTAAGTTTGGCGGCATGCTTAGCCATTGCTCCTTCACAAGCTTTAGCCGGTAACGGAGTCATAACGGTAACTAAAAGCGACGGCACCCCAAGTCAATTATATAAATCATCAGGCGAAAATTACTCGGGCGGCTTTGAAAGTAAAGCAAATGCTCACGGACAAAACGATAATAATATCGTAACAATAAGAGGCGTTACCTCGGGCGGCGAAAGTACTTGGAAGCGCACGATCTATGGTGGAGGCAACGGCGATGGTACCAATTTGGGGCAGGGTTTTTTATATGAGCAAGTTACCTCGGCAAATAATAATATACTTAATGTCAATAATGGCGCTACGGTGGCGATACTTGTGGGCGGCGAAGGAAAAGGCGCACAAAACAATACTGTAAATTTGAATGACGCAGAGGTGCATTATGTCGTACTCGGCGGCAACGGCACATGGTACGGTAGAGCGAGCAATAGCGGAGACGCCATACACAATATCGTAAATGTTAGCGGCGCTACTAAGATATACTACAAGAATTTCAATAATTTTAACAGCACATCGCTAATGGGCGGTAGAGCGACCGGTACAAATCAAGCAAATAATAACGAAGTAAATATAAGCGGTACGCCTATTATCGTCGGTAGAGTCGCGGGCGCTGCGGTAGAAAACGGCAATGCCGAAGGTAATAAGGTTACTATAACCGGCGCCGTTACGCTCGGCAACGGCAATACTACCGTTAACGGCGTAATCGCTTCGGTCAGCAATGCCGCTACTTTAAAAGACAATACCGTTACGTTCGATAATGAGAATGCAAAGATGATAGGCAATGCCGGCGTATTTGGTGCAAATGGCAACAACGCCGGTATACATGATCCTGCGGGAAAAGCTACTGCCGAAGGCAACGGCGTGATACTCAGAAACGGAAGTATTGAAAGCGACGGCGGTATGGCAGGCTCGTATATGGTTACGACATCTAAAAATAACTACTCGAATATTAGCGGCGGCTATGTGCGTGCATATGTTTATGGAGGTTACTCCAGAGCGGACGGATATACGAGCGAAAACGACCATGTTATTATGAGTGGCGGTAAAGTTGACGGCGGCGTTTACGGTAACTGGAATTTGAAAGGTAGCATAAAAAACGGCTACGTAACGATGAGCGGCGGCGAAGTAGGAGCTAGCGACGGCGTTTACGGCGGTTGGAGCGATGTCGCAGGAGGCGATGTTACCGAAAGCCACGTCGATATTAGCGGAACCGCTAAGATAAATGGAAGAGTCGTCGGCGGACGAAGCGATGCTAAAAACGTTACGAAATCCTATGTAACCGCTACAGGCGGAACGATCGGTAAGGAAGCAATCGGCGGCGAAGGCAAAACCGGCGCTTCCGAAAATAAAATAACCGCAACCGGCACGACTTTTAAAAAGAGCGTTATCGGCGGAAAAAGCTCTAACGGCGCCGTAACCGGCAGTAGAGTATTTTTGACTAGCTCCAAAGTCGGCGAGAATATTTACGGCGGCAATGCCACGGGCGGAAAAGCGGAAAATAACCACGTCAAACTTAGAGGAAATAACGTCGTAACCGGTGAAATTTACGGCGGCACATCCACTACTAACGATGCTTCAAGAAATATCGTAGATATAGAAGACGGCGAAGTAGGCGGCACGATTTTTGGCGGAAGAGGCGTAAATTCATTTAACAATACCGTAAATTTAACTCGCACTCACGCCAAAAATCAAGTCAACGGCGGCGGCGTTAATACGAGCGGCGGCAGTGTCCACGATAATAAAGTAACCTTAGATGGTGCTAAGGTGGACGGTATCGTAAGCGGCGGTCAAGCCAATAGCGGAGATGCCGCAAAAAATATCGTAACGGCGCAAAATAACTCAAAAATAAATTCCGTCATCGGCGGTCAGTCTTCAAGTGGAGCCGCCAAATTAAATGAAGTACATTTAAGCGATAGTGCCGCAACGAAAGAAATTTACGGCGGATACAGCATAAGCAATAATGCAGAAGAAAATATCGTAAATTTAACGAATACTACCGCGAATGATGAAGTCTACGGCGGATTAAGCTCACAAAAAGCTGCCGATAAAAATACCGTAAAATTAAACGGCGGCGAATCTAAAAAGAATGTTTGGGGCGGACACGGTCGCACCGGCACCTCACAAAACACCGTGACGGTAGAGGGAGGCGCACTGGTAGCGGGCAACGCACTGGGCGCAGAGGCGACAGCCGGCAGCGCAACCAATAACACCGCAAATGTCGATAGCGGCAAAGTTACCGGCGACGTAAAAGGAGCAAAAGCTAGCGGCTCCGCAACTAATAACGCAGTAAATTTAAAAGGTACAGCTAGAGTCGACGGTAACGTCTACGCTGCAGATGCCACTAGCGGTAGCGGCAACAGCGTAAATTTCCATAGCGGAAGCGTAGGAGGAACGATCTATGGTCTATCTAATACAAGCGGAGCTAACAATAGCCTAAACGTATATAACGCCTCTACTCAAAAAACCGCAGGCGATATAGCAAATCTAAACGTATTAAACTTTGATGGAATTTCAAACGCTAACGGTAGCGCAGATGCCGCAGCTTTAAATTTAACCACTACTGGCAATACCGATATCAATAACGCTAAGTTCCAACTAAACGGAATAGATTACGATCCAAGTAACGATAGCTACGGCTCTTTAAATATCGAGGAGGGTAAGGAGTATTATCTAATTAAAAACGGAGGCGATTACTCAAATTTCAAAGAGAAAGCCAAGCAGCAGACAAACGTATTTAATATTACCGATGCTTCTACCTATGAGATCTCTTTAAAGGGTATGTTAAAGAGCACGGATAACCACTCCATATTTATTCAAGGTGTAAAAGATACTAAACGCAATATCTCATCCGATAAAAACTTCGATAGCGAAGAGGTCTTAAAATATGATCCCGATCTTAGCGCAGGTACTATAATCAACGTAGGTAAAGCCGGCGAAAACAAGAACTTTAACGGACTTAAAATAAATACGGTAAATACCGATCCTGCTAAACCTATAAAAGCAACCGTTACTCTAGTAGAGGGTAATAATATAGGAACTATTACAGGCGATGACGACGATACTTTAAAGATAGGTAAAGATGACGGCTCTATGACCCCTGGAAGTATAGAAGCAGAAAACATCGCAGGCTTTAAGAAGATCGATTTCAACCTCCCTAACAACTACAACGGAAGCGATCCCGCACTTAAGCTTACCGGAAGTACTATTACCGATCTTAGCCAGACGAATGTTAATGTAAATACCAACAACCTTGATGATAACAAAGACTATAAGTTAATCAGCAAGGATAACGGTACTATAAATTTCCAAGACAGAAGCACCCAAAAAGATCAGGTCTATACCATTACCGATAAAGATCACTACCAATATGACGGTGAAACCTTCCGTAAACAAAACGCAGACAAAGAGCTCGTATATAGAAAGGGTACCATTACGGATGATTGGATAGATAACGGCTTCGATAGCACAGAGCTAACCAAGAACCAAGCTAATAATGCAGCCCAAGTAGGAGCTCATAAGCTATTCGGTAATAAAAATAACACCGTAAACGTATCTCAAAGCGCAGGAGATCTAAACGGTAAGAATATAAGCTCCGGTAGAGCTGATGTCAAAGACAGCGTAACTCCAAATACCATCTATAACAATAAGACGGTAGTTAAGGGCGGAACAAATTTCGGTAACGTAAATGCCGGCTACGGCGATAGCGGAACCCAAGAGGTTCACCACAATGAGCTAAGCTTTGAAGATAGCTCAAAAGGTGCAGTGGTAAACGGAAACGTAAGCGCAGGTTATGCCTTAAACGGAAACGTTCACGATAATACCGTAACTACAAACGATACCGTTATTAACGGAAACGCTTACGGCGGCGAAGCGGCAAATGGTAATGCAGATAGCAACACCATAACTCTAAACGACGGCAAAGTTACCGGCGACGTAAAAGGAGCAAAAGCTAGCGGCTCCGCAACTAATAACGCAGTAAATTTAAAAGGTACAGCTAGAGTCGACGGTAACGTCTACGCTGCAGATGCCACTAGCGGTAGCGGCAACAGCGTAAATTTCCATAGCGGAAGCGTAGGAGGAACGATCTATGGTCTATCTAATACAAGCGGAGCTAACAATAGCCTAAACGTATATAACGCCTCTACTCAAAAAACCGCAGGCGATATAGCAAATCTAAACGTATTAAACTTTGATGGAATTTCAAACGCTAACGGTAGCGCAGATGCCGCAGCTTTAAATTTAACCACTACTGGCAATACCGATATCAATAACGCTAAGTTCCAACTAAACGGAATAGACTACGATCCAAGTAACGATAGCTACGGTTCTTTAAATATCGAGGAGGGTAAGGAGTATCACCTTATCCGCAATGCGGGCAATACCTTTACAGGCTTCACCGAGAAGGCTAAGCAAACAACAAAGGAGTTTACGCTTAGAAATTCTACCACCTACGATATAATGCTAAAAGGCTTAATTAAGAGCAGCGATGATCAATCTATCTTGATTCAAGGAAGCAAGCTTACGTCTAGAAATATCACCGGCGGCGAGTTTGGAAACGATGAGATCAATAGATACAATCCGATCCCTAATCCTGTAATAAACGTAGTTAACGAAGATCCAAACAGTCCTACGAATTTCAACGGCTTAAATATCAACGGTGGCAATGGCTCTACCGTAAATTTAACCGGCGGCAATAATATCGGAGATATCACCGGCGGAGCGGGAAGCACTCTAAACGTAGGTAAAGATACTACCAATCCAGCAGCTCCTAACTCTATAACAGCTAGAAATATCGGAGGGTTTGACGATATTAATATCTTTATGCCTCCTACCATTAAAGACGGCGATTCTATGATTACGCTTACAGATCCTACGGCTAATACCGATCTAAGCAATATGAGAGGTAAGATCACCGCTTACATTAGCGGCAATACCGACGTAGGAGATACCAGCACGATCCATCTGATTGATAAGCAAGGAAGCGGACGATTACTACTTCCTGATCCTTCGCATCTACAAACCAGGGTTCAGCAAGGTGCTACCATAGAGTATGAGACCTACGGTATGGTAGATGCAAACGGAAGAGCTTTAGATCTTAGATTTAGCGGTAAAAGAAGGGTAAAAGACGATACCAAATCCTTCGCAGAAACCCGTGCCGCAAGCTTAGCCAGCTTAAAGAGCGG
>CAUQWV010000008.1:0-104144 GCA_963522285.1 uncultured Campylobacter sp.
TCTTTAGCCACTCTTTTTCAAATTTATAATATTTCTCAAGCTTTTTATTCTTTTCTATTTGATTCCACTTTTCTATCTCGGCATAATCTTGCAGCTCGCCTCCGCACTTAGGGCAAACGCTCCTATCTTTAACGTCCGAGAAATTATAAAATTTAAAACACCCTTTGCAGCGCATAAATTTAGGATAATACTTTACGCTTTTTTCGGAGCGAAATGCGAGATATAAAAAGAAAGTGCACGCCGCAAAGCATAAAATTCCTATGATGATACGCAGATATGTGCTATCAAATTTTACCGATGCCATAAAGCCGGGTTTTATATCGACTTTCCCCAATAAAGCGGCTGCTAGTCCCCATGCGAAAAAAGCAAAAAAGCCGATTAATGCGAAAATTCTATTTAGCATTTTTATATATTCCTCTATAACAAATCAAATTTCACCTCTTTTTAAATTTACGCTTTTTGATCTTCGGAGTTTTAGCGCTTTGATCGGAGGCATTTCTTTTCCAGTAGTCGCCGTCATTATACTCCGTAAGCTTTTTGCCGCAGTCCGGGCAAATTTGATCCGTATCTTTAACATCCTCGTACATGTAAAATTTACAGCAGTCCTTACACCACATATACTTCGGATATCTTTTTATGTTCTTTTCAGAGCGGAAGGCAAAATAAAAGCCAGAAATACCTATTACTATAAATGCGATTGCGGGCAATACCCATAAAATACCCGCATCATCAAATTTAATATATTTCTCGCCTATCTTTACATGTTTATGTACCGTAAAATTTATAAGATATAAGAAGCACATTATGCCCGTTAAACAAGCGGCAATTCTATCTAGCATTTTGCTGCTCCTTTTCGTTATGCTTTGCTTTATTCATAACGTTTTGCGCCATACCGTCCGATCCTTTAAATTTTATAGTTTTATCCGTGCTGTCATACGCAAATTTCATTCCGTAATGAACTGCTTATAAGGATCCGGTACCGTCGGATGTTTGGAAAATAGCAATGGCATATATTTGTAAATATCTACCATAACGATCTCTTGATACACATTATCTAGCCGCCAATCTATTTTGTCGTAGTGCTTGTTTTCATCATGCATATCTTCTATAAGGAGATCGCCATTTTTTATACCAAAATTTATAATTAGATCGAGCTCCTCTAGCGTGTATCCCCAATCTATATGGAAAAATTTAAATACTACGGATATGATCCCGTCTCCTTCGATTGCGGAGGATAATAACTCTACAATGTGTTTCTCTCTCATTGTCGCCTTCCTTTAGCATAAAAATTTATCTTTGTCGCTCGGTATTTTTTTGGTTTATAAGTTCCGCCGAGCCCTCCTCAAGCGAATTATACTCATCTAGATGTATATGCGAATGTTTCGGCACGGAATCTTGCACTAAAGTAAGCAAATGCCTGGCAAGAGATATAAGTCCGCTTTTATTTGCCCTTATAGTAACTTTGTTTCCTGGAGTATTGACGGAGATCGCAAAGTCCTTTTCCCATTGTAGCTGCAGTCCCTTTTCTGCGCAATAGTCTAATGTTTTTATAACATACTGCCCCATATAGCGCCGATACTCCTTTCTAAATTTAATCGGTTGCCGATAGAATTTACCTCATAGATCGGCTAATCGATCTCGTATTATTTTGGAAAAATTATATCTAAAATAAAAATGAAAGGGGTCGGAATAACTAAATTTAAGATAAGTGTTATGCGCGAAAATGAAGCGGTTAAAATTTGAA
Source organism: uncultured Campylobacter sp. (assembly GCA_963522285.1). Classification (GTDB taxonomy): domain Bacteria; phylum Campylobacterota; class Campylobacteria; order Campylobacterales; family Campylobacteraceae; genus Campylobacter_B. The sequence continues at coordinate 1,745 of CAUQWV010000008.1, forward strand.
AATAGCTTAAATGGTGGTCCCGATTGGACTCGAACCAACGACTTCCACCATGTCAAGGTGACACTCTACCAACTGAGTTACGGGGCCAAAAAGAAACGGCAGTATATCAAAAAAATCTCTCAATAGCAAGCAAATTTTAATTTTTCGTAAAATTCCGCCGAAATTCTATACAAGATTTCGCCGCGGCGTAAAACCCCGTCGAAATTCTACGCGAAATTTCACGATCTTGCCGCAACCACGCGCAAAATTCTATCCCACTACTAAAATTTCGCAATCCCGCGTGAAATTTTATCGCGCTTGCGCGGCGTTCGCGTGTTTTGCCCCAGCAGCCTATTCTGCTCCGCTTTGTTTTATCTAGTCGCTTTGCTTCGCCCCGCCTCGTTTCATCTGCTCGCCTTGCTTTACCATGTCATATTTCACCCGCCTGCCTCTCCGCCTTGCGCCTGGCTAAGACGTCCAAATTTTTTCATTCAGCTTTAGAATTTTTACGATTTGCAGCATCGCGTCCAAATCGATTTGTATCTTACTCGCGAGCCTATCACCGCGTATCGGTCTATTTAGATCGGGCTCAAAGCTATCGTATAGACGAGGGATTTTTATATAAATTTTGCTTTTTCTGAAACTAAGCGCGATCTCTGATTTCGCAAGCGTTTTCAAAAATAAAATTTTCTCCATCAGCACGGGCGTGAGTACATACGCTGCGGCGACCGCGTCTTTTGTATATACCGCAAAAAATCTGTTAAATTTCGCGTTATCCATATTGCAAGATTTTGCACCGTTTTCCAAGACGCCGTGCAGTAGCTTTATTTTTCTTGGAAGAATAAAAATGTCGGATCTAATCTTTTTATGAAAATCGGCTGCGAAAAAAAGACCTTGAAATATCTCCATTTCCTTCTTTTCATAAGTCAAAGTGAAAAAACTATCATCTATAGTCTCTTTAGACATCCAGATATCGCAAAAGCTGAAGTCCACACCGTCTATGTTTCCGTATATCAAATCATCTCCGCCAGAATTTGCATATTGATTAAAGAGCCCGCTTTGCAGGATATCTTGCTCTTGGGTTGCGGCGCCGAATCTATTGTATTTGTATCCTAGACTTTCGATGTATGGCATTATATAGAGGGCTTTGTATTGCAGCGCGAATTCTCGCGTTTTGACTTTGTAGGTTTTCTCGTAAAATAGCTTATAAGTAAAATATAGTGCTATGCTTAGACCAAATAAAAGATACGGCATCCCCAAAGGTGTACCCTCTTGGCTAGCCATATATCTCATTAAGAAAACCGCAGGGATAAATATCGCACAAGCTTTAAGCAGGCTTATTATTTTCCATTTTATACGGTTTTGCAGCAGCTTGCGGCGCTCTTTTTCCAAATTTACGATAGTTTGTAAGTCTAACAATTTTTGATCCTAAATTTCACCGCTTGCGGCAAGATAGCTCAAATTTAACCTCTAAATTTAAGCAGACAAAGCTAGGCTTAAAGCTTGCCGTCAAATTTCAACAGCTCGTTTGCATACGCTCGCACGCTCGCATCCACCGCCGCAAGCGCATCCGCATCCGTTACGCTAGGCGAGTTAAATTTCTCCGCGCACTTTAGCACGACGCGCGCAATGTCGGTGAAGCGGCACCGCTGCTGCAAAAACGCATTTACGCCCGCTTCGTTTGCGGCGTTGATGACGACGCCGAGATCGGGGTTCGCTAACAGCGCGTCTTTAAGGGTAAAAATTTGAAATTTCATCTCGTCGATCGGCTTAAACTCTATCGGTCGCAGCGCGCACAGATCCACGGGCGCGGTGATCTGCTCCCGTACGTCGCCGCTAAACATCGCGTGCGCGATGGCTAGTCGCATATCGGCCCTGCTAATATGCGCCGTCGTAGAGCCGTCTGCAAATTCGACTAGCGCGTGGATCTGCGAGGTGCGCTCGATAAGCGCATCGATCTCGCGCGTGCCGTAGAGCCAAAACGCCTCGATCACCTCAAAGAGCTTATTCGCCATCGTGGCGCTGTCGATCGTGATCTTTGCGCCCATCTTCCAGTTGGGGTGCTTGAGGGCGTTTTGCGGCGTGAGCGAACCCAGCTGCGTTAGCGGCACGTCATAAAACGCGCCGCCGCTAGCCGTGATGATTAGGCGCGAAACGGGGATTTTGGCGTTGCTAAGTAAAAATTTCAGTCCGAAATGTTCGCTGTCGATCGGGTAAATTTTATCCGTTTGTAGAAATTTCCCGCCGACGACGAGACTTTCTTTGTTAGCTAAACAGAGCCTCTTTCCGAGCTCTTGGGTTTTTAGGCTGGGCATCATGCCCGCAAAGCCTACGAGAGCATTTACTACGGTCGTGCTTTTGCACTCCGCAAGCATCTGCAAAATTCCATCCGCGCCGCAAAATACGCGCTCGTGATCTACCTCACTTTTTTGCTGCGCGTCCGCGATACAGACGAGCTTTGGGCGAAATTTTGCGATCTGTTCGTTTAAAAGCTTGATATTGCGCCCGCAGCTAAGCGCTTCGATCATACTGCCGCTGCGCGCGGCTACGTCTAGGGTGTTTGTGCCGATAGAGCCCGTGGAGCCTAAAACTACCATGAATAGACTATCGCCATCGCGATTGCGCCGAACATATAGCCGTCGATGCGGTCTAAGATCCCGCCGTGTCCGGGAAAGAGCGCGCCGCTGTCTTTAAGACCCGCCGCGCGTTTTAGGTAGCTTTCAAACAGATCGCCAAACACGCCAAAAATTGCTATGATGATAGTTTTGCCTAAAATTTCAAGCGGCGGCATATTGGTAAAGATGCGCGCATAAATGAGGCTAACTATAAGCGCGAGCGCTAATCCGCCTAACACGCCTTCTACGGTTTTATTTGGCGAGCTAGCGCTTAGCGGGGTTTTGCCGAAGGCCCTGCCTATAAAATATGCGCCGCTATCGCTAGCTACGATAATAAAGATCAGCCAAACGAAGTGAAAAACTTCCCCGAAATCATCATAAGCCGCCCACATAAAAAATATCGGCGCAACGGGATAGATAAAAGGAAGCGTGATCTTTAGGCTAGGGCCCTTGGTAAAGGCCACGACAGAGGCGACGCATAGGATCATTAGGATGCTAACTTTTAGTGCTGAGACGAAAGGCTCATCGGTCTGCGTAAATGGTAGCAGCGCAAAAAACGCGATTGCTAGCGCGAGCCACTTTTTGCTAGTTTCCTCCAGACCCCATAACTTGAGGCTTTCAAAAAACGCAAGTACGAGTATCAGCGCAAATACGGCGAAATTTAGCCACCTGGCGTTTATGAGAATTAGAGCCAAAAACACGGCGAGTAAAATGCTTGCCGTGATTATTCTTTGCTTCATAGAATTTCCTTGGAATTTATTTTGAGCAATTATACTGCAAGCTCGCTTATTACGGCTTTAAAACGCTGATTGTTTTAAAATTTACGTAGTTTACGAAAGCGCCTTCGTTGATTTTGACATTTTGACGTTTGGTGTAATCGACGAGATATTTTCCGCTGCCGCTTACACTGAAGCTCACACAAATTTTAGCAGCAAATTCGACCACCTCTTCGCTTAGACTTTGCTTATTTGTCTTTACGATGACGTGTGCGCTTGGAATGTCCTTAAGATGAAACCAATAGTCGGATTTGGAGCTATTTTTTAGTAAGAACTCATTGCCTTTTTCGTTTTTACCGACGCTGATTTTAAAATCCCCGAGATAAAAGTTCGCCACGTATTCGCTATTTTTTTCCTTGCTTTTTTGCCTAATTTGCGTGCGCTTAGGCATTAGAATTTCGATCTCGTGTGCGTCCTGTGCGGCAAGGACGAGCGATTTTAAATTCTCATAAAACGCGAGTTTCTCCTTTAAATTTTGCTCTTCGATATGGATATTAGCAGCCTTTTGGCGCATACGCTTTGCCTCAGAGTAAAGCTCGCCCAAAGTGGCACTTGCAGGCTTTTGCAGCTTAAATTCTATCGCTTCGGCGTCTCCTTTTTGCAGTGTAAATTCTCGCGCACTGGTTGGAATTTTATAGATATTTTCTTTTAGCAAGGCAGCTTTCGCACCTAAAAGCTCGGCGCTTCGTAGTAGTTCAGCGCTGCTTTGCAAAGAGCCTAAAGCCTCACGCACCGAGTCTAGCTTTTTATTTAGCGCCGTGATTTTTGCGGATTTGAGCGAGTTTAAGCGATCCGCATTTAGCGCGTTAAATTCCGCGCGAAAAAATGCTCTAAAGTCCGAAATTTTTGGCACGGGGGCTTCTTTAATATTTGCAGGCGGTAGATGACGGAGTTTTCTTCCTACCTTGATCTGTCTAAATTCCGTCTCGAAGTGCCGCAGTGCTTCTAAAATCACATCGTTTTCATCGGTGATTATTACGTTGGTAAATCGCCCGGTAAATTCGAAGTAGATATTTGAGCTTTGGGTTTTATAGCTTGCGTTTTGGCTTACGCTAAGGCATAGAATTCTATTATTTTCTGGCACGCTAACGGAGGTGATGCGTGATTTTACGAAGCGCTTGGCAAGTAGCACATCAAAGGGCGCCGCGTAAACCTTACCTTCGGTAAAAGCGTCATTTTCGTGGATATTGCAGCCTGATTTATTCATATCGAAAAACAGCGTCTCGTTGCCGTCAAAGCAGACTTTAAAAAGGTTATCTCCTACGCGCTTAATGTGCGAAAGGAAGCGTTTGGCGCGTAGATACTCGTAAATTTGAATTAAATTTTGATACTTCATACGCGTTAAAATTTCTCTTTGTGGATTTTGCTTAAATTTAGCTTCTGCAGATCGTGCGGGCTCGGGCTGCGCTGCGGTATGCCGAGGGCTAATATCGCTTCTGCTTTGAAATTTGGCGGAAAGCCCAGCGCCTCGCGCAAAAACTCCTCGCAGTTGCGTCCGTCCGCAGCGGCGCGCAGCCTTACCTGCACCCAGCAGCTGCCGAGATTTAGCGCGCTTGCGGCAAGGTGCATGTAGCCTAGCGCTACCGAGCAGTCCTCGATCCAGACGTCCTGCTTCTGCTCATCTGCGATCACGACGATCGCGGCTGCAGCCTGTTTTAGCATATCCGCTCCGCTGCTGCGACATCCGCTTAGTCGCTCAAGCATCCGCTTGTCGCGCACGAGGATGAACTCCCACGGGCGGCGTGCATGCCCCGACGGCGCAAGCAGGCCCGCTTTTAAAATTTTATCCAGCGCCTCGTCCTCAAGCGGCGTATCCGTATATTTCCTTACGCTTCTGCGGTTTGCAAAAATATCTAAAATTTCCATCGTCTCGCTCCTTGCGGCTCAATTATACATAAAATTGCAAAAATTTATGATTTTTTAGCTAAAATCGCGCAAATTTAACCGACACCAAGGAGATTTTATGAAGCAGACGATCACGGAGAAAATTTTTAGCGAGCACGCGGGCGAGGCGGTTTTTGCGGGGCAGATCATCGAAAGCGCCATAGATATGGTCATCGGCAACGATATCACGACGCCGATTTCGATCAAGCAGTTTGAGCTTAGTGGCGCGAAAAAGCTCGCCAACCCGGACGGCTTTGCGATCGTGATGGATCACTATATCCCTACGAAGGATATTTTAAGCGCAAACCAAGCTAAAATTTCACGCGAGTTTGCTTACAAGCATGATTTGAAAAACTACTTCGACGAAAAGGATATGGGTATCGAGCACGCGCTGATGCCTGAAAAGGGGCTCGTAGTGCCCGGCGACGTCATCATCGGCGCGGACAGCCACACCTGTACCCACGGCGCGCTGGGGGCATTTGCGACGGGTATGGGCAGCACCGATCTAGCCTATGCGATGATAACGGGCAAGAATTGGTTCAAAGTACCGCCTACGATCAAAGTAATTTTTCACGGCAAGCCCGCGCCGCACATCTACGGCAAGGATCTGATCCTAGAAGTGATCCGCCTCATCGGCGTGGACGGCGCGCGCTATAAGGCCTTGGAGTTCTGCGGCGACGCGCTTAAGCATCTGGATATGGATAGCAGATTTTCGCTTTGCAATATGGCAATCGAAGCGGGCGGCAAGAGCGGTATCGTCGCGGTCGATGAGATCACGAAGGAATTTTTGGCGGATAAAAGCTTGCGCGCCGAGCCGAAATTTCACTACTCCGACGAGGGCGCGAATTATGAGCAAATTTTACAGATCGACGTAAGCAAGCTCTATCCGGTGATTGCGTATCCGTTCCTGCCTAGCAACGGCAAGAGCGTGCGCGAGGCGGTGCGCGATGATATCGCCGTCGATCAGGTCTTTATCGGCAGCTGTACCAACGGCAGGCTCTCCGATCTGCGGATCGCCGCGCAAATTTTAAAAGGTCGCAAGGTCGCGCGCAAAACCCGCCTCATCATCACGCCTGCGACGCAAAAGATCGCTCTGGCCGCGCAAAAAGAGGGGCTGTGGGATATTTTCGTAGAAGCGGGCGCAGTCGTGAGTAACCCGACCTGCGGCGCGTGCTTGGGCGGATATATGGGGATTTTGGGCGTGGGCGAGCGCTGCGTAAGCACGACCAATCGAAATTTCGTCGGCCGCATGGGCGATAGAACGAGCGAAGTATATCTGGCAAACTCCGCCGTCGCCGCAGCTAGCGCCGTCGCAGGCAAGATCGCCGATCCGAGGGATTTGTAAAATTTAGAATTTAAAACTTAATGGCAATGTGGTTTGTTTATATGCGACTTAGTGGACTTGATTGTTTGATCGAGGTGTAGATGTCAAGCACCATAAACACAGCAAGAGCCACGTATGTAGTGAGAAATACGGCAGCCCAGCGAAAAAATCAAGCAGGCTCTGTGACTAAGTGCAGATGTGCGACAAGGCCTGCTAGCAAACTGCCTGCGATCACCCGAAATACGTAGACTTTACTCGCGGGTAGGCGAAATTTGACCTCGTTTGCCATAAAAATCGTCGGCATCAAAGGTGAGACGTTAAACTAGGCCTAAATTTAGTATATGCCTACGCGGCAAACTGGCGCAAAGATAAGCTATACACGTAAGGAAAATATCAAAGAGATTTTTGAGCTGGCGAACTAGATAAATTTGAAGCTATAGTTAAAATTTGATGTTACGTAAAAATTAGCATCAAATTTTAACAGTATTTTATTTAATTTATAACATTTTTCTCCGAAATCCAAAATCTATAATCATCTATTTTATTTTTATTTTTTGCTACTACTTCTAGCCAATATCTGCCGTCCGATTTTACTTTTACGAGGATGTTTTTAAATTTTACCGTCGAACTTGGCATTTCGTTAGATATGCAAGTATATTTTATAAAATTTATGTCTTCATCCGGCTTATTTTTGTATTTATTGATATTTTCTAAATTTACGTATTCCGGTATATTTTCTTTTTTGATATCAAAGTCGGTTTGGTAATTCGCTAGACCCACAGCTCTAACAAAAAAACCACTAGCAAATAACAAAAATACTAAAGCCATAAAAGATAATACAAATAAAAGAACTCTGTATGCGAATTGTCTACCAATTTGAAGAAGTCTTATTAAAAAAGAAAGAATCGCCATAAAAGCTACTACAAGAATATATTCATCTGCATAGTTAAAATAAATAGCTAGCAATATTAGTAAATCGGAAATAAATATTAAAAAAGCAGCTAGAAAAATATTGCTCAATTCATCTTTATTATCCCACCAAAATTTACAAAAAAAGTATACTAGTAATACTGCATGCAAACCTAGACATCTTCCAAATAAACAGCCTATATCATTAAGACATCTATGTGAAGAATACGATAAATTTAATATGTAATAAATTAGTGGAAAAAGGGCCATTAGTAGTATTGCAACAAAATCTACTCCTATAAAACAGTATTTGATTTTATTTTTACTTTCGTACCAGCATCTAAATAAAAAGTAATTTTGTAAGAATACAAGAATACAAAAATATAAAGTCAAAAATACAGCAATAGCAAAAACTGCAACTAAGGATATAGGTATGCTGCCTATAGAAATTTCCGGCACTCTTCTTAACTCTAAAAAATATGGTATGCAAAGAAGCGCTCCAAAAACTACAAAATTTAATACAGAAAATATTTTATATTTTATACCTTTTGCTATGATTTCTTTTGCGTCGCTTAACATAGAATTTGAAACATGGCTTATATATGTTTTTTTGTCTTTGATAAATTTATCCGGTAAATTATTATAAATTCTATATATTTCACTCTCGTTTTTAAGAAATTTTATATAAAGTTTCTTTTTATCCTCAATATCTATAGTTTTTATTGATTTTTTAACAATTTCTTTTTGTATTTTTAATATTCTAATAGATTTAATATATTTTATGATAATGCCTCTAAACATAATTTTATTTGTATAATAAATATCTTTTTGTTCTAAAATCAGTAAATGTCGTTCTATTTCATCAATAAGATCGCGAGCTGTATTAGATAAAATTTTAAAATCTTTTCTTTTTGTAAATTTTTGTAGAAAATTGATGGCTTCATTGGTTCTATTCATGCGCTTGGCATATTCAGATTTAAATATAGCTATTATATATTTTTCCGTACTAGAAAAATTTGAATTTTTTAATTTGTCAAGAGTTCTGCTAATTTTCCAAATACACGACTTGTTTTTATAGATATTAGTAAGCACTACATACATATTTTTTATTTCAGTCTCTACTTGCTCTAAATCCTTATGGGTAAAATTTCTCTCAAACAAAAAATCATTCCTTATTTAAATTTTTAAAACTACGATACCTACCGATTTTAAATTTCTATGCCTCCAAAATCGCTCCGTTGCTAGCATTCGTTACCAGCTTGCGATACATTCGCAGCCAGCGGTACGGCAGCGGTTTTTCGATCGGCTTAAATTTAGCCCTTCGCTCAGCGATCTCCTCCTCGCTTAGGCGCACGTTGATCGCGTACGTATCCACGTCGATATCGATGATGTCGCCGTCCTCTAGCAGTCCGATCATGCCGCCCTCTGCAGCTTCGGGGCTCACGTGCCCGACGCTTAGCCCCCTCGTCGCACCGCTAAACCTACCGTCCGTGATCAGCGCCACGTCCGCGCCCAACCCTCGCCCCATGATTAGGCTCGTAGGGCTTAGCATCTCCTGCATACCCGGGCCTCCGCGCGGCCCTTCGTAGCGGATGACGACTACGTCGCCTTTGTTTACCTTGCCGCTTGAGATGCCCTCTATCGCCTCGTCTTGGCTGTTAAAGCAGACCGCCTTGCCACTAAATTTGCGCTCGCCGATGATGCCCGCGGTCTTGATGACGCAGCCCTGTTCGGCTAAATTTCCAAACAAAATTGCCAGCCCGCCGACCTGCGAATAGGCATTTTCGACCTTGCGGATGACCGATTCGTCTTTTATGGCGCTAGCTCCGACGCGCTCGCCTAGGCTTTCGCCGCTTACCGTTAGCGAGTCTAGACCAAGTAGCCCGTTGTCGCGGCGCGAAATTTCATTTATCACGGCGCTTAAGCCGCCCGCACGGTCTATGTCCTCCATATGCACGTTTGGCAGGCTTGGGCTGATTTTGGCGATGTGCGCGATCTTGCGGCTGATCTCGTTGAGCCCCGCGATCTGTAAATTTATCCCCGCTTCGCGCGCGATAGCTAGGATGTGCAGCACGGTGTTGCTGCTACCGCCCATCGCCATATCGACAACTAGGGCGTTTTGGATCGATTTTTCGTTCACGATGTTGCGGATTTTGTATTTTTCATCCAGCGCGATTTGACAGATGCGATGTCCAGCCTCGCGGATGAGCTCCTCGCGCTCGGGCGTAAGAGCGGGCACGGTGCCGTTGCCTTTTAGCGCGATTCCCATCGCTTCGCACAGCGTATTCATCGAGTTTGCCGTAAACATCCCCGAGCAGCTGCCTCCGCTCGGACAGGCGGCGCACTCGATTTCTTTTAGCTCCTCGGCGCTGATCTCTTTGGTTTCAAATTTACCCACCGCCTCAAACGCCGTGGATAGGTCGATCGGCTCGCCTTTTTTGGTGTAGCCCTTTTTCATCGGGCCGCCGCTGACGAAAACCGTCGGCACGTTCACGCGAAGCGCACCCATCACCATGCCGGGCACGATTTTATCGCAGTTTGGCATGCACACGAGCGCGTCTAGGGCATGCGCGTTCATCACCGTTTCTATGGAGTTTGCGATCAGCTCGCGGCTAGGTAGGCTATAAAGCATCCCGGCGTGTCCCATCGCGATGCCGTCGTCCACGCCGATACAGTTAAACTCAAACGGCACGCAGCCGTTTTTGCGGATCTCGTCTTTTAAAATTTCGGAGTATTTGTTGAGAAAAAAGTGCCCCGGGATGATCTCGATGAAGCTGTTTGCCACGCCGATAAATGGCTTTTCAAAGTCCTCGTCCTTTAGCCCAGTCGCTCTTAACAAGCTTCTGTGCGGCGCGCGCGTATAGCCTTTTTTGATGATGTCGCTTCTCATTTTATATCCTTGAATTGAAATTTTCTCCATTTTAGCATAAAATTTTACCGCTGCGGGACGTTTAAAATTTTAGCGCATTAAAATTTAAAGTGGACTATTGAGCTTAATCAAACCGAATCACTCCTATTTTTGATATAATTGCACATCGATTATCAAAATCTTGCCGTTTGGCAGGAATGAAAAGAGGAAAAGATGCAAAGAAGAAATTTCTTAAAACTAACGTCTGCGTTGGCGGCTAGCGGGCTTGCTAGCCCTCTTTTTGCGAAGGAAGCCTTCACTATCTACGGCGCGCCTGCGATGCCTAGCCTCATCATCGGCGTTGCGTGCATGCAGGGGCAGATCGGCAAAAAATACGACGCGAAGCTTGAGCTTTGGCGCGATCCCGATCAGCTGCGCGCGGGCGTGGCAAACGGCGAGTACAAGGTCATGATGAGCCCCAGCAACGTGGGGGTGAACCTCGCAAATCAAGGGCGCAAGATCGGTATGGTAAATATCCTCACCGAGGGGCTAAATTTCGTGATGAGTAAGGGCGAGAAGATAACGGAATTTGCGCAGCTGAAAGGCAAAAAGATCGTAATGCCTTTTAAAAACGACATGCTAGACATCATCGTGCGAGCCATAGCGAAAAAGCAGGGCATTAGCGGGCTAAACATCGACTACACCGCCAGCCCCGCAGAGAGCGCGCAGCTGTTTTTGGCCAAAGACTACGACGTCGCGATCACGGTGGAGCCGCTAGCAAGCGCCATGATCTTAAAGGGCAAAGTATCGGGCATAGCCGTGCAGCGAGGGGCAAATTTAAGCGATATGTGGGCGCAGGTGTTTTCGGTAAAGCCCATAATCCCGCAAGCGGGCATCATCGCAGATACCGATTTTTACGTCGCGAAAAAGGCGGATTTTGAAATTTTAAATGCCGATCTGACAGACGCGCTTGCGTGGATCAAAGCAAACAAACAAAGCGCCGCGGCGATCGGGACAAATTTCTTTCCCGCGCCGCCGCCTGCGATATTCATGAGCATCGATACGTCGAATTTGTGCGTCAAAAAGCCTAGCGAGATTAAGGACGAGCTTTTGAAATTTTATGAAATTTTGATGGAATTTAACCCCAAGCTCATTGGCGGCGCGATGCCTAAGGACGAGTTTTTTCTATGCTAAAAATCGATAAAATTCGCAAAGCTCAAAACCCCGTATTTTACGTCATAGACTATCTATGGGGCGGCTTTGCGAGCCTAGGGGCGGTGTGCTTTTTTATAGCCGTTTGGCAGGTGGCGAGCGAGGCTTACGGGCCGCTCATTCTGCCAGAACCCGCGACTGTTTTTTCTAAGGCGTGCGAAATTTTAAAAAATTTCGCCGCAAACGATCTAGCCCTGTCGCTTAAGCGCGCGCTTGTAGGCACCTTTCTCGCGCTTTTTGCGGGGATTTGCATCGGGCTTGCGGCGGGGTATTTCAAAAGCCTGAGAGCCTTTTTAAACCCGCTAATTACCGTGCTTCTATCGACGCCGCCCATCGTTTGGATCGTGCTTGCGATATTTTGGTTTCATTTCGGCGATATAAGCGTGCTTTTTACCGTCGTTATCGTCGTCGCGCCGATGACCTTTGCGTCCGCGGTGCAGGCGATGGCTAGCGTGAGCGCCGAATACACCGAGCTTTTCGACAGCTACAAAAGCTCAATTTTAAAAAAGCTGCGCTACCTCTACGCGCCGCACCTAATCGAGCGGCTGCTCCCTGCGATCTACGTTGCGGTCAGCAATGGCGCGAAGGTGCTTGTGATGGCGGAGCTTTTAGGCGCGAACGACGGCATCGGCGCAAAGATAGCCGAAGCGCGCGTAAATATCGATACGGTCGAGGTCATGGCGTATGTGTGCCTAGTCATAGCCTTTACGGCGCTTTTCGATTATCTCGTGACCAAGCCGCTTCAAATTTTACTGATGCCGTGGAGCAGATGATGCTAAAAATTTCAAATCTGCGCTATGAAATTCTGCGCGACGTTATAATTTCAGATTTTTCGCTGCGGCTGCGCTCGGGCGAAGTAAAGACGCTTTTTGGCCCCAGCGGCTGCGGCAAGACCTCGCTTTTGCGGCTGGTCTGCGGGCTGGAGGATAAAAAAAGCGGGCAGATCGAAAACGGCTTTAAAAAAATCAGCTTTTTGTTTCAAGAAAACCGCCTGCTACCAAGCCTCACGGCGCTTAAAAATATCGAAATTTTTAGTCCCGCGGGTGTGAGCGAAATTTACACCCTCGCCGCAAAGATCGGGCTAAGCCCGAGCGATCTGAATAAATTCCCGCGCGAGCTAAGCGGCGGCATGCAAAAGCGCACGGCGTTTTTGCGCACGATCCTTAGCGGCTGCGATCTGGCGCTGCTTGATGAGCCGTTTGTAGGTCTGGATCGCGATCTGCGCGGCACGCTGATCGAAATTTTGGTCTCAAAGATCGAACGCGAGGGGCTTGCCTGCCTTTTGGTGACCCACGACCGCTTCGAAGCCGCACGCCTAAGCCACGAGATCATCGAGCTCGAGCCCAAAGGGATGGGGCTTAGGCGCGTCGTGAGCCTGGACGAGCCGCTAAGCGCGCGCGACGAGCGGTACGAAGAGCGCGTGGTAAGCGAGCAGTTTAGGGGAGTGAGCTATTATGAGTAGAAATTTTATCTTTAATCCGCGCAAACAGGAAGGCTCCGCACGAAATTTAAACTTACGTTGCGGTCTAGGTGCGAGCAAGCAGGGCTTTGGCGTGCATCGCGATCCGGACGCGTACGGACGCGGACTATTGCGGAGCGCCGAATACTGCGATTTAGGCGCACGCAGGCATGGGCTTTTACAAAGTACTAAATGTCGCGATGTCGGTGCGGGCGGACATAGGCTCTTGCGAGATGCTAAATGTTATGATTTCGTTGCTTGCATAGGCAGGCTCTTTCGGGACATTGGATGCTGCGATCTTAGTGCAAGCGGTTATAGCCTTTCGCAGGACGCCTGGCGCCGTGGTTTTATCGCACCAAAATACGAGCTACGCAGCCGTGTGAACTGCGATTATAGCGTGAGCGTGCTCTTGAACGGTGCAGTGTGCTGCGGTTTTGTAGCACAAAATTCGACGAAATTTAGCAGCGATACATACTGCGGCTCTAGCGCGAGTACTTACTTGCGGTATAGCTCTAGCGTAGGCGCTTGCTTACGGCGCGTTGACGCGAACCGAGATGTCCACTCACGCCGCGATCCTAGCGCGAGCGTTCGTTTGCGACGCAGCTATAGCACGAACGGTCGTTTGCAATCTAGTATAAGCGTCCGCTCGCAGCGCAACTTCAATGCAGGCGTTTGCTTACGGCGCGTTGGCACGAAGCGGGGCGTTCATTTGTACTGCAAATTTGGCGCGAACCGAGACACCTTTCCGCGTTGTGGTTTTGATGCGTGCGGATTGAGCGCGCAGTTCAGCGCTCAAAAAGCCGTTTTTAGCGCCTACCGCTCGCTGTTTTGCGATGCAAGTGGGCTAGGTAGCGAGCCAAATTCCGAGGCGAGTTTTTCGCAGAGCATTAAAAATTCCGAACGGAATTTACCGCTAAGCTTCTTGCAAAGCGTTAAAAGCTCCGATCAAAGTCAAAACTCCAAACCCGCCCGCGCGCAAAGCTTTAAAAATCAAAATTTCGCGTGGGATTTCTCACAAAACGGCGGAAGCGCCGATCCAAATTCTGTTCAAAACTTCTCGCAAAGCGTTAAAAATTCTGATCGGAATTCCGAAGCTAATTCCACGCAAGACCGAACCGAGCCCGTTTCGCCGCAGGAGCTCAAAAATTCCGAGCCGTGCCCGGCGCAGCGGCTAGGCTTTTACGCGCCTAAATTTAAAGACGAGCGCGCGAGGAATTTTTTCTCCCATCCGATGCGCGCCTTCGTTCTTTGCGCCTGCTTTTTTGCGGCGCTGGGCGCGTTTAGCTTTTTAGCGCCCGATGCGCTGGCGATCGATTACGTCGCCGCTCATAAGTTTTACTTTCTGTTTTTGGCGCCTTCGTGCATCTACGCAGCGTTTTTGCTTACCGCGCTGCCCGATTGGACGAACTTCGAGGGCTCGCTAAAGCCCGTCTCGCTCGCCTTTGCCGCCTGCCTGATCGCGGCTTTTATCGCGAGTTTTTTAAATTTACGGCTTGCGGCTGCGATTACGGGGCTGTTTTGGGCGGTATTTTTCATCTTTGCGGCATGGCTTTTGTGGCTGGATAAAAACTCGAATAATTTTAGCATCCTATCAGTCCTTGCGGCGTTTTGCGCCTGCTCTGCGGCCTATGGCATAAGCGGGGATGAGAAGTTTTTGCTTAGCTTCGTGCATATCAACGTCGCGGCAATCGCCGTCGTAAGCTACCGCATAAGCGTCGTCATCGGCAACGAAGCGTTAAGGGAGGCGGGGCTAAGCGACGCCGTTTTTATTCCAAATTTTATCTACAAAAATTTAGCCGCTTTCCTTGCTTTCGCTTTGGCGCTCGCGACGCCCTTTTTAAGCGAGGCGGTATGCGGATTTATCGCGCTTGGCATCGGGTTTTTGTTTTTGGCGAAGCTTCGCGAACTGCACTACGCCGAAATTCTAAGCCGCCACTATATGGCGTTTTACTATGCGTTGCAGGCTGCGTGCGCGGCGGGATACCTGTGGCTGGGCGCGGCGCTGATCCGCGGGGGGTACTCTGCCGCACCGCTGCACGTCATCGCGATCTGCTATATCTACGGAGCGATACTTTTTGTAGGAATGATCGCAGGCCAGCGCCACAGCGGAATTTCGCCGCTAAACTTCCCGCGTCTAAGCCGCGCGGCGCTCGTTTTGGCTCTACTCGCGGGGGCTTTAAGAGCCGTTTTTGCGGGCGAGAGCTTTGTTTTATACGTGATGATCCCCTCGGCGCTTTTCATCGCCGCGGTCGCGCTATATCTGATAAATTTCGTTCCGATCTTTCTGAAAAATCCTTTCAGCGCGGATCCGGATTGATAATCATCAAAGCGGACTTACTAAATTTTAGCTAAAATCGATTAAATTTCATTTCAAGGAGAGCTTATGCAACACATCAAAAATATCGACGCCGCTAAGGCCGTAGAGCTTGCTTCGCTAGTCGAAGTGGCCCCTCATAAGGTGATTTCGCGCACCCTCGCGCAAAATCCTGCGCTGAATATGACGCTTTTCGCCTTCGACGGCGGCGAGGAGATCAGCTCGCACAAATCCGACGGCGACGCGTTCGTTTACGTGCTTGAGGGCGAGGGCGATTTCACGATCGACGGGCAGAAACACCGCGTAAAAGCGGGGCAAAGCATCGTAATGCCTGCGGGCTTGCCGCACGCGATCTCCGCTCCTATGCCGTTTAAGTGGTTTTTAGTAGTGGTTTTTTAGCCTCTGAGTTTAGGGCGGGTCAAATTTTAAAATTTAGCCCGCCCGCCGCTTCATAAAATTTTTATCCGAAATTCCATTTACAGGGTCGCTTTATCCGTTTCAGACTGTTCCCGCTCGCCCTCGAAAAATTTTAAAATTTAGAAACGTTTAAATTTTACTTTTACCGCGCCCAAAAATTTTGTCTGTTTTGCAAACCGTGCGGGAGCTGAAAATAACACATCGCGTTTGCGCGCTGTGTCTAGCCCCGAAATCGCACGCTTGAGCTCGCATCGCAAGTCAAATCCATAGCTCGCGCGTTAAATTTCAAAGTTGCGCCTAGCATGCAAATACGCGCCAAGCTAGTCGAGCAGATGGGCGCTGTAGTAGGGCAAACCCGCCGAGTGCGCAATGTGCGCCTAGCTCATAGATCGAGAGTTAAATTTAAAGGCCGTGTCAGGCGCGAAATGCACGCCAAGCCGGCCTAAATTTTAAAATTTAGCTTTCGCTCGGGGTTAGCTCCTTGATGATTAGCTCGGGCGTGATCGTGCCGCGGAAGTTGTTTTTGCTAATCGTAAAGA
Source organism: uncultured Campylobacter sp. (assembly GCA_963522285.1). Lineage (GTDB taxonomy): Bacteria > Campylobacterota > Campylobacteria > Campylobacterales > Campylobacteraceae > Campylobacter_B. The sequence continues at coordinate 18,021 of CAUQWV010000008.1, forward strand.
TCGCGTCCACCCGCTCGCCTGCGCGCGGCAAAAAGTCGTAGTTGAAAAACAGCGCCTCGACGCTGCTGCCGTTTTTGTCAAGCGCCATTTTGATATGCTTGCCCTCCTTGCCGATCTCCCTAATATTGCGGGCGCGCGCGCCTTTGATACAAAAGAGCGGGCGCGGATTTTTCTGCCCGTACGGCTCGTAAAATTCCAAAATTTCAAGCAGCTCGAAATCTATCTGCGACGCGTCCAGCTCGCCTAGCAGATCGTCTTGCGCGCTAAAATCGCTCAGATCCTTAGGCGTTATACGCTCATTTACGCGGCGCTTAAACTCCTGAAGTAGCGCAGGATCGATCCCCACGCCTGCAGCGCCCTTGTGTCCGCCGAAGGTCGTTAAAATTTCGCTTTGAGAGGAGATCAGCTCTAAAATGTCAAATTTACCGATGCTGCGCGCGCTTCCTTTGGCGCGCGAGTCGCTTACGCTAAAGACGATCGCGGGCTTTTTGTAAGTCTTGCTTAGGCGGCTTGCGACGATGCCGATGATGCCTTCGTGCCACTGCGGACCCCATACGACGATGACGTTGTCGCTAGGATCGACGCTTTTTACGATCTCGTCGTAGAGGTTTTTTTCCTCCTCTTTGCGCGAGTTGTTGATGGAATTTATCGTCTCTAGGTAGTGGTTTGCCTCTCTGATATTTTTAGCGCATAGGAAGTTATACGACATCGTCGCATCGTCCATCCGCCCCGTGCAGTTGATTAGCGGCGCGATCGTGTAGCTGATATCGTCAAATTCGAAGTGCTTTTTAAAATAATGCTCTTTAATCGCCTTGAAGCAGGCACGGTTCGAGCTATTTAGCCGCTTGATGCCGAAGCGCAGCAGCGCGCGGTTCATATCGCGTAGCTCCATCATATCGGCGATTATGGCAATGATGAGGATATCCATCGAGCTTGCCATATCGTAATTGACGCCGAGGGTTTCTTTTAGCGCGCCTACGAGATACCACGCTACCTGCGCGCCGCAAATTTCGATATTTGGAAAGGTGCAGTCAGGCTGCTTCGGATTGATTATCGCGTAAGCTCGCGGCAGCACGGGCGGGGGCATGTGATGATCGGTGATGATGAGATCGATCCCCTTTTGAGCGCAAATTTCAGCAGCTTCCGTCGCGGAGGTGCCGTTATCTACGGTGATGATGAGATCTACATCCTCAAGCTCTTCTATAATCTCGCTGTTTAGCCCGTATCCGTCGGTGAAGCGGTTTGGTATCTTAATAACGTACTCCGCGCCTATTTGATTGAAAAAATCGCTCATTATGACGGTGCTTACGATACCGTCGACGTCGTAATCGCCGACTACGGCTATGCGCTGGTTTTCTTCGATGGCAGTTTTTATGCGCAAAGCCGCCTTATAGGTATCCTTCAGATCGCAGGGTAAGGGAATTTCAGAAATTTTAGTATGCCGATCGTTCGCAAATCTCGATTTTAGAATTTCCCTTATCTCATTTTTACCTAGCATTTTTTATAGATGCTTCGATAAAGCCCAAAATAGCGGGATTTGGGCGCACTAGACGGCTGGTAAATTCCGGGTGAAACTGCACGCCCAGAAAAAACGGATGGTTTTTTAGCTCAACCGCTTCGATCAGCCCGTCGCTCTCGCCGCAGACGATAAGACCGTGCTTTTCAAAATCGGCGCGGTACTTCGGATTGGCTTCGTAGCGGTGGCGATGGCGCTCGCGGATAGTTTTTTGCTCGCCGTAAATTTTACTCAAAAGAGAGCCTTTTTTGACGTCGCAGTCATAGCCACCCAGCCGCATAGTGCCGCCCATAGGGGATTTATGCGTTCGGATCTGCTTTTTGCCGCTTGCGTCGATGAAGCTGTCGATGAGGTAGATCACCGGATCTTCGGTCTGCGGGTCAAATTCCGAGGAGTTAGCGTTTTTCAGTTTTAAGACGCTCCGCGCAAACTCCACCATCGCAAGCTGCATCCCCAGGCAGATACCCAAAAACGGCACCTTATGCACCCGCGCGTAGTTTATGGCTAAAATTTTACCCTCTATCCCGCGCGAGCCGAAGCCGCCCGCGACCAAAATTCCATTTACGTCGCGGAAAATTTCATCTACATTGCTCGCTTCAATTTTTTCGCTATCTACCCATTTTAAGCTTATCCGCGTATCAAGCGTCGCGCCTGCGTGGATGATCCCCTCGGTGAGGGATTTATAGCTTTCTTTTAGATCGATATATTTGCCGACGAAGGCGATCGTGGTTTCGTTCGTAGGCACGATAACGCGCTTAACGAGGCTGTCCCAGTTGCTCATATCGACTTCGAGCTTGTTTAGGCTTAAAGTCTCCGCGATCGGCGTTAAAATATCCTGCTTCAAAAACGCAAGCGGGATCTGATAGATGCTCGCGCTATCGGGGCTTTCGATGACGCAGTTTTTATCTACGCCGCAGCTTAGCGCGATCTTATCTTTTAGCGCGCGATTTAGCGGCATTTCGGAGCGGCAGATTATCATATCGGGGCTGATACCGATGCGGCGCAGCTCGCCTACGCTGTGCTGCGTGGGCTTGGTTTTGAGCTCGCCCGCGACTTTTATAAAAGGCACGAGCGTGAGGTGGATATTCATCGTATTTACCCTACCAAGCTCCACTCTCATCGCGCGGATCGCCTCTAAAAACGGCAGTCCCTCGATATCGCCCACGGTGCCTCCGATCTCGACGATCAGCACGTCGTTGCCCTCGCCCGCCTTTTTTATGCGGCGCACGATCTCGCCTACGATGTGAGGGATCACCTGGATCGTTTTACCCAGATAATCGCCCCTGCGCTCCTTTTCGATGACGGAGCTGTAAACTTTGCCCGTGGTGAAGTTGTTGTCTTGGCTTAAATTTTCATCCAAGAACCGCTCGTAGTGCCCCAAATCCAGATCGGTCTCCGCGCCGTCATCGGTGACGAAAACCTCTCCGTGCTCCAGCGGACTCATGGTGCCCGGATCGACGTTGATATAAGGATCCGCCTTTAGTATGCGCACTTTAAGCCCCGCATGCTTTAAAAGCGTCGCGATCGACGCCGCCGCAATGCCCTTACCCAGCGAGCTCAGCACTCCGCCGGTGACGAAAATATATTTCGTTTGTTTTGCCATAAGTTTTCCTAAATTTTGATATTAATGCCGCGATTATAACTTCTTTTAGGTTAAAGCACACTAAGCTAGAATTTGAAAATTTTAGAAATTTACGGCAAAATACGACCCAAATAAATTTTAAATTTAAAGGAGAGATGATGAAAAAGATCATCGCGGCTTTAGTGGTCATCATAGCGCTTATAGTGGGCGTTTTTGTAGCGACAAAGGACGCTAAAACGGGCGTAGCTAAAAGTGTAAACGATAGCATAACCAAAACGGTTGACGGTGCGGTCGGCAAGAGTGCCAGCGCGGCGATTGAGCAGCAGATTGCGGAATTTATCGCTAGAAACGAAATTTTCGAGACTAAAAGCGCTAAATTTTATCCTGGAGATAGCAACTCAAGCGGCTTTATCGAGGGCGTAGTAAAAAAAGAGAAACTACAAAAAAGCCTTGCTGAAGGCTTTAGCAAGCTAAAGGAAAAAGCAGGCGCGCAAGATAGCAACGATACGGATGAGCCGGATCCTGCTAAAATTTTCCCGGAGGATTTTGCTTTTCGCTATGACTACACTATCAAGCATAGTGTAAAAAACGCTGCGGATGGATTTGAGAGCGACGGAATTTTAAAGATTAAGACGCCATATTACGCAGAGCCTTGCAAGAAGCTGTTTAAGACTGACGCACCGCTTAGCACGCATCTAAACTACGGACCTACAGAGGTTAAATTTAGCGCAAAGCTAGCCGATATAAATGTGCTCGAAGATGGCGGAATGGGACGTCTTGCAGGCCTTAGCCTAAACGGCACGAGTGATATGAGCGGAAAAACGATAAAAGCCTTGGGTTTTAAAATCGGTGAAATTTTTATAGACGACGGCAAGGATTCGGGTCTTGATATAAAGGATCTTATCTATGAGGCAAACTTTAAAAACGGCATCCAAGATCTAGACGATAATATAACTAAGCTCTTTTTGAATGACATAGATTTTGCAGGCAGCACAAAAGAGCTCGTCGTAACTGTAGATAAGCAGCGCTTCGTCGTAGTTACGGATATGAGCACGGAAGGTAGCTACCGCGTAAAAGATGGAATTTTAAATTTCAACGAAAGCGATAAAGCCCAAAGCCTAAAAATCGCCGACGTGCTAGTGCGAAACATCCATTTAGGCGTCGATACCAGCTTTAGCGCCGTACTTTTCGAAAAATATCTGTCTGTTATCTCAAATCCGCAAGAAGGCGAAAAATTAGCGGAAAACAAAGAGCTTTTTATGAAGCTGCTAAAAGATGATATGAAAATCAACGTGAATGATTTTTCGTTTGAAAATAGCCTCGGCAAGAAATTTGCTTTTAACGCAAGCGCGCTATTAGGCGGCTACATCGATGAGACGCAGCTTTTTAAGCGCATGAGCTTGGACGGCAAAGCTACGATAAATACGACCATCACGGACTTCCTATCGCCTTATGACAGCCTGCGCGATTTTGCGCCGATGGCGGAAGTTTACGGCTCGCAGTTTCTTAAGCCTGATGGAGATGGGGTTAAGATGGAGTTTAGCTTCGATAAGGCAAGCAACTCTATGATCTTAAACGGAAAGCCTATCCCACTACCGCACAATTAAATTTTAAAGCTTTGCGGGCAAATTTTAAACCTGTTCGCAAAGCTCTTTTTATTTCCTACTTTTTCGGCGCAGAATTTCGCAAAGCTTCGCGTAAATTTTTACCTGCAGAATTCCGCAGCGGCGCCATAAAATTCCGCTCGAATTTTACCGTATCATTGCCGCCCGCTTCGCTAAATTTTAAAACTTACAAGCCAAAATCTCATATTTGCAATGACAGATAGGCTTAAGCAATTTTGGCTATAATGCGCGATTTTGCAGCGCAGCTAGCGTAAATTTAAAAGACGGCGGAGATGAGGCGGCATTTATTATGCCGCCTCTTTTGACGACGTATTTTATATTGGGAAACTAACGCTAAATTTGCATTTTTAAATTTCAAGGAACGATATGAAAGTAATCAAACGCAACGGCAGAACCGAGGAACTTGACGTAAGCAAGATCAAAAAATACACGAGCGAGGCGGTAGAGGGGCTGGAAAACGTAAGCCTTAGCGAGCTTGAGGTGGACGCAAAGATCCAGTTTCGCGATATGATCACCACCGAGGAGATCCAACAAACCCTCATCAAAACCGCGGTCGAGAAGATCGATGTGGATCGCCCGAACTGGACCTTCGTCGCCGCGCGGTTATTTTTATACGATCTATATCACAAAGTAACGGGCTTTAGCGGCTACAACAGCCTGCAAGATTACTTCGCTCGCGGCGAGGCGGCGGGCCGCATAATGCTCGGCTTAAAGGAAAAATACGATCTAGAGGATCTAAATTCTTATCTGCAGCCGCAGCGCGATTTGCAGTTTAACTACCTAGGCATTAAAACGCTTTACGATCGCTATCTCATCAAGGATAAAAGCGGCGCGCCGATCGAGCTTCCGCAGCAGATGTTTATGGCGATCGCGATGTTCCTCGCACAAAACGAGCTTGATTGCCAGAGCTGGGCGAAGAAATTTTACGATCTTATATCTAAATTTGAAGTCATGCTCGCGACCCCTACGCTCTCAAACGCCCGCACGACGCGCCATCAGCTAAGCAGCTGCTACGTGGGTTCTACGCCCGATAATATCGAAGGGATTTTTGATAGCTACAAGGAGATGGCGCTTCTGAGCAAATTCGGCGGCGGTATCGGCTGGGACTGGTGCAAGGTGCGCGCGATGGGCGGCAGCATCGACGGACATAAAAACGCCGCAGGCGGCATCATCCCGTTTTTAAAGATCACGAACGACATCGCCGTCGCCGTCGATCAGCTAGGCACGCGCAAGGGCGCTATCGCAGTGTATATCGAGCCGTGGCATATGGACGTGAGCGACTTTTTAGATCTGCGCAAAAACTCGGGCGAGGAGAGGCGCCGCGCGCATGAAATTTTCCCCGCGCTGTGGATAAACGATCTGTTTATGAAAAGACTTCAAAGCGGCGGCAAGTGGACGCTCTTCGATCCTGCAGAAGTAAGCGATCTGAGCGATCTATATGGCGCGGAATTTCAGGCGCGCTACGAGCAGTACGAGGCCGATGATAAAATTTCAAAATCCACCATCCTGGCGAAGGAGCTTTGGAAGAAAATTTTAACGAGCTATTTTGAGACGGGCATGCCCTTTTTATGCTTCAAAGATAATGCCAACCGAATCAATCCAAACGCGCATCAGGGCTTAATCAGAAGCTCAAATTTATGCACGGAGATCTTTCAAAACACGGCACCAAACCACTACAAAATCAAAGTCGTTTTCGCTGACGGCAGCGAGAGGCTGTTTGAGGAAAACGAAGATGTAGCGACCGACGCGGGCATCGTAAAAAAGGCGAAAAAGATCACCGCGCTAGACACGCTGGGCGGCAAAGAAATTTTTATCGTGGAAAAAGGCTGCGACGAGGGTGCAACGGCGGTTTGTAACCTCGCAAGCGTAAATTTAAGCAAAATCAACAGCCGTGAGGAGATAGCTCGCGTGATGCCGATCGCCGTGCGGATGCTCGATAACGTCATCGATCTAAATTTTTACCCGCACGCCAAGGTCAAACACACCAATCTAAAAACGCGCGCGATAGGGCTCGGCGTGATGGGCGAGGCGCAGATGCTTGCCGAGCGTGGCGTGAAGTGGGGCAGCTACGAGCACTTCGAGCTGATCGATAGGATAATGGAAAACGTGAGCTTTAACGCGATCAAAGCAAGCTCAAATTTAGCCGTAGAAAAGGGCAAATACCCTGATTTTGCTGGCTCGAAGTGGAGCGAAGGAATTTTCCCGATCGATTTAGCAAACGAAAACGCCAAAGCGCTCGTTAAGCGCGGCGGACTTTTTGAGCAGAGCAGCTGCGACTGGGACGGGCTGCGCGAGAAAGTAAAGCGCGACGGCATGCGAAACGGCTACCTGATGGCGATCGCGCCGACATCGAGTATCAGCATACTCGTAGGCACCACGCAGACGATCGAGCCGGTGTATAAGCGCAAATGGTTCGAGCACAACCTAAGCGGCATGATCCCGGTCGTCGTGCCGAATTTAAGCCCGAAAACGTGGCAGGCGTACGTACCTGCATACGAGCTCGATCAGCGCCTACTCGTAAAAGCGGGCGCCATCCGCCAAAAATGGATCGATCAAGGTCAGAGCCTAAATATCTTCATGAGCCTAGATAAGGCAAGTGGCGGCTATCTGAGCGAAATTTACACGCTCGCGTGGCAGCTGGGGCTAAAATCGACCTACTACCTGCGCTCCGAAAGCCCCGATAGCGAGAAGCTAAACAACGTCGCGGACCGCTCGATCGAGTGCGAGGGATGTCAGTAAAATTTATTCGCCGCGCTAGAAAATTTACGCTCGCAACTAGATGGCGAAAACGGCGTGAAAGAGTATTTTAGAAAGTAAATTTGACGGGCGAATTTAAGCCCTCGTTCGCCGTCAAATTTAAGCGAAATGGCTTGACTTTGGGCGTTAAATTTAACGCCAAATTTAACTACGCTAAATTTTAAGAATTAGCGCTTTATTAAAATAAAGCCATAAATTGCAACTTATTTAAAGCTAAAAGTCCAGCCTCCATTCTTTTCTGTCGTTATCTCAACTTCTAAAATTTTCCTACACCCAAAAATATCCATTTGAAATTCTTGCGCATATTTCATATCGATATTTAAATTTTCCCTCTTACCATCCTCCGCACAATTTCCCCTATTTACAACAATGTCTTTTAGCTTGACGCCATCTTGCAAAGCCGTAACATACAACCGCAAATATCGTGTGTCAGCGAATTCTCCATAACGAATCATTTGCTCAACCTCAACACTAAAAGGCGCTTTATCCTTAGCATATCCAAAACAAACAAAAGCCAAAAGCATCAAAAATACCTTTTTCATATCAAAATCCTTTAAAAAAATGTTTGATATTTTATTTTCTTTCTTTAAAATTTTGGCTTAATTCTATGATAACTAATGGAAAATTTAAAATTTTTAAAAGGATGAGATTTTATTAAATTTAAGCAATAATTTACCGTTTTTCCTTCGCTCTTATCGCCAAAACACCGCGCATATTTTGCCTATTGTCTTCGTATCATAAATTTGCTTACTAAATTTCACAAACGGCGTTTTAGCTGATAAATTTAAAATGCCTTACAAGGCACAAAAGCCAAATATCATAAATCCAAAAATTTTTGAGCAAGTCTGCCATTTACACTCACGCCATGGCGGTAAATTTAGAGTAAGCACGAGCAGATAAGAGACTGCAAGCACTTGTAAATAAAATTATCCGCCAAGCAAAGCATTTAAATTTATGAAGTAAAATTTGCCTATCCATGCCACGCAAATTTGCTCTCAAAGCTAGCAAATTTATAAACGACTCACGGATAAGTTTTAAACATTATAAAAACAAAGGCAAAATATGAAAATAGCCGTAAACGGCACGAGCGGATTTATCGGCGGCGAACTCTGCCGCTTTTTTAGAGCCCAGGGGCACGAGGTCGTAGCTATCCCGCGAGCCGCTTATGCCAACAAAGACGCGCTTAAAAATCTCATCGGCGGCTGCGACGCGGTTATAAATTTAGCTGGTGCTTCTATCGCCGCAAGGTGGAGCGAGGACTATAAAAAGCGTCTTCGCGCAAGCAGAATAGAGACGACGCGAGCGCTGGTAGGCGCGATAAACGAGCTAGAAAATCCGCCCTTTTTCATCAGTGCTTCAGCCGTTGGGATATATGAAAACGGCCTTAGTCACGACGAGAGCTCGGTCAAATTTGACCGCGGATTTTTAGGCGAGCTAGCATGCGAGTGGGAGAGCGAGGCCGCTAAAGCGCGGACGCAAACGGCGATATTTCGCCTAGGCGTGGTGCTGGGGTGAGGCGGCGCGCTGGCTAAGATGCTGCCGGCATTCAGGCTCGGTCTTGGCGGAAAGCTAGGTAGCGGAGAGCAGGCGTTTTGCTGGATCCATATCGCTGATTTACTAGAAGCGTTTAAATTTACCTTACAAAACCGTCAAAGTGGCGTTTTTAATCTCGTTTCGCCGACTTCTAACACCAACGGCGAATTTACTCAAATTTTAGGCAAGGTTTTAGGGCGACCGACATTTTTTAAAGTGCCTAAATTTGCGTTAAATTTGATGTTTGGCGAGGGGTCTGTCGTGCTGCTTGAGGGTGCAAAAGTCTATCCCAAAGCCTTAATAAAGAGCGGATTTGACTTTAAATTTAGCGATCTAAAAACCGCGCTTGAGGATATTTTGGGATAAAATTTTAGGCTCAAGATAATTTTAAAGGAGTTTTTCTCAAAGAGTGCAAGCGCACAAGAACCGCGATCGCGCAGATATGTTTAAAAAGCCACGAGCGTAGCGAAGTAGAGTTTAGTAAGTAGCAAGACGAAGTCGTAGATAAAAATCCGTTTAATTTATTTTGAGCCAATGTTAGAGCAGAGCAAACGACCCGAAGGACTTTCAAGGGCAAGCGGCGCACTACATAAAATTCCGCGATTGATTCGGGAAATTTACCGCAAAAGATCAAGCCAAACTGCGTTTAAATTTAATGTTTGGCGGCGGCATTCTATCGTTTTTATAAAGTCGTGCCGCATCGTCGTTCAAAATGCACACAAATTTGCCCTACAAATCAAAGCAATTTGATCTCTAAGCCCTAAAAAAGATCGGTCAAAAAAGCGCTCTGTTCTATCCCTCGCCCGATGAAAACCAAAAAATTATCGCAGCGTTTGCGGTCGCTAAAAGGCGTTATCTCAAATTTACCGTTTACGAACTGCACGACGTATTGCGTCTCGTCGCCTTTAAAGCTCGCAAGCCCTTTTATACGGTAAAAATTTTCGATATATCGCTCATACGGAAAAGCAAATTCCGCAAGATTTAGACCTGCGGAATTTAAATCGATGTCGCTTTTTAGCACCGAAGGCTCCGCGGCGCCGATCCCGTGCGTATGCGAGCATTTAATCGACGATCACTTTTTGCTCCGCGCCCCGCAAGCAGAACGATGCCTCTTTTTGTAAGCCGCGGCTTTAGAGCTGCGCGCGCAGCTTCGCTCTTCGCGTCTTTAAATTTTAAAAACTATAGCTTAGCCCCGCGCCGATCTGTCTAAGCGCAGGATAGCCCGGTTGCGCCTTAAATACCTGATCGTAGACGACGAAGGCTTTTAGATCTTTCATCAATGCATAATCCGCCCACACGCTAAGCTCGTGCTGTCTATAATCCGTATCATCGCCACCTTTAAGCTTATATTTGGTGGTGCCCGCAAGAGCGGTGAGGCTTAGATCTCCCATCTGCGTACCAAGCATCGCATAAAGCGTCCTTGCGTCGCGCTCGTACATCACGTCGCCCTCCTCAAACGGCACGATGTGATCGCCTGTTAAATTTAAACTTCCCCAGCCGATAGCCTTGCCTGATTTGGCATAACCTAGAGTAAGCTTGTGATCTTGAAATTTAGCGTATGCCGTAGCCTCAAACATCTTGCCATCATCTTTTATCTTCTTCTCGTCGCTTTGCGCATAATGGATCATACCGCCCGCGCTCCAGTCCTCATTTATCACGCCGTCATACATCGCCTTGCCGCCTACGCCCGTAAAGACGTCGTTTGCATGCAAGACGTAAGCCTTAGCACTAAAGCCGCTATCAAATTTATATGTAGCTCCTACATTAAAAACGCCGCCGTGATCTTTATTTCTAGAGGTAAAGCCCCACATCTCTTTAAAAGTCGCTCTTCCCTGCGCACGCGTCCAAAGCGCATCGAGCGTCAAATTTGAAATGGAGTTGTTCGTTATTCGAACGCCGTCATTAAACCTACCGATCCAATCGGTTATCATCTCTTGACGACCGATCTTAACGGAGGTGTCGTATGCGTTATACTCAAGATAGAGCGTCGAAAGCAGGGTGCGATCATGCTCGTAAATTCTTTCAGTAGAATCGCCCGTGCCGTGCAGCGTGCGGAAGTTTTTGTGCTTTTCGTATAGCGGCGCGGCACCTCTAAAGCCGGTTACGAGCCTAAAATTGTGAAAAAAATCGGTCTCGTAACCAAGCCCCAACGAGCCTACGATATACGACGTGTTGGCGTAATAGGTCGATTTTTGACCTTTATTGATGTGGCGGCTTTCGGACCAGGCCGTGATATCGCCGCTAAATTTACCATTTTTAAACGCCTCTGCTAGGCTGTCGCTACCAGCAGAGCCGCTATTTGTTGCGCTATTGCTTGCAGCGTCATTAGCTAATATTGCGGAGGCAAGGGCAGTGATTAGGATTAAAGCTTTTTTCATTTTAATTTACCTCTTTAAATTTTAACTTTTGCAACTAGCGCCGGGTTTGACGACTACGCCGAAGTCGTTTTTGCTATCGGGTCTTTTTCTATCTTTAGGGGCGGGGTTGAGCGGCAGCTTTGGCTCCATCTGCCACGCATTCCAGCCTCCGTCATAGACATAGCTGTTTTTCCAGCCCGCTAGCTGCGTCATAAACCACGGCACGCTCGCTCTCCAGCCCGTCCCGCAATAAAAAGCCAGTTGATCGTCAGGCATGATGCCGCGCTCCTTCCAAAGCGCGAAAATTTCATTCGGATTTCTTAGCGTTCCGTCCGGATCGTAATAATCGGATACGTCGTTTGAGCCGATCCCCGCAAAGCCCCATATCGCGCCTTTCGGCTCGCCCTTGCCCTTGATATAATCGTATCCGCTTATCTCGCCTAAATATTCTTGCCACGAGCGATTGCTGATTAGCTTCAAGCCCTCTTTTTGCCTATTAAACGCTTCATCCGCCGTCTCGATGGTAATTTTCGGATTCGACGGAATTTTAACGCCGAAATTCGTTTCGGCTTTCGGCTCATTTACTTTGGTCTCCGTCGGCAAATTTGCGGTCATCCAGCCATACATTCCGCCGTTTAGAAATCTCACATCCTCTACGCCCGCCCATTTTAGCGCCCACAAAACGCGAAGCGACGCCAATTGGTTTTGCGAATATACCACGACTAGCTTATCTTTAGTAATGCCGCTTTTTAGCAAATTCGCCTCGATTACTTTAGGATCCGATAAATTCCACATCGGTCCGTTTTCGATAAGATCGGTATCGAAATGATACGCGCCTTTTATATGCTCTTTATACGTTTGAGACTTTTCTAGCGGTCCCCAAGAAACCTCAAATACCATTATCTCTCTGCCGTCGTAGCTTTGCGGTCTCTGCGTTTTACCTTCGCGACTTTTTATCGCTTGATTTAGCCAATCCGCAGACACGCTAAGCTCAAAATTCTTAAAGCTTTCAAGAGGATTTTTCTCGTCGTTAGCGTAAGCTACGATGTCGCGATAGGTTTTAACTTTATAGCCGCGAGATTCGAATTCCGCCGCGCTTTGTTCCAAGCTATCGGGGTTTGAATCGTAAATAATCAATGTTTTATCTTTTACTATACCCTTGCCCGCCATATAGCTTTCAAATTTTGAAGGCTCGATAAATTCCAAATTTAGCGTCGTCATCGCAACGGCGTTTGGGATATGCCCGCCGCGCTTCGCTCCCTCTTCGTTAAATCCGTTGTAAAAGCTATCGTGCCTCGCATCGACGAAGACGAAGTTTGGATCGCCCAATGCTTTAAGCGCCTCCGAAGTGGTTAAATTTTCGGCTCCGTTTGCCGTAGCCAAAACCGCCGTCAAGCTCATAAAAGCTAATTTTATCTTCATATTTTCTCCTTACAACCCGCACTGCGTAGGTTTAAAAATTTTTGACGCAACCGCGCAACCTAGTAAAATCATAAACGTAGCGAGCCAGCCTTGCGCCGAAAAGTAAGCCGTAGCCACGAGAGAATTCGTAACGGTGCAGCCTCCCGCTAAAATCGCTCCTACGCCCATTAAAATTCCGCCCGCCACGCGCTTTGGATATTCTTTGGGCTCGGGGGATTTTAGCTCGAATTCTCCCGCCGTTACGGCGCTTAAAAACGAGCCCGCGAAAATTCCTAAAACAAATAAGCTGCCCCAGTTGATATAGCGATGCTGCCCTGTTACTAAAAATTCCACGACGTTTGCGCTAGGAATCGCTACGCCGTAGCCGTATTCTCTGCCCGTCTGCGCGCTAAGATACCAAGCTAAAATTCCTAAAGCTCCGATCATCGCACCGCCTAAAAACGGATGGAGCCTCTTTTCGAGCAGTATATGGGCTAGCCCTTTGCGGCGATAATGAAGAGGCGGCGGATAGAATCTTTTTTGAGAGAGCGAGAACTTAAGCATGATCGCCGTAATAACGAGTAAAATTCCTACCAATATCCACGGCGAAATTTTAAAATAGTCTTGGAAATTCGTCAGTTGCGAGCTCTGTTTGGTAAGCGCGCCGAGCACCCATTTAAGTGCTCCCATATGACCGCAAGCTACGGTTAGCGAGAAAACGAGCAGCACCAAAAATGGCGCGATCCCGCCCTCGCCGCTTCTAAACCATCCGCCCGCCGCGCAGCACCCTGCGATAACCATACCGAAGCCGAAAATAAAGCCTCCTATAAGAGTAGCCAAAACGGGGGTTTGCGAAGCGGGAATTTTAATAAGCTCAAATTGCGCGAGCGTAAAAAAGCCGATCGACTGGATACTCACCGCTATTAAAAGCGCCGCGGGAAAACGCATATTTTTTTGCAAAAATATATTTTTAAAGCCTGAATTAAAACAAAACTGGGTTCTTTGAAGCAAAATGCCAAAAACGATACCCACAAACAGACCGCTTATCATGTGTTCTAAGCCTTGTGGAAAAATTCTGCAAAATTGTAGCTAAAGTTTCTTAAAATAAGCTGGCTTCGATTAATGGAATTTTTTATATGAGCTTGAGATAAATTCGCTTAAATTTTAATTGAGCCGTATTTAAATATCGGGTGCTTAAATTTCATCAATCATAAAATAAGAAAGGCCAGAGCCTAAATATCTTCATGAGCCTAGACAAAGCTAGCGGCGCTATCTGAGCGAAATTTACACGCTTGCGTGGCAACTCGGGTTAAAATCGACCTATTACCTGCGCTCCGAAAGCCCAGATAGCGAGAAGCTAAACAACGTCGCCGATCGCTCAATCGAGTGCGAGGGGTATCAGTAAAATTTCGAGAAATTTTGAAATTTTTAAGCGCCGCCATAAAATTTTGTAAAAATTTAAGCGTTTAAGGTCGATAGCAAAGCGAAAGCGCTTATTAAAGAATTCTTTGCCTTTCGAGGTAGTTTGATTTAATAACGGACTAGCAAAAAAGCGCAGCCTTGGCAAGAACTAAATTGTTTCAACGGTACTCGTTCAAATTTAGGCGTAGATTATTCTACCTGTCCGAGCTTTTTGAGATAGGCGAAAATTTTAGCGATCTCGATCATTTTATTTAGGCTTTCGAGTAGCTTCGCGCTTTGCGAGCTCGGCGCGGATTTGAAAATTTCGCTATTTTCAACGCCGATTACGAGGCTGTTTTCGCCCAGATAGAGCTCGGTTTTACCAAATAAATTTAGGGTAATCGTCTGCATATTTTCTAAAATTTTTTTGTTTTGTAAAAAGGCGGCGGCGGCGGGGTTGTTGAGATAGACGTCAAACGACGCGCTTAGGTGCGGGCTGTCTTTAAGCAGCTTCAGATCCGACGCGCCGAAGATGAACTCTCCGCGCGGCACGACTAAAATTTTACTATCGAAGATCTCGCTAAAATCAAATTTTGCAAAAAGCCCGTCGAAAATCGCCGTATCATCCTTTTTTTTAAGATGCAAAATTTTATCCAGCTCAAAGACCCGATCCTCTCTGTTTTTATCGAAGTCGCGGCTTAGGCAGATGTCACCGATTTTTATGCCAAATTCGGGCGTCTTGCCCACTATCGCATGCTTGCAAGTGCAAAGATTTGCCTCTTTGCGGAGCGGGTTTTTGTAAATTTCATCGAGTAAAAATGCGCCGAAAGGCTGAAAGGTAAGGCGCAGCTCCTTTGCAATCCAAAGCAGAAATTCGTTTTTAAAGGCTTCTTCACTGAGCAATTCAAATTTATGCGAAATGCGCACAGCTAGGTATTTGTAAGCAGGATAAGCAAGAGCTAGCAACACTAATAAAAACAGGAATGAGAAATCTCCGAAATCCTTGCGTATAGCGATAAACAGCGCCAGTACTACTGCCGCCACGCCGCCACGCACCTTCCAAAGCGCCACATTGCGTGCTCCATCTAGTTTTTGCTTTTTTAATTCGTAAGAAACAAGGCTCATCGCTATCCCCGTGAGTGAAATTTGACGCTCATTATAGCGAAAAATGGGATTAAATCAAGCTTGGTGCATAGATAGGTGCTATATTTATTTTGCCAGGACTTAAAAGATACGAAATTTTAGAAAATTACCTCTTTCCTCAAATATTTTCATTATAAAATTTTAAAAGTAATACACATAGCAGCCTCGGTCATCGTATATATCAAATAAAATCGAAAATTTCTCTTTATTGTTTACGGCTAACTGCACTCTAATGTTCAAAGAGGGTTCTTTTGCTAGCTCAAAATTAAAATGGCGCAGCAGTATGGATCTCAAAAAATTTGGCTCAAGCGTCTTTTCTTTTATAAAGATAACGCCCGCTCTGGCGCCGTTTTTATAAGGCTTAGCTTTTGTGTATTGCCCCTTCATATTTTTAAGAAGATACTCCTCTATTTTCTCGTCTCTTTCCCAAAAAAGAATTTTATAAACTACGCTATCTAGAGAGCTTGCTTTTGAAATTAAAAACATAACTAGCCTGATTTTGGCCTCTACATCGATATTTTCAAAATCTATTCTTGATCTGGCTATGCCTCTTTTATTTCTACTTATTTTTCTAAATTCTATATCGAAATTAGTTGGGTCTATAATGCTTTTTATCATTGCCGTCACCTTTCAAAGCCCTTTCGTTACGTGATACTATACAAGCTCGCTTTAAAATCCTTATCTACTTTTTCCATTTAAATTTAAACCTCTTTCGCTTAATTTTTATAAAATTTTCTAGTTGCTTATCGGTAAAATTTAAAATCTCTTTTCGATTTTGTAAATTTACATAAGTGTGCCTTATATCGCAATTACCGACAAAGGCGGCCTCCCAGTTCTTAATTAGCCAACTCGAGCTTATCGCATATTCCCGTCCTCTATCCGAGCGCATTTTATCGCTATAGCCAATAGGCGCAAACATACCGGAATAAAACCCCTCCAGATAGGGTAGTCTCGGGCATCCTTCCGTATCGGTTGCGACGATAAATTTTATCTTTCGATCATATGGACGAAAAGCCTTGTGACATTCTATAATATCTCCATTTTTTAGATCGTCTTTGAATTCTAAAAATTTATAAGTAAATTTTGCAGGAATTTTATCATTTATCCTTTTGTATTCGGTTAAAAAACTATCGTAATAAGAAAATATGCTTATATTTCTGGACGGCTCGGTATCACATACAAAATCTAAATTCTCCAATACCCACTTTTTAGAAATCAGACCATTATTATTTTTCGCATTAGCTTCGGGTGGCAATACTATAAACTCCCCCGAATTATCGCCGTTTATACGCAGCAGGTTATTCCAGCTACAAAATAAAAACTGCCTTTGACCGATCTGCAGTATATCGCCCTCTGCGAAAATTTCTCTAAAATTGTTAATCGAAAATTTCCTTCTACCTCTTACGGGCATTATCTTTTTATAATTTCTTTTCATGGTCTTTCTTTTGTTTTATTATTAAATCGCCGCGCACTTGCTAAATTCCTAAATGCAAAATATATAAATCATTTTTAATTGCCGAATCGATTAGTTCCAATAGACTGTCTAATTGCTCGATAACCGAGGATTTATTTAGCGCGCAATTTTTATCAAAAAAATCTGCTCATCCGCACTCAAGAAAAGCGACCTCCAAGAGCATATTATATCTCTAAATTTAGCTTTATCTTCTATCCAGCTATAACCATAATAATTTAGACCTTTTTTCAAATTTGCCTCATCGTTCCATGTGGTTTGCGCCCACTTTAGAGAGTACGAAATATGAAGTATCAGATCATCGCTAATTACTACCCAACGCTCTTTAGAGAAGATATTTTCTTTTGTCTTTTTGAGTAAAAATTCATGTTTAGGCATACAGCTCCTTATTGTTTTAAATATGACTTAAATAAAGCTCGATCTAGCTATTCGCCAAATTTCATCCAAGCAATGGCGTATTCTAGCGTTTCATTTCTAAAATATTTGCTAATTATCTTATATTAGTCTTCTTTCGCAATATTTACAATTGTTTCAACAAAGCCGGTGCAAAACGCCGTGCCGATGTATTCATCTTCGCTTGCCGCCCCCTTTTCCACAAAATCAAAAATTTCATTTCTTGTCTTTTCGTCCAAATCATCAAAAATTTTAATCGTAGTTTCTGCAAAAGATGCAAGCAATCACAATAAGCTAGGTATGTACTCCATGTCGAAAGGAAATATCTGCTCTTGATAGGCGCTAAAATGCGCCTTGTTTTTCTCTATAAAGAAATAGATATATTCCTCATACTTGCCCAAATCGGTCTCTATTAGGCGCATTTGCCAATCCTTATAAATTTTTACCCTTATAATACTTCTCCCAAAATTTTATCGCATTTTTTATCTCTTTTTCAAAATGTTTGAATGGTATATAAATTTCTTCCTGTTCGTAGGGCTTTAACTTTTTATATTTCTTGGAATGCGTAATTCTCGCAATATCTTCATAATTTTTTTGTAAAAAATCTATGATTATTTTTACCTCATCTCTGCTAAATTGTTCCGCTCGCGCCCGCCATATAGGCGGCATAAGCGCCTGAATGAACATATCCTCTATAACCTCCTCATCGCCGAAGCGCTCGTAAAAATCAATAAAATCCAGGAAGGATATAATACCTAAAAGCATAGTCATTAAAAACACTCAAATCTCCCGATAGGAGTTTGATTGTGCTATGGTCTAAGTCACATAGATCTTTACCGCACAGATCTTGTTCGACAAACTTATCCTTCTGTACAGGATTTGTTATAATTTCCGGCTTTTGCAGTTTAAGCCGCGCCTTTAGCGCCTTTATTCTAGTATGCAATTCAAATTTATCCATCTAGGCAGTATATGTCGTTGTCCAAATCCACATTATTATCTGCTAATAGTTTCAGTAAATTTGCATTATAATATAGACCGGGCAAGCTATTATAACTGTAAACTACGACTCTTAGCAGCTTTTTCACGCTTTGTAATTTTATACTCCTCGCGACATTTATATCTGCTAAAAATTTTTTAATTAGATCTCCCGCAAAAGGTATATCATAAAATTTTTCCTCTATGCTAAAGCCAAAATTTCTGTATTTTAAAATAGAACCTTTTAGTTTCAAATCTCCTTTTTGCCAGACTTTTGTTGCAGATATGCCGTTGCTGCTTATTGTTTCGGATAGATCCCTATCGCTTTCGATCGATAGTATTAAAACTACTTTGTTGCCTTTCAAAGCTACTCCTAAAATCTTTTATATCCCATCTACGCACATATTGTCATTTAGTTTGACACACATTTTATATTTATCAGAATATGAGCAAAACCAGCATATTCTGCATTGGAAGTTAAAATTTTCATTTGGACACCCGCCCGGGGCAAATGACTGGGCAATATGCAAAGTCATCTCCGTTTCTAGCGCGATAAATTAGTGATATATTCGATCGCCACTTCGAATCCATTATTAACTCCCCTGTTGGTACTCCAGCCGTCGTATGTGATGATGGGCTCATTGCCGCTTAGGCGATATACGTCTCCTCCTAGGATAATCATACCTTTATCTCTTGTGATTTTTAGCACCTCCATTACATCGTCAAATTTCCAAGCGATTTCATAAAAACCGAGCTTCTCTCTTAGGTTTATATCGCGCTCTAAAAGATCCTGCGGCACGATATTTACGTAATCTTCATCTATAAACGCCGCGCCATCTTCTTCAACTGACATAATCTCTCCTTTCATTAAAATTTAATTTATTGCAAAGACTTTTCTATATCGTTTATTAGGCGATGAAGCGTTTCGAGACGACTAGAACTCGGATTATTTTGGTTTAAAATTCTAAAACATCACTATATTTCATCGTATTTGCATCGCGCTCGTCAAAAGATGGAAATATATATTTTTCGTTCATCTTAACGATTTTCGCGATATAGTTCTCGTTTATACCGTTTTTTCGTTTTTTGCGATATACACATTAAAAATGTTTTTATAGCGATATTTATCGCTCTTTCTGTAAACAGATTTTAACTAACCTAATAACTAACTGAATTATCTTAAAATAATTATAACATAAAAAGAAACAAAAATAATCAAAAATTACTAAAAAGCCCTACATATCGGTATTTAAAGGAAGTAAAAGAGATTTAAAAGAAGTGATTAAAGCTTTAAAATAGCTTAAATGGTGGAGTTAAGCGGGATCGAACCGCCGACCTCTTGAATGCCATTCAAGCGCTCTCCCAGCTGAGCTATAACCCCAAAAGATTTTGTAATTTTACATTATTTTACTTACAAAATTTTTAAATTCAGGCGCCACGCCAAAATTTTCTCTGCAAAGGCCGCTATAAAATGAAATTTTAAGCTTGCATTGGGTAATATTTCATTTCTTTGCGCGGGAATAGCTCAGTGGTAGAGCGCAACCTTGCCATGGTTGATGTCGCGAGTTCGACTCTCGTTTCCCGCTCCATTTTACATTCTGTTTTGTATTAAACGTGCCCGGATGGCGGAATCGGTAGACGCAAGGGACTTAAAATCCCTCGGAATTTTTTCCGTGCCGGTTCAAGTCCGGCTCCGGGCACCACCTAATAAGCCGGCGCGGCGACATAGCCAAGTGGTAAGGCATGAGCCTGCAAAGCTTTGATCCCCGGTTCGAATCCGGGTGTCGCCTCCAGATCCTAAAAAGGAGTTATTATGAGATACATACTAGCGGCTCTTTTGGCATTGATGGTTTTTAGCGGGTGCTCTAATACTTGGCACGGCGTAAAAGAGGATTCGCACAACGCGGCTCAATGGACCAAAGAAAAGGTTCACAACGGCGCCGAGTGGGTCGGAGAAAAAACCGAATAAATTTTACGCGCAGGTCTTGATCTGTGCGAACTTTCGGCGGGGTCTACCCGCCCTTAATCGGGAGATGGCTGAGCGGTCGAAAGCGGCGGTCTTGAAAACCGTTGAGGTGAAAGCCTCCTGGGGTTCGAATCCCTATCTCCCGGCCATTTTATCTAACCCGGAATTCCCTTTTAACTTCAAAAATTTCACATTTTATCTATACTAATTTTCATTTAATGCTCTTTACGTTTAAACTCTACTTCACGATATGGGGCGTAAATAGGCAGCTAGAGTAGCATATTCGTAAACGAATGCTAGAAAGATACGTAGCGAAAAAGCTAGGATTTCGATAGTGGCCTGTTGATCAGTCCGAATCAAAGTAGTACATAATGGTGATGAGATAATATAATGGCATTAAACTTTGGGCATTCGTCTGGTATAAAAGTGAATGAAAAACCTAGCAACGAAATTTAGTTATGAGTTTTTAAGACGTAGCGTTCATTGTGCCAGGCGTAAAATTTTGGAAGCTCCGCAAAATTTGAAATTCCATGCCGCGCGCCGTAAAATTTTAGCGCGTGCATCGTATGATTTAACGTGCACGGCGAAAATTTCAACGTGCATACAAAATTTTAAAATTCGCGCCCAAATTTAAGCTATAATCACTTCAAATTTCAAGGAGCCGAAATGCTAAAATCATATCCTCTTACGATGCAGGGCGTGGAGTTTTGCGGACACGGCGTAACGGGCATTTATGAGATGGGCGAGCGGATTGCCTTCGTCCACTTTGCCTTTGCAGCTCCTAGCAAGCAGCACATCGCCGCGAAGCTAACGCCTAGCTACGTGCTGCTAGATACATTTTCGCGAGATTTTAGCGAACATAAAAGATCGGTGCTTGCCTACGAGCAGCGCGAAATTTTCTCTGCCGCCTCCGCGCTTTGTTACCCGCAGGACGGCCACTTCGTGCTAAATACGAGATACTACGAGGGCTTCGTCGATTCACCCGCAAAACTCATCAAAATACAAGACGGCGAAATGAGCGAGCTTGGCGACGCTTCTGCGCCCGTGAAGCAGATCTACAACGATGCGAGAACCTACGAATTTGAAGGCTTTGCCGTGCGGATGAGCTCGCCCTTTATGATGGAGTGCATAGTTTCGCAGGACGGATCAAATTTGTTCGGCGCAGCGGCTGTTTGTAAAGCGAGCAAAAGCGATCCGCGCAATGAAACGAGCGAGGCGAAAGATAAAATTTCAAACGACAGCAAGCAAACGCGCAAAAAAGCGACCGCAAAAGGCAAAATGCTTTGGCGACTGAAGCTCGGCGCGTATCTATATACGCCTGTTTGCCTGCGCGGCGGAGCAACGTCGCATTTTGACGCGCAAGATAAGCGGCGGGGTCGCGAGACGCTGTATTTCGGCACCGCGGGTAAGGGCGGGCACCTATACGCCGTGAGCGCGGTGAGCGGCGAGGTGATCTTTAGGCTTGACACTGGCGGCACCGAGCATTTCGCGTGGTGCGAGGATAAAATTTTACTCGCAGATCGCCGCGGCAAGCCGGTTTTGATTAGCGCCGAGGGCGGCTCGATCTTAAAAGAGGTGGAATTCGGCTCGGATCAAATCATGCTCGCTAGCGGCGGGCACCTCTACGCCGTGGCAAACGACGGAGTCGCGATGCACGCCGTCTGCGCGGATATTTAAATTGGACAGATTAAAATTCGGCTTGTAGTTGTAGATTAAATTTAAACGCAAGGCTTGAACCGCCGAACATTTTGGATATGAAATTTACCTATTTGAGGCTCATGTCCGCTGGCCGAAGCACCTTTGTGAGCCGCATCCCATCTCTCGCCCATTCGGAAAATGCCAAAAACCGCGAATTCTTTGGTATAAAGCACGCCGTAGCTCACTTGCTAAGTAAAATTTACTCGCTTTGCGCGTCGTTTCGAACTGAAATCCAAACCCCGCGCCTTAAAATTTAAAGCAGCCACGGCAAATTTCAAGGCGCGAAGTGGTGCGGCGTGTCTTGAAATTCCATCGAGCTTTGCGGCGTGCGCGGGCAAACCTCGGCGATGATATTGATCGAGACGCCCGTTTCATTGAAATATCACAAATTGCTTTTGAAATTTTGACGGGCTAATCTGCCGCTCTTTCAGTATGTAGCGGCAAACCCTTTCAAAGTCCGCTCCGCTCATCATAAAACTGATAAAATCCGCCCTTGCCGTCATAGATGATCAAAGTATCGATCGCACGGAAGCTAAATTTTCCCTCCGTGATCTTTGAAAAAATCAGCTTAGAGGCGAAAAACGGCAAAATCAATGCCGCTGCGCTCATAATAAAAATTATAAATCCTCTAAGGCTTTGTAAAAATCCGGCAAACGCGACGCCTATCACGATGAACGAAAGCACAATGCCTGCGGAATTTCTAGCGGGCACTATATGTCCGAATAGCGGCGTGGCGGTGAGCTTTATGAGCGATATCTCATCAAATTTTATAGATTTCGTGATTTTGCCTTTATTGACGCAGTTGATGCTCCTGTTCGTCAAATGAACAAAATGCGTATGGGCGCTGTTGAGATAAGACACGACGGCGAATACTACAGGAACAAACGGCGTATAGTATGGGAAAATATCCCCTATATACAGAAACACCGGTACCGCCAAGGGAGCGAAGAATAGTTATAAATAAAGAATACTATTATGTTGTAGTCCTTGACGACGAGGGGGTTATTGTTAAATTTCGGCGGATTTCGGTGCTCGGCGTTATTTTGTTCGGATTGCGATTCTTGCGGCTCGTCTTTTAAATTTAGCATTAAATTTTTGCTCCCGTTTTAAAATTCGTCGCAAACGGCTCAGGCATTTTTGCGGCGATTAATTTTGCTTTTGCGTTTAAATTTTATCGTAAAACAGCGCGCGGACATCTGCCTAGAAGCTTTTTACATAAAATTGACAAGATCAAAATTGCGGGCAAGTCGCATTTGGAAGATAGAAATTGCACGACTTCCTTGCACTCGCTCGCAGGTTTCGAGACTCATGTCCTCCGACTGGAACTAAGCCCGATAAAGCCAATCAGCCCGATGATACTAAATTTAAGGTCCATGTCCGCCGGTTGCAGCACCTTTGCGAGCTGCATTTTATCGACCGATTATTTGGCAAACGCTAAAAACCGCGAACTTTCCGGCATAAAGCACGCCGTAACCCGCTCGTTAAATAAAATTTGCTCGCTCTCGGCGCCGCTTCGGCTAAATTTTAGATCTCGCAGCGCGTTTTCGTTCGCACCGCCGCTTTTTTTGCACTTCAAATTTAAACCTTGCGGCGGCATTTCTGCGTTCGCACTGCCGCCATTGAATCCACTTCAATTTAAGCTCGCGCCTCTACCTTACATCAATTAGATGAAACCTATGTATGCCATCTCGCTAGTTTCAGGCGTCGCAAGGTCGCAGCGCGAGTATCACCGCAATCACTGCTAAAATTTGACCCATTCTGCCAAGAACGGCACCGAGGTTTAAATTTAAGCTATGTTGCTTGGCAGGCAAGCAGGCGGATGCTCGGTCGCATTTTGCCGCTTCGGGCTTCCTTGCTGAAAAAATTAACGCCCTCTTGCAAAAGCTCCATGCTCGCGCAAAGCCACAACTCGCCTAGGCTAGGTGCGCCTATAGTGCTAGCTTGTATCCTTCGAATTCCATGCTAAATTTGCCGTACTCACCGCACGCCTTAACGATGCAATCCCAAGCAGGACCTGTTTGTGCCCTTTCAAAATTTTATTTCGTTAAAATTTGTCCGCACTGCGTATCGGCACCGCGTGTGCTTGCCGCACCGCCGCATAAAATTTTGAGGTCTCACGGCTCGAAATCAAAGCAGTAAAACTCATCCGCCTCGCCCCAAAGCTCCTCTAGCGAGCGTCCGCCTCTTTTTCATATTCTTTAAAATAAGCGGGCAATCAAAATAGATGATTATCACATACTTTCTGCTACGCAGACGTAGGCTTGGTCATCCATCCTATAATAATTCATTTTAATTGCGTCGGCTCCACGTTTTTGAATGAATAATTTTAGCATTTGTTCACTTTGGGTCATTCAAGTATCTACGACAGAATAGCAATGTATATGCTGGATTTTATAATCCTTTTTCTCATGAAAATATGAGTTTAAGTTGATATAAAATTCCTGCAGCAATAACGTTTCCAGTAATTCCTTCAAGTATATTTCTAAGGGTTTTTAACGATTGACTTAAAACTACTTTAGAGGGACTTGCTTTTTTTACTTCATTATTAACCGCGTCTAGTTCTTGTTCAAAATCTTTTGGATTATCTAGCGCGATACCAAAATGTCTTTTTTATGGGTGTTAATTAATTCTAGGACTTTAACTATTTTATCAATATCCAAACTATTATTAATTGTTTGCGAAGAGTAATTGCTATTCTGCTGAATTTGGCTGCTTGAAACATTACCATAAAAATTATTTACCGTGTAGTTCTTTTCACTTGCAATTCTCTTTTCTTCATCTGTAAATTTCATATCCACTCCATAATAATATTTTTTACGGTTTCAATAATGCCGATTATGCTAGCAGGGCTTAATCTCTGTATATATTTAGTTGGAAAGCCATCGCTTATAAGTTGATTAAACGAGTCTGGTAAATTTATGCTTACCATACCTTTCTTTCCCGATTGATTGATTATATTTTCCAATTCTGGAATCCCTTGCCCAATTTTAGACATAGTTAATTTATCGTACACTTCAATATCATCAATTATTACAGGAACTCAACCCCGATATGGATTCCATGCTTTAATATTTCCAAAAATATTTCTATACTCTGGAATATTAGCATCTTCTTTATACCCATTCAACTCATTGCTAATCCAAATTTCAAAATCTTTGGTCTTTAATTTTCTAGCAATAATATATGCTTGCCTAAGAACATCCGTAGTACTTTTACTCAATATTTGCTTTTGTATATTGATAACTATTGGATCCATAAAATTTATCCGTATTCAAATTAATTTTTTCGCTTTCGTATCTTCTTAGTATAATTAAGCTCATTATATAATAATTTTACCATTTTATACACTAAGTTCACTTTCAATAACAGATTTTAAACTTTGAAATAAGGCTATTAAGAAGTTTAAATTTTGTCGATATATTATGCAATTCAACATTAGATCCTTAGCGCATTGGATTGATTGTTACTTGCTCTTTTACTCCGCCAAAAACCCGAAGCGCTCGATCATATCCAAAAGCATATCGGCTCTGCAAATTTCATCATCCAGCAGGTCATCGTATTGATCTCGCAGTCGCTCGGCGTCTTGCGCCACGGGTCTTAGATATTCCTTAGCCTGCGCGGGCTCGCCCTTCATCACGTAGTATTCGCCTAAGATCACGCGAGCTTGCGTCTTACTAACCTAATCGCCTTCGCCCTCAAGTGCTGCTTTTAGACTCTGCACGCCGCCCTCCTCAAGCCCTCGCGAAAGCTGCATTATTGCCTTGTTTAAGTAAAGCTTCGCATCCATTTTCACTCCTTAGTTAAATTTTATTTGAAATAATAGAACAAATTCCCGCCGTACTCCAGATCCACGAACTCCTTGCTGTCAAAAAACAGCTTAAATTTCATGTGGCTCAGGTATTTAGCGTCCCGCGCTTTCTCTATAAAATTTCTTATCAGCCGCTCTATCTTTCCGCCCCCTTCGCGTCGCGCCGCGTCCTGCCTCGTGAAATAAAAAACTACGGGCACGTCGGACGCCGCCGCGATATACCAAATTTTAAGCGGCGCCAAAAGCTCGTTTCGGTTTCGCAGCAGCTCCGCTACGGCGCCTTGGATCAGATCGGTGCGGATCTGCGACTCGAAGGACTCGACTGAGATATAAAAATTCTTTAGCTCGTTTAGCTTCGCGTAAAGCGGCGTGCGGGCGAGGTAGCGCTCGATGCACTGTTTATCGGTGATTTTTGCGGCGTCTTTATCGAAGCGAAGCACGATCTTAAGCCACGCCGAGTCCCTGCCCGCGCCGTAAAACGCGCTGATCGCTCGAGTTTTAAATTTAGCGTCTATGAACTCTATCAGACCCCTGACGTTTTCACTATTTTTGACTTTGCCCTCTATGATCTCTTTGCAGCGCCTGCTCTGATACGGGCTTAGATCGCAAAACATCGCACGCCTTTAAATTTTAAGCGCCTTAAATTTAGCCCGCATCGTAAGCCTCAAGCATATCGAAGGTCGGAGCGAAAAAGAGCGCGCCCGTCTTTGCGGTGCTGAAATCCAGTAGGCGGTCGTAGTTGCCCCGCGGGCGGCCGATAAACATGCTCTCAAGCATCAGCTCCAGCGTACTGAAGGTGCTTGCGTAGGCGATGAAGTAGGTTCCCGTCTCGCCGCCCTGCATAAACGGCATATTGCCGCGCACGACCTTTTTGTCGTCGCCTACGTTGGCTGCGGCGGAGTGAGAGTTGCTAGGCTTTAGCTCCTCGCTCATTTCGATATCGTTTTGCTTGGATCTGCCGATGACGCGCTCCTGCTCGGCGACGCCCGCGGCGTTCCACGCGCTCATATCGTGGATATATTTTTGCACGAAAAGATAGCTGCCGCCCTTGTACGCCGCATCCTCGTCGCTTACCTTGGCGAAAAAGTCGCGATCTGCGCCCTGAGGGTTTTCGGTGCCGTCCACAAAGCCTATGATAGCGCGCCCGTCGTAGTATTTAAAGCCGCAGATCTCCTCCTCGCACGTCGCGACATCCTTTAGCGCGGCTCTGATCTCGCTTGCCATATCGTAGCAAACGGCTTGATTGGCCGCTCTGATGTGGATATGGATATCGCCTCCAGTAGCGGGCGCGATGTGTTTATTGCCTCTAATCTCTTCGAAATTTTTTAGCTCTTTCGGCAAAGGCTTCGGCAAGCCGAGCATTTTCCACGCCTCAAAGCCCACGCCCAGCACGCAGCTCGTTTCGCTAGCCGCGCCGAATCTCGTAACGGCGGTCTTGTTTAAATTTATCACCAAACCACAAAGGCCCTCGAAAGCCTTTTTGCAGGCGACCTTGCCCGCGCTAAAGCGCCAGATCATAAATACGGTGTTGTTGCCGGGTGCGTCGGTTACGTTTTGGGATTTTGCGTGCGCACAGGCGCAACTTTTTTCTTCACTCATTTTCGCTCCTTTAAAGTGAAATTCTGAAAGGAATTTTAGCGCAATATCGGTAAACGGCGGGCGTAGAGATAGAATTTAGGTGGCTTTGGGGTTTGATTTTCGGCGGAGGGAATTTATCTTTGATTGTTAAATTTGCGGCGGAGATAAATTTTGGCTATTTTCTTAAGTAGTCAGCTAAATAGTCAGCAAAAAATCGCCGCCGTTAGTTTCTTTTAGCTGCTTTTTATTGCCGTAAGTTTATGGAAAAATGCTTTAAAATATCATAAAAATCGAGATTTTCTTGCCGTAACTTGCAGGTCTTTTCTGTGTGTTTCTTGAAGTAGTGGCAGATGGGAAGGGATTCGAACCCTCGAAAGCTTGCACTTTACACGCGTTCCAGGCGTGCTCCTTCAACCGCTCGGACACCCATCTAAATTAAAAGTCGCGATTATAGCGAAAATCTAAAATTTTGCCAAATTCCGTTTCGGCGCGCAACCCGTTTTGCCTTTAAATTTAAAACGCGGCGCTTAGAATTTTACCGCAGCGTTTGGAATTTTATCGCACTGCTTGTAATTTCGCCGCGCGCCTAAAATTTTACTGCGCCGCGAAGCCCAGCCGCTTTGTGCTTCTTAGCCAAACGGCGATTTTGACTCGCTGCGGATATTTTAAAATTTAGATTATCTTTGAAGTTGGAATTTGCCGCTCGCCGCAGGGCTAAATTTAAAAAGCGCAAGCAGATTTTTTATGCATCCGCTTGCGCCGTAAAAACCGAGCTGCGCTTTAAATTTACGGGTATTTTAAAATTTCGCGCTGCCCGTAAATTTAAAGCTAATTAAAAATTCTATCCTTCGGGAAGGCGGACATATCGGGCTGCACGTCCTTCTCCGCGCCGAGAAGCGCCTTTATTTCGCTATCTTCTATGCTAAAGCCGCCGCCAAGCGCCTTGTAGGCGTTTACTGTCGCGCTTAGCACATCAAGATCTGCCTGCACTTTATTTAGCTGTGCGCTAAGCAGGTTTCGCTGTGAATCCAAAAACTCCAGATGATCGCTGTAGCCCGCCTGATACCTGCTTGAGGCGTTTGAATAAATTTTACTCTGCGAAGCGACGAGATCGGCGAGGCTTGCCTGCCTTAATTTGGCGTTTTGCACGCCTACAAGCGCGTCGCGAACGTCGCCGAAAGCGGTTTTAAGCGCCTTATCGTATGCGATGAAGCTCGCGTTTTGCTCTAAATTTGCAAGCTCTACGCGCCTTTTTTGGCGGCCGAAATCAAGCAGCGGCCCTACGAGCGAGCCGCCGATATTCCATGTACTCGCGCTTGCGGTAAACAGCCTGTCAAACTCTCCGCTTGCGTATCCCGCCGAGCCCGTAAGCGAGAAGGTAGGGAAGTAGCCTGCCTTGGCGACGCCCACTAAGAAGTTGCTTGCGCGCAGATTTTCGAGCGAGCTTGCGACGTCCGGGCGGTGCAGGATCACGTCGCTTGGGATCCCGCTTGGGATCTGCGGCGCGCTAGGCATTTTCGCGGCGGTCTGCGGCGCGCCGCGTAAAATTTCATCGTAGCTCTTGCCCGTTAGGATATTTAGCGAAGTTTGAGCTGCGGAGAGCTGATTTTGCACGCTTATGAGGCTTGCCTCGGCGCTTTGCACCGCAGCTTTAGCTTGATAAAATACGATCTCGCTAACCGCGCCCGCATCGAGCTGCTTTTTGCGGTAGTTTTGCGTATCTTGATAGCTTTTTAGGCTGTCTTTTAAAATTTTCTCCTGCTGCTTTAGTGCTAGTAGCGTAAAATAGGTCGTCGCAACCGTGCTAGTGATCGTGTTTTTGGCGGTTTCGTAGTCGTATTTCGTCGCATTAAATCGAGATCGCGCCGAATCTACGCTGTTGCGCACGCGCCCCCAAAGATCGATCTCGTAGCTTAGCACGGCGCCGATCTGATACGAGCCGTGGGAGTTGCGATCGGGCTGGTTACCGAAATTATTTTGGCGCACCGCGCTGCCGCTTAAATTTACGTTCGGCAGATATTCAAGCTTGTTCAGCCCTAAATTTACGCGCGCGTACTCGACGTTATTCAGCGCGGTTTGCAGGTCGGAATTTTGCTCCAGCGCGCTTTGGATAAGGGCGTTTAGCTGCGGATCGTTAAAGCTTTTCCACCACTGCGTGCTAACGTTCGTGCTCGCGTAGTCCGCCTTAAACCCGGTCTGCTTTTGCGGCGTAACGGGCTTAAAATTGCAGCCGCAAAGTAAAATTCCAAGCGCCAAGGCGCTTAAAAGAGCATTATTTATTTTCATCGTTCACCTCGTTAGTCTGGACTTTTTTGCCGCGTCTATCAAGCCAAGCGTTGAAGCTTTCGAGTAGGTAGAAAAATAGTGGCACAAAAAAGATTGCGATTGTAGATGCCGCGAGCATTCCGCCTACGACGCCGGTTCCTAGCGCGTGGCGGCTAGCAGCGCCAGCGCCGGTGGCGATAACCATCGGAAGCACGCCGAGGCCGAACGCAAGGCTCGTCATTACGATAGGGCGGAATCTCATCTTGGCGGCCTCGACGGCGGCTTCCGCGATCGGTCGGCGGTTGTTCAGGTGCTCGTTCATCGCAAATTCCACGATCAAAATCGCATTTTTCGCCGCCAGACCGATTAGAAGTAAAAGTCCGATCTGAAAATATATGTCATTATTCAGCCCGCGGAAATACGTAAATACGAGCGCTCCGAATACCGAAAACGGCACGGCGGTAAGCACAGCAAGCGGCATGAGCCACCTTTCGTATTGAGCCGCTAGGATCAAAAACACGAAGATCATTCCGAATACAAATGCCTGCGAGCCTTTGCCGGTCTCGCTGACCTCTTGATATGCAGAGCCAGCCCATCCGATAGAATATCCGCTAGGAAGCTCCTCTTTTATGACCTCTTGGATCGCTGCAATCGCTTGACCCGAGGTATAACCGGGTTTTGGCTCACCCATAATCTGCGCTGCTGGGAAGGCATTAAATCTATTAACGGAATCAGGGCCCAGCGAGCGCTCAAGTCTAACTAAAGAATTTAACGCGATCAGATCGCCGCTAGCATTGCGGACGTAGAGCGATTTTAGATCGTTAGGATCGTCTCTATAGTTTTGCGTAGCGCGGATATAGACCTTAAACGTGCGCCCCATAAGGTTAAAGTCGTTGATATAATACTGCCCGATGGTGGAATTTAGCACGGTGAAAATGTCGGCTATCTTAACGCCTAGCATCTTTACCTTCTCTTTATCTATATAGAGCTTATACTGCGGGAAGTCCGTTTCTAACGTCGTTCGCACGAGCGTTAGAGCTGGGTGTTGATTGGCTTTGGCAGTTACGCGATCCATATCTGCGCGAATTTCATCGTAGCTCTTGCCCGTCGTGCTTTGCGCGTAGAGCTCAAATCCGCCCGTAAGCGAAAGACCCATGATAGGCGGCGGCGTGACGACGTAGGTCATCGAGTTACGATCGGCGCCGTAGAGCTGCCCATTTAGCGCGGCAGCTAAGGCGAAGTTGGAATTTTCATCACCCGGGCGATCTTTCCAGTCTTTTAGCTTCATAAAAAAAGCTCCCGCATTTTCTCTGAGCGCTCCGGCTAGCATATCGTATCCCGTGATTTGGGTTATATCTTTTACGTTTGGATACTTTTTAGCGATGCTTGCGATGAAATCCTGATCGGCTTCCGTTCTAGGCAGCGTAGATGCAGACGGAAGCGTAGTCATCGCCATAATTGAGCCTTTGTCTTCGTTAGGCACTAGGCCGCTCGGAGTAAGTTTAAGAAGCTCTATCATTGCATAGATGATGATACCTACAAAAACGAGGCTGATTAGCACATGGCGCAAAACCATGCCGACGCCTGCGGCGTAAATTTTAGTTGAGATGCTAAAAAGATTATTAAACCATCTTATAAAGAAAAAAGGCTCGGATTCCTTTTTTTGCAATATTAGGGCGCAAAGTGCGGGCGTTAGTGTAAGGGCTACGAAGCCTGAAAAACATACCGAGGCTACGAGCGTTAAAGCAAATTGCCTCTGCATAACCCCGGTAAAACCCTCCATAAACGCAACCGGCACGAAAACCGCCGAAAGCACGAGCACGATGGAGATGACGGGCGCTACGATCTCGCCCATCGCTTTCGTGGTAGCTTCTTTGACGCTAAGATCCGGCTCTTCATGCAAAATTCTCTCCACGTTTTCGATTACTATGATCGCGTCGTCCACGACGATACCGATAGCAAGGATAAGCGCGAAAAGGGTAATTAAATTTATAGAAAATCCGAAGGCATAAATTCCGATAAACGCGCCGCAGATCGATACGGGTGCAGCAAGCGTCGGAATGATTGTCGCTCTAAGATTGCCTAAGAACATATACATAACGATGATGACGAGAATTAACGCTTCAATGAAGGTATGAATAACCTCTTCGATCGAGACCTTTACGAAGCTCGTCGTATCGTAGGCGACGTCGTAGGTCAGCTCGCCTGGGAAATTTGGTTTAAGTTCGTCTATGCGCTTATTTACCGCTTCAACTACGGCTAGGGCGTTGGCGCCACTTTGCATAAAGATAAGCACAGGCACCATCTCTTTACCGTTAAATTTCGCCGAGATATTGTAGCTTGCGCCGCCAAGTTTGACCTCGGCGACATCTTTTACGCGCAAGAAATTCCCATCTTTTTGCGCGCGTATGATGATATTTTCAAACTCCTCGACGGTTTTTAAACGACCCTCAGGCTTGATCGCATATACGTAGGGATTGCCTAAGTTCATCGGTTGCTCGCCCATCTTTCCTGCGGCATATTGGCTATTTTGTTCGCTTATTGCGGCGATTATCTCGGCGGTCGTAACGTTAAATTTCTTAAGTAGTTCCGGTTTTACCCAGATCCTCATCGCATAGTCTTTTGTGCCCAGCGCTTGAGCGTCTCCGACGCCAGGTACGCGCTTTAGCTCATCTACGACGTTGATAGCTACGTAGTTTTGCATCTCTACGACATCCATCTGTTCACTAGGATCGTAAAACGCAAGCACCTCCAGCATCGTGCTGCTGCGCTCGGTGACGGTTACGCCATAGCGGCGCACTTCGTCGGGAAGCAGCGTAAGCGCGGGCGTTACGCGGTTGTTTACATTGACTTTTGCATCTGCTGGATTTGTGCCGATTTGAAAATATACGTTGATACGAACATCGCCGGAGGAGCTTGCTGAGCTTTGCATATAGATCATATTTTCAACGCCATTGATTGCGTTTTCAAGAGGAGCTGCGACGACGTCGGCTATAGTTTGCGCGTCCGCGCCGCTATACGTAGCGCTTACGACGATTTGCGGCGGCGTGAGTTGCGGATACTCCTCGACGGAGGAATTTTTAAGAGCCAAAACACCTGCGATTACGATGATAATCGAAACGACGCAGGCAAAAACGGGGCGGTTGATGAAAAATTTAGAAAACATTATTTCCCGCTTTCCGCATTGCTCTGAGACGGTTGCTCGTTAGGCTGCCCCGCTACGTAAGGATCGGTGCTTGCGGGTACGGGAGTTACCTTGGAGCCCACGTTGATTTTTTTAAAATTATCTAAAATGATCTGATCGCCGTCTTGCAATCCGCTTGAGATCGTCGCCGTGCGGGTATCTTGAGCCGCAATTTTGACCACCTTTTTAGCGACCTTTCCATCTTGCACGACATAGACTATAGTGTTGCTAAGATCTTGTTTGAGCGCAACTTGCGGAATTTTAAAGCCGTTTTTCTGATAAAAACCATCGACGCTTATTTTAGTAAAAACGCCCGGGCGAATTTCCAAGCTTGGATTTGGAATTTGAGCTTTAGCGCTGACTGACGCTGTGTTTGTATTGATGACACTATCGATGAAGCTTAGCGTACCGTTGTAGTCCTTGCCGCCGAGATTTATGCTTACCTGACGCCCTAGCTGCTTCCATTGCCCGTTTCTTAAATTTGCATCAAGCTCCAGTCTATCGACGTCTGCGATGCCGAATTCCACGTCGATCGGATCAAATTTACTAAGACGCACCAGATCCTCGCCCACGTTTACGTACGCGCCCACGTCCTTTTGCGTATCGCCCGCCATGCCGTCAAAAGGCGCGGTTACGAGCGAGTGGTCAAAATCGATCTTGGCACTTTTTAAATTTGCTTCGGCTACCATAAATGCGGCTTTTGCGGTGTCGAAGTCCTTTTGAGAGATCGTGTTGCTAGCTTTTAGCGCTTTGGCTCTTTTGTAGTCCGCCGAGGCGTTTTGCAGATTAGCGTTTGCGCTGTCAAACGCCGCTTGGTAGCGCGAGCGGTCGATCTCGTAGAGCACGTCGCCCTTTTTGACGCTGTGACCCGGCTCGAAAAGCTGCTTTTCGATGGTGCCCGAAACCTGCGGCTTTAGCATTATCTCAAGCTCGCTCACGGTCTGTCCGTTAAATTTCAAAATGATTGGCACGTCGGCGGATTTGGCGGTAAATACGCCTACCGGCAGCGCGGGAGCCTCACCGCTTTGCTTCGCGCCTTTATCTTCCTTTTTTTCAAAATAGGAGCAGCCCGAAACCAAAAACGCTGCAAAAATCAAACTAGCGACTTTTTTCATGTAATTTCCTCTATTTGGGTTAAAATTTTGTATTTGTAATAGTTATTACGAATAAATTATAAATTATAATAAAAACTATATAAATAAAGCTTAAATTTAGCCCGTAAAATAATATATCGGACGGAATTATAGCGGAATTTCGATATAATCGCGCTAAAATTTTAAAGGCTTTTTATGAAAAGAATTCTTACTATCGCGGGTTCTGATAGCGGCGGCGGTGCCGGCATCCAAGCCGATATCAAGACGATCAGCGCGCACAAGATGTTTGCTATGAGCGCTATTACGGCGCTTACGGCGCAAAATTCGCGCGGCGTATTCGGGGTGCTGGACGTTTCGCCAGATTTTGTAGAGGCGCAGCTCGATGCGATTTTTAGCGACATCTTTCCGGACGCCGTTAAAATCGGAATGATCTCCAATGAGAGGGTTGCCGAGGCCATCGCAAAGAGCCTGATCAAGCACGGCGCGAAAAACGTCGTCCTAGATCCCGTGATGGTCGCCACCAGCGGCGGAGTTTTGATGAAACAAAGCGCGCTGCATGCGCTAAAATACAAGCTCGCCCCCGCCGCAGAGATCATCACGCCCAACGTGCGCGAGGCGGAGGTCTTGGCGGAGATGAAAATTTCAAGTTTAGCCGATATGCGCGCCGCTGCGGTTAAAATTTCGCAATTTTTTAGCGGCGCGATTTTGATCAAAGGCGGCGATCTTGCGGGTGCGAGCGTGGCTTGCGGCGTGGCGGATGCGGCGCGAAATTTTAAAGCTTTTGGGCACGAGACGGGCGAAAATGGCGCACGCGAAAATTCTGCAGATTTGACGAAGCGTGCGAATTTCGCGAGTAAAAATTTTACTAGCGAATGCAAAATTTTAACGGCGAACGCGGAGCCTTCTTTTGAACAAAATTTATCCGCAGTGCCTTTAGATGATGGCTTTAAACCGAGCGGAGAGGGCGGGGATTTGAGAAATTTAGCGGTCGATATTTTATACGAAAACGGCAAATTTTATGAGTTTTCCGCGCCCAAAGTAGCTACGAAAAACACCCACGGTACGGGCTGCACGCTCTCAAGCGCGATCGCGTGCGCGCTGGCGGCGGGGCTTAGCCTGCCCGCAGCCGTCGCCCATGCCAAGGGCTTCGTGCGCAGGGCGCTTGGCTGGGGTGAACAGATCGGGCACGGATGCGGCGCGATAGATCATTATTTCACGGTCCAAGATCCCTTCGGTATGGACTTTGGCGGATCTTGCGCGAACGAAATCAAAATCATCTCTTGAGACTAAAATTTCAAGCGCTCGTTGAAATCCCCGCATTCGTAAAATTCCAAAATTCCGCTGTTAATTAAATTTAACCTAGCGGCGAGAGATCGTCCAAATGGCTCGTCGCGACTTGTTATAAACGATGAGATTACGTGGCTAAAAAGCGTGCGCTACGGGGATATGCGCACTTAAAATTTTAGTTGATTTTTAAGCATCATAATCCGCGTAGAATTCTAAAGAATTTTCGAATTTTATTGTAGGGTTGCGTTGCAAGTTAGGGCTTTTCTTATTTGCCTTATGCTACAGCTCTGCTTCGTGGCATTGTTAAATTTGCGTTATTTCTTATAGGTCTTTATGCGCGAAAAAAGTGGATTATAAATATAAACTAGTCATTCATTTACTGCTCGCGTTGCTCAAGGTAGATGCATCGCATTGTATGTCCGACCATTGCGCTATACTTGCCGCAGTATTGCGACACTGCTGCGAACTCGCGATCCATGCCTTTCGTCTCATATTCGCTGAGCTTGCTAAAATTCCAAATTTTCTAGCAAAAGAGTTATAATGGCTAAAATTACGTAAATTTAGGAATTTAAAATGCGCTGCAAAAAAGGACTACTACTCTTAATTATCGTCTCAGGGATAATCTCTGCCGCAGATAACTGGATCGCATCGCTACTGCTACCTAGCATCGCAGATACGTTTGGGGTGCAGGTAAGCGCCGCCTCCACAGTTTTGACGGCATATCTGATCCCCTATGGCTTACTTCAGCCGGTTTACGGACATCTTAGCGATCGCTACGGCAGAGGTAAAATTTTAATTCTGCTAATGCTCTTTTTGGCGATATTTACGCTTCTTTGCTCCACTGCAAAAAGTCTAGTGTGGCTTGTTTTATTTCGTTTTTGCACGGGATGCGCGGCGGCGGGTATAATCGCCGTCTGCCTCGGCGTTATAGGCGATGCATATGACGATAAGGATAGACAAAAAATCGTAGCGATATTTCTAGGCTCGGTATTTTTAGGGCAGGGGCTGAGTGCGGCTTTAGGTGGATGGGCGGTGGCTAGATTTTCTTGGAGGGAGATATTTTTAGCCTTTTCTGCGCTGTCTGCGGTATCTTTCGTATCACTATTTACGCTAAATTTCAAAGACGCTCCGAAAAGCGGAAGCGAAAGTTTCGTAAAATCCCTAGCTAGCTTGCGCGGCGATGCTGCGCTTTTGAGAAGCTATTTTTTGGCTTTATGTAATGGCGTAATCGTGCTTGGGGCGTATTCATTCATAGGCGCCTATCTGCTTAAAAAGCTGGGTTTGAGCTCAAATTTCGCCGGAGCCTGCCTTATGCTTTACGGCGTCGCTTGCTTTTTGGCAGGAAACGCTGCCAGATATTTAAAAGAGAAGTTGCCGCCAAAAGAAATTCTAACCCTCGGTTTTTTGGCATCCGCTTCGGCGCTGTGCCTTTTGGCGAGTTACTTCGCCGTCACTGCATATGTAGGGACGTTTTTGCTGGGATTTGGCTATGTTTGCGCGCAGTCCGTCCTAGCAAGTGCAGCGCTTCGTTGTGGCTCCGCCAAAGGTCTATCCTCCGGGATCATAGGCACGGCGATATTTTTCGGAGGTGGTATCGGTACTGCCGTAGGTGGCAAGGCGCTTGAATATTTAAGCTATCAAGGGCTATTTTGCGGCTTTGCTGCGTTAGCCGCAGCGCTGCTGATTTTTTACCGTGCAAGCTTTAAGGGCACGCGCGAAATTTAATTCTCTGCAACAATAGCAGAATTTAAAATTAAGCACACTTCGCTACCGAGAAATTTCCTAAAATTACGCTATTTCAGGGCGTCGCGTTCGGTATCGTCATAAATATCGCGGTGCATTGAATCACGCTGCCGCTTCTTCAGCTTCCGTGGTATGAGCACGTTTCGGAATTTTTCGGGCACGCGGTTTGGTTTTGGGCGGTCGAAGTATTTCGTCGCGATCTACGAAATCGCGTAACGGGTGAGCCCGATCCCGCGGACCGCTCGGGTGCTTCGCTCTTCTAGCCAAATTTGGAATTCCGCCCCGTTTAGTGCGGAATTCCATCATTTCTTATAAACGCAGTAAATTCACGATAAATTTTTATGTTAGAATTACGATTAATAAAATTTCAAAAGGAGCGGCAATGAAAGAGAAAATTTTAGTTGCAACCTTTACGGCTGCTTTGGGTTTACAGGGAGCGCTTGCAAGCGATTTTGACGAGCGGGCTTGCGCGGCGCTAAAGGGCACGAAAATTTACGATACAAAGATTAGCGAAGCGATCTGGAATCAAAGCGGCGAAATCGGCGCCGATAAGATGTCTGCGCTAACCGGCGGAGCCAAAAAGACGCTAAAAGCGAAGTCGCACTGCATAATTCACGGCGAGATAGCCTCCCGCACGGGCTCGGACGGCAAGCATTACGGCATAAAATTTGAGCTGCGCTTGCCGGGCGACTGGAATGGCAAGCTGCTATTTCAGGGTGGAGGCGGCTTGGACGGCTTCGTCGCGCCGGCTCTTGGCGCCGTGCCTATCCGCACTAGCACCGCAACGCCCGCGCTTATGAGGGGCTATGCGGTCGTCACGACTGATTCGGGACACCCTACGCCTACGCCCGAGTTCGGACTTGAGCAACAGGCGCGGCTAGATTATGCGTATCAGGCTATCGGCAAGGTCGCGAGCGTCTCTAAGCAGCTGGTTTTTGCGGCGTATAAAAAAGCGCCCGCGCACAGCTATTTTATGGGCTGCTCAAACGGAGGGCGCTCGGCTCTGATGGCGGCGCAGAGGTATCCGCTGGAATTTGACGGCGTAATTGCGGCAAATCCAGGCTTTAGGCTTTCGCGCGCGGCGATCGCGGAGCAGTGGGATAACCGGCAGCTTATGAAGATCGCGCCTAAAAACGCCGCTGGGGATAAAATTTTTGCAAACGCCCTTACGCAGGAGGATTTGGATAAGCTAAGCAGGGCGGTTCTGGATAAATGCGACGCGCTAGACGGCCTAAAAGATGGAATCATCGGCGCTTGGGAGCGTTGCGAGTTTGATCCTAGCGGACTTGATTTAGCTAAAGAAAAAATTTCTGCGATAAAGGTGATATTTGAGGGCGCAAAAAACAGTAAGGGCGAGCAAATTTATAGCGGCTGGTTTTACGATGCCGGGGTAAATCAGCCTGGCTGGCGCATGTGGAAGCTTGGCGACTCGCAAAGCGCCGAGCCAAATGCTAGAAATATCGTGCTCTCAAAGGGTTCGATGAATTATTATTTCTTGACGCCGCCGCAACCGGAGTTTGATCTGATGAAATTTGATTTTGATAAGGACGTAGAGCGAACGTTTGAGACCGCGGCGATAAACGATGCGATTTCGGCCAAGCTAGATAGCTTTCGCGCTAACGGCGGTAAGCTCATCATCGTAACAGGCGTCTCCGATCCCGTATTTTCGGCGATGGATCAGCGCGATTGGTTTAAAAAGCTAGTGGAAACGAACGCGGACGTGGACGAATTTGCGCGATTTTTTGCACTGCCTGGGATGAATCACTGCGGTGGCGGTAACGGCATCGATGACGTCGATCCGCTAAGCGCGCTTGAAGCGTGGCGCGAGCAGGGAACGGCTCCATCTAGCCTGCTGGGCAAAAGCACGAGCCGCGCCGGCAAGCAGATTAAGGTCTGCGCGTATCCAAAAGTGGCTATCTACGTAGGCGGCGACGAAAATAGCGCGAGCAGCTTTGAGTGCAGATAAAATTTATTTAAAGGAGTAAAGATGAGAGGTAAAATTTTAATCGCGGCCTTTACGGCGGCGCTTTTGTGCGGTTGCGCGGCGCACGATGCAAAGCTGGGCAAGGCGGCAAATGCAATGAATGAGAGGAGCGAAAGCGCGGCTGCGGACTGCGGCACGAGTGAGGACGTCTGCAAGGTGCCCGCCGTGCAGGGGCCGATGGTAGGCGGCGGCACGGATGAGCACGGCTGCCTAGTCGCCGTAGGCCAGAGCTTTTCAAAGATAAAGAATGGCTGCGTGCAGGTCTTTGACGTCGCGGACGTGAGGCTGGACGACCCCGATAACGCTACGCTTGCGATCTACGGGATATTTTCCGCGGATAAAAGCAGGGTAGAAATTTTTTGGGCGAGCTTGCCGCAGAGCGAAATTTTAAGCAAAGTTAAGGGCGGCTACTACGTTTCGAAGGACGGAAAAATTTCGCTGCTAAAAATAAAAAGCGGCAAGGGCTATAAGATCCACAGAAAATAGCGGGTGAAATTTTAAGCCCGCTAAATTTCGCGCGCCGCGAGAAATTTAATCCAAGCGCGCCAGGACTTAGGCCGGCTCAGCAGGCTAAGCCTTAAATTTAGAGCAAATTAATACCGAGCTGATTTGGTTATTTGCGGTATCTGCCGTCTATAAAAATTTAATCAAAGGAGCAAAAATGGGAAAAACGGCTTTGGTCGTGGGCGCTACGGGAGCGGTCGGGCGCGAGATCGTGCGAGGGCTTTGCGAAAGCCAAAACTACGATAAAGTCGTCGTTTGGGCGCGCAGAGAGCTGAAATTTAGCCACGAAAAGCTTGAGGTGCAGATCGTAAATTTCGACAAAATCAAAGAGATAGAGCCGCGAGGCGTAGACGAGATTTTCTGCGCGCTTGGCACGACGATGAAGCAAGCCGGCAGCCGCAGGCAGTTTTACAAAGTGGACGTGAGCTACCCCGTAAACACCGCAAAATGGGGTATC
Organism: uncultured Campylobacter sp.; assembly: GCA_963522285.1. Classification (GTDB taxonomy): domain Bacteria; phylum Campylobacterota; class Campylobacteria; order Campylobacterales; family Campylobacteraceae; genus Campylobacter_B. The sequence continues at coordinate 57,743 of CAUQWV010000008.1, forward strand.
GCCGCGGGCACTCGCCGCTTCGTGCTCATCTCCGCCTACGGCGCGGACGAACGGTCGAGATTTTTCTACATGAGGGCAAAGGGCAAGGCCGAGAAAAAGATCGGCGCGCTGGGCTATGAAAGCCTGCAAATCGCCAGGCTGCCTGCGATAAAAAGCGAACGTAACGAGTTGCGCCTCAGCGAGCTCTTTACGATCTGGTTGTTCGGGCTTTTGCCGAGGGGCGTCTTAGCGAACTACCGCCCGATGAGCGCGCAAAATATCGCCGCCACCGTCATCGCCGCCGCTCAAACGGACGGCAAGGGCGTACAAATTTATCATCCAAAAGAGTTTGCGTAGTAGCTCGAATTTGATGGACTTGCAGGATTAGGCAAATTTTGCAAGCCCTCGCCTCTTAAATTTATCCACGGATAATCAAATTTACGCGATTGCCTCGGCGAGCGTTTAAATTTACCGCTACCTAAAAGCGAAATTTGATAGAAAATTTGGGGCTTTGACTTCCGTGCGCGTCGGCGTTTTTGCGCGTTTATCGTTCCCGGCGCGCGGGTTCAAATTTAGCGCGGCGGACGAGGTTTGAGCTAAAAAGCTAGCGCCGAAAATATCCAAAGCCGACAAAACGCCAAAAATAGTGACAAACCTGCAAAGAGGCGCCGAGGGCAGGTACGTTAGCTGAAAATTTAACGAAAAAAAAAGGAAAAAGAATATGAAAAATTTTAATCAATCGACAAAGCTGTGCGAGATTTTGGGCATCAGCTTGCCTATCGTGCAAGCTCCGATGAATAACGTAACAAACGCCGCATTAGTAGCTGCCGTATCAAATGCCGGCGGAATGGGCGTGCTGGGGCCAAATGCCGGCAGAGACGCTGAAAATTTAAATACAAAAGAGCGATATAAACGAGAATTTGAACGCATAAAGGCGCTAACCGATAAACCTTACGGCGTAAATATCGTTTGTCGAAACGATAATGACAAAAAATATGCGCTAAAGGTTATGGAAACGGCATTTGAGGCTGGCGTAAAGGCGTTTTTCTTTGTCGGCATAGTGGAAACGGAGCTATTTAAATTTATCAAAGATAACGGCGGAGTTTTGGTGCATAGGGCGCTTACGCCAAGCGCAAATTCGGCTCGCGCGGCACAAGAAGAGGGCGCAGATATTATAATTGCCACGGGATACGATGAGGGTGGAGTGCTCCCGCAAAATAAAATAGGTACTTTTATCATCGTGCCGATCATCGCCGATGCCGTGAGCGTGCCCGTGATGGCTGCGGGCGGGATAAACGACGTTAGAGGCGTGCGAGCGGCCTTTGCGCTTGGGGCTAGCGGTGTTTACGCGGGTACTAGATTTATCGCTAGCACCGAGTGTCCGGCAGTGCAACCGGCAAAAGAGAGCATCGTATCTATGGGCTCTAGTGAGCTATTTTTTGTTTCGGACTATCAACGCGTAGTGCCGAGTAAATTTGCCAAAGAGCTAAACGCAATGTATCTAAACGGCGACAAGGAAGTAGTGGCGCAAAAAATCGAGCGACTAAATCCGCTAAGGCTTGCAATGATAGACGGCGATATAGAAAACGGCATAATATACGTAAATTCGGGTATTAGCTTAATAAAAGAGATAAAAAGCGCCAAAGAAATCGTCGGCGAGCTTATGGCCGATTTTGTTTAAATTTGCCAAATTTAGGGCATTATCGGCAAAAAATAAAATTTAAATTTTATCAAAATCAAAGGAGAAAAAATGACATTAAAACCTGTCGAACTTCGCAAGGCGTATCGCTTGATAAATCACGGGCCGACCGTCATGGTCTCGGCGGAATTTGACGGCGTGCGGGATGTCATGAGCGCGTCATGAGTCTGCCCTCTGGACTACGACAAGCTAACGGCGGTCATGGGCGCGGGCTCTTTTACCCGCTCGCTTTTTGAAAAGAGCGGCAAATTCGCCGTGCAAGTCCCTTTCGTCTCTCAAGCGCAGCTGGTGGCCAAAATGGGCACGATAAGTATGCGCGCCGACGCGGGCAAGCTTGAGGGCGTGGAGATGTTTTACGAGCAGGGCGTGCCTATGGTGCAAGGCTGCGCCGCATGGCTCGTTTGCAAGCGCATTCCAGAGCCTCATAACGAGTAGAGTTATGATCTTTTCATCGGCGAGGTCGTCGCGGCGTATGCGGACGAGAGGATATTTGACGGCGGGCACTGGCTGTTTGAAAAGATCCCTGACGAGTTAAAGACGCTTCACTACGTCGTCGTCGGTCGGTACTATCTGGACGGCAAAGCGGTAGGTACCAAGCGCACGCCCATAAGCGGCGAGTAAGCCGCCTTGCAAAATGCCGGCAAATTTGTAAATTTAAGACGAGCGCACGCGTGAATACGCGGCGAGTTTCGGTAAAATTTCAAGCCAAAGAATCTAAAAAAGGATAGAAAATGAAAAAATATATCGTCATCACCGGCGCAAGTTCTGGTATCGGAGCGGCTGCGGCAAAGGCGTTTGCTGGGCGCGGAGAAAATTTGATCCTAATCGCGCGCAGAGCAGAACTGCTGCAAAGCTTAAAGGACGAGATCGCACAGATCGCGCCCGAATCAGACGTCGTGATTAAAATTTGCGACCTTGCGCGCAGCGAGAACGTCTTAGCGCTTTGGGACGAGCTAAAAAGCTACGAGCTAAAGGCGCTCATAAATAACGCGGGCTTCGGGGATTACGGCGCGATCGGCGAGCGCGATCTATCCAAGGTCTCGCAGATGCTACAACTCAACATCGTTTCGCTCACGCTGCTAAGCCACCTCTTCGTGCGTGATTACAAGCATAAGCCCGCTCAGCTCATCAATATCTCCTCCGCTGGCGGCTACAGCATGGTGCCAAACGCCGTCACCTACTGCGCGAGCAAGTTTTTCGTAAGCGCCTTTACCGAGGGCTTGCACCGAGAGTTGGCGCAGGATAAAGAGGCCAAAATGCAGGCTAAAGTTCTAGCGCCCGCCGCGACTAGGACGGAGTTCGGTCCCGTGGCGACGGATGACGCGGGCTATGACTACGACGCGGCTTTTAAACGCTATCATTCAAGCGAGGAGATGGCGGAATTCTTACTCGCGCTTTACGATAGCGACGCGTGCGTGGGCGCGGTGGATCGAAACAACTTCGAGTTTAGTTTAGGGGTTGCGCGATTTAACTACGCGGGCAAACGCTAAATTTATGCATTATGCGTCGCGCGACGAAGCGTAAAATTTAGAATAACGCAGCGCCTGAGCTAAATTTGACCGTAAAGCACGTTAAAATTTAAATAAATTTAGGATCTAAAATGGTAAATCCGCCCTTATTCGGGAGCTACGGGCGTTGTTGGTAGTAAGTCCGTGCGCGGGCTTCGTGATGGCTCGGGTTACGATGAGGTAGAGGCATGGGTGCACCGCCAGACGGACTTTTACCGTTTTAAGTTTTGCATGCGGATCATTGATTTTGATGGCATTTAGGATATCGCACCGCATAAATTTGACGTAATTTTTTCGCGCGATGGGCACTACTATCAAACAGGCAGGCTCGCATGAGGCATTTTTGCGCGTGGATGTAGACTACATCTAAGTGGTAGCAAAGTGGGGCAAAGCAGTTGGCGCGCGGCGCTTCGTACTCGCATCATCTTCGAGTGCGAAAGAGAGCTCGCTAAGCTTTTATCTGCGCGCCAAAGAGCAGGTTGAGCAATGCGTGAGCGAGCTTGGCTTTGAGGACCTCCAGATCGCTCATCCGCCGCTAATCCTCGATAAGAGACCTGATGCTCGCCTGCAACAGCAGATCGCAGCGATGTTTTTAAACTGCTACTTGCTCGTTCGGTAAATTTAGACCGTTTGACGGCGCAAGTAGTGTGCACTGCGAGCGTGATTTTTGGCTTCAAATCCTATAAAAATTCGCTCATTTTTTCTCTTTATTTTGTTTGATCTCCTCAAGACTTAGACCGCTTTTACCGATGCTGTCCATACTGAGCGTTTCGATCATTACAAGTATTGCGGCTGGGTCTTTGTCTAATACGCGCGCTAGCGTGTCCGTAATCTCGGCGATGATTTGCTTTTTTTGTTCTTTTGTAGGCTCTGGAGCGGCTACTTTTATATTTACGAACGGCATTTTCTCTCCTTAAATTTGATAAAGCAGGGCTAATTATATCAAATTTTAGACTGTTACCCGTCTCGCTTGCGTTCTAAAATTTAAGTAGATGTATTAAAATTTAACTTTAAATTTGATTTAAAGTTAGTATGATTATTATGTGACTTGGTAGTAGTAAAATTTGATAAATTTACCCAAAAGGAGCGAATATGCGTAAGAATTTTTTCGGTTCTATCGTTTTGGCTGCGGCCTTGGCGGGCGGTGCGTTTATAGCGATGCCGCAGACTGCGAGTGCGGGCGTTTTGGCGCATCAGGTAAAAACCCAAGGCGAGCTCGGCTCGGTGTTTATCAACCCATACGACGTGACGCCGCTTACGGCTATCATCGATAGGGCGGGCAAGGACATCAAGGATATCCACGTGCGGGTGCTCGGTAAACCTAACGGCGGCATCGACATCGCCTATAACGTATCCGAGCATGCGCTACTGACGCACGACGGCGTGCCGATCTGGGGGCTGTATCCGGACTATCTAAACGAGGTCGAAGTAAGCTACGTTTTTAACGGCGAAAAGAAGGTCGAAAAGTATAAGATTTACGCTCAGCCGATCGTGACGTATAGCCGCGATTACAGATTTAGCCATATGCAAAAAATGAAGGTCAAAAAGGTCGATCCTGCGTTTAAAAACAGGCTCTATCTCATCAACAACACGATCACGAGCGTTTATAAGCCGCTTGATTGGAAAAACGGCGGTGCGGCTAGCTGGAATGATTTCACCGAAAATTTCGTCGTCGATACGCAGGGCGAGGTCAGATGGTATCTGGACTATCAGAAATTTTACGACCGCAGCGAGCGCAGAGTGATGGATGGCGGCATGATGATGGGCTTTCACCAGCTGCCAAACGGCGATCTGAGCTGGGGCATGGCGCAGCGATATATACGCTACGATATGATGGGCAAGGAGGTGTACAATCGCGAGCTGCCGCGCGGCTACATCGACCTTAGTCACGAGGTGATGCCGCTTAAGGGCGATCATCTGCTGCTTCGCGTTGCCAAATATAACTACCATCATCCTGACGGCAGAATTTCGCACACGATCAGAGATCACATCATCGAAGTGGACGGCAGCGGCAAGGTCGTGGATGAGTGGGATCTGAATGAAATTTTCGGCAAAAACGTCTACCGCAGCAACCTCATCAAGGCTCTTGACGCTCGTGCCGTGTGCCTAAATATCGACATGGACGCCAAAGAGATCAAAATAAGCGACGAACTGCCTTTCGGCGACGTGACCTCAACCGGCACGGGACGCAACTGGGCGCACGTAAACTCCATCTCGTACGATCCTAGCGACGACGGCATCATCCTCTCGCTTCGCCATCAAGGCATCGTTAAGATCGGTCGCGACAAAAAGGTAAAATGGATCCTGGCATCGCCCGAGGGCTGGAGCGCGGACTTTAAAGAAAAAGTGTTAGTGCCCGTCGATAAAAACGGCAATAAAATCAAATGCGAAAACTCAAAATGCGAGGGCGATTTCGACTGGTCGTGGACTCAGCACACCGCGTGGCTAACTCCGCGCTACGATAACAAGGGCAGCGTAAAGCACATCAGCGTATTTGACAACGGCGACGGCCGCGGCATGGAGCAGCCTGCGCTAAAAGAGCAAAAATACTCTCGCGCGGTCGAGTACAAGATCGACGAGAAAAAGGGCACCGTCGAGCAGACGTGGGAGTTTGGCAAGGAGCGCGGATTTGACTTCTACAGCGCGGTTACTAGCAACGTGGAGTGGCAAAAGGATAAAAGCACATACTTCATCTCAAGTTCGAACGTCTATCTGCTAAAGCCCGATAAGACGATCAAAATGGTGCTCGTGGAGATCGATCCAAAGACAAACGACGTCAAATTTGAAATGGACGTGGAGTCGGCGTCAAGAGACGATGTAGCCTACCGCGCGCTGGTGATCGATCCGAATATTTTTGATTATTAAAATTTCGCGATAGGTTGGAATTTAGCTTTTAAATTCCAACCTATCGCTTTGGTGCGGATAGAATTTTGCGATCTAAGCGCGAAATTTTAAATTTTTATATAAGATGAATTCTTTAGTAAAGGAGCTAAAATGGAATTTGTAAGCTTAAACGACGGCAATAAGATGCCGGTTTTGGGATTTGGTGTATTTCAGGTAGATCCGAAAGAGACGCAAAGATGCGTTGAGGATGCGATCTCGGTCGGCTACCGCAGCATCGATACGGCAAAGGCGTATTTTAATGAAGAAAGCGTGGGTGCAGCAATTAAGACGGCTCTTGCAGGCGGGTTAAAGCGCGAGGAGCTGTTTATCACTACTAAGCTTTGGATTAACGACGCAGGCGAGGAGCGCGCGCTAAAGGCTTTCGATGCGTCGATGAAAAAGCTAGGGCTTGACTACCTCGACCTTTATCTCATTCATCAGCCATATGGCGATATTTACGGCTCGTGGCGAGCGATGAAACGTTTGCGCGATGAGGGCCTTGTTCGCTCTATCGGTGTTAGCAACTTCTACGCTGATCGGATCGTCGATCTGTGCGAAAATAGCGGCGTCATCCCTGCCTTAAACCAGCTTGAGTGTCATCCGTTTTATCAGCGTGAAGCGTTAAAGCGCGTGCTTGATGGCTACGGCATAGCATTTGAGTCGTGGGCTAGCTTCGCCGAGGGCAAAAACGATATATTTAAAAATGCCGTACTAAGCGGTATCGGTGAAAAATATGGCAAAAGCTCGGCTCAGGTTATTTTGCGCTGGTTAATTCAGCGTGGTATCGTCGTCATTCCAAAAAGCGTAAAAATAGAGCGAATGAAGCAAAATTTCGACATTTTTGATTTTGCGCTTGCGCCTGATGATATGGCTGCCATTGCTGCGCTTGATACCGATAAGACGCTGTTTTTTGATCACGCAGATCCTGAGCGCGTAAAGTGGATAATCCATGCCTTTGATAAGTAAAATTTATTAAATTAAAGCGGATTGCATGCTTTAAAATTAAGCTGCGAGCGTGCAATCCTTGCTATTAAATTTGAGCTTGAGCGAGATCAGAGATAGAGCTTGTAGCGATAAATTAGCCCGATTGCTCAAGCGGCGTGATGGCGTAGCCTGCTTTTTATATATTTTCTGTGGGAGCCGCCTTACCTTTGTCCGTTTTAATCTCAAATTTACCCTTTATTTTATACAATCTTTGAAATTTACCGCAAAGGAATTTTATGAAAATCGCTAAAATTTTTAAAGCTTTAGTCGCCGTTTGCTTGCTCTGCATAGGCGCAAACGCGCTGGAGGAGGGCGTTAATTATCAAGTGCTACAAAAGCCGCTAAACGTGCCGAAAAACAGCGTCGTTAAAATTTTTAACTACGAGTGCCCGCACTGCTATGCGTTCGATAGGACGGTCACGCCGCAGCTGATGAAAAAGCTTGAGGGGACGGAGTTTTTGCCGTGGCACCTAAAGACCAAGGGCGTGTTCGGACAGACCGCAAGCGGTATATTCGCAGCGCTCATCGTGCTTGATGAAAAGGACGATGTGAGCCTGCTAAGCGATGAGTCAAAATTTAAAAAGGCGAAATTTGCGATTTATAAAGCGATCCACGACAAAAAGGATGATTTTGGCGGCGGTAGTGATAAACAAAGGTTCATCAAAACCGCGCTGGATGCCGCCGGCGTGAGCATGAGCGAATACGAAGCCGCGCTTGCCAGCAAAAAGGCGCAGGCTCTGCTTGCGCAGTGGGACGCGGGCTACGAAGTCGCAGTGATTTCGGGCGTACCGGCATTTGTCGTCAGCGGCAAGTATCTCTTAAACACGGCTTCGTTCGGTTCCGTCGATGAAATGGCCGCCGCGGTAAAAGAGCTGCTAGCGAAGTAAGCTCTGCCGCACTATATAAAATTTAGCCGCGATGGGGGAAGCCTCTAGTAAATTTTACCCCTAAGCTGCATGGTAAAATTTTAAAATTTTGATCGCTTTTACGTCAAAATAGTGGCAGATTTACACTTGAAATTTTAAATATCGTTTCAAATTTAATGGATTCGGGGTAAATGTCGATTATTAACGTTATGATGAAGGAAAACGGTGGGCTTAGTAAGCGGCAGAAGGAAGCCGCGGCAAAAAAAGAGCTCAAGCAAAGTTTTGTCGAAGTTATGAGCGAGGCAAAAAACTTTCATCGTGGCGATAAATGAAATTTCTACTGATGACTATGCAATCGGTGGCTAGACGATAAGTGATATCCGCTCAAAAGTTCCTAGCTCATGATTTCTCGCGCTTAGCGAATTTTAACTTTGTGCTCGTTATGAGACTTCGCTACTAAAAAGCTTTAAAATTTTAAAGCTTTTTAGGCTTGCGTTTCTAAATTTATCAAATCAGGCGAACGCCGAAGTTATATGCCTTAAATTTACCACCTAACTCCCGCCTCAAGCCAGAAATTACGCCCCAGATCGTAGTCATAATACACCTTGCCATCGTATGTTCCGGCTTCAATGGCATATTTTTTATTTAGGATATTATTGATAGTGAGATTTGTAAAAAATCTAAGATCCTTTGCGATCTTTTGCTCAAAGCCCACTTTCATATCCCACGTCACGTAGGACGGGAGTTTAAATTTGCTATAATTTCGCATTCCAAGCGCTCTGTCATAGCCGCTTATCAGCGTATTGGTTTTACCAGTGTAGGTAATGAAATTAGAAATGTTAAAAGATGAGAAATTTATATTATGCCCGAGCCTTGCAATGACCGGAGTATAAAAAGTAATTACCGGCAAATCGCCCTTTTTTATGATGCTTCCTTCGTAATAAACGGGATCATCGATGTCTATGTCGGTATAGGAGCTAAAATTCTTCTTTTTATGCGTGTAGGTTACGGAAAATTCTAGATCGTTTTTAATCCCCATAAGCATCAAGGGCTCGATATTTTGAATACTAAAAGTCGTTATGTCGGTATTGCTTCTGCCCTTATTCATATAGACGTAGTATTCGTTCGTAAGGCCGCTAAGCGCGGGCAAGCCTACCTTGCTTCTTGACATTCCTACGACTTCGTTTTTACTTTTTCTTTTGACATATTTTAAATTTAGTCGCGCATTTTGTATATCGCCTCTGTAGAATAGGCTAAGCTCATCGTCGTAAGGGGTTTTTAAATCAGTGCTTAGCCTGTTGTTTTTGTCGCTTTCGTCAAGGGTGAATTCTTGATTAGGCGCCGTTCTAGTATAGGTTTTATAATGCGCTTGCATATCGTTAAAAATTTTATACGCTAAAAAATTCCGCCCATAGTATCGATTCAGCCCAAAGCCTAGAAAATTTTTATCCAAGAATTCATATTCGCTCACAAGTCTAGGCGCGATATTCATATCGTTATTAAAGCTATCTTTTTCAATCCTGGCGCCTGGGCGGATCTTAAATTTACCAAATCTCATCTCGTCTTCGATATAAAGAGAAATTTTATGTAAATTTAGAGTATTTTTGACATCGCCATAGTATTCTTTAGTCTTTAGGAATTGACCTCGTCCGCCAAAGCTATCGTCATTTATGCAAGTCTTGTCGCCACTAGCGCAGACGTAGCCTGCAGGTAGGGCGCTTGGATTGCTGTAGCGCACGTAAGGCGTAAGTACCTCGTAGCTTCCTCTTTGTGATGTGAACTCAAAGCCACTTTTTACATCGTGAAGCGCGCCAAGAGCTTCAAATTCTTTCAAGCTAGCGTCAAATTTGTAACTTAAGTTTTTCTGGTTTTCCCTTATATCATTTAACCCGCCTTGATACGAATACGTTGCGCCCCTGAAATTATAATTTCCCCAGTTTTTGATATTTGATTTTCTGTATTCGTAAAGACCGTCCTTATCGTCGAAGTATCTTGAAGTCGTATATTTTGAGTAGCTTAAGCTATGCTCTAAAAATACGTTATCAAGATCGACGTCCGCCTCGATAGATGCAACGTACCCGCCTAGGTGCAGATCCATATCCGAACCCAGATCGTATTCGATAGAGGTTCTGTTTTTTTGTAGCGCATAAAGAAAGCTTGGCCTTAAAACGACGTTATCGCCTGCGTTTATGATTCCTTTTAGAAAATAGTTTTCCGCCTTTCTTTTATCATCGGGCTGGGTTGCGATACTGCTATCCATAACGCCAGGTTTTGTTATATTTTTTATCACCGAGCTCGTCCTCGTGTAATCAAACAAAAGTCCAAAATTTTCGCTCACGTAGCCTTCTATGCCCGCTCACGTAGCCTTCTATGCCCGCTCGGTAGCGTTTTTTGACAAAGTCGCTTTTATTAGCCACATCATTGAGGTATTATCCGTGTAGTTTTGTTCCACTAATGGATCAATGAAAATTTTGCTCCATTTTTTACTTGTATAGCTCGTGCTCAAAATTCCATGAAAGCCCTCTTTTGGATCTCTGGTTTTTGTATTTATCACGCCACCTTGGAAGCCGCCGTATTTGGCTGAGACGCCGCTATCGATAACTTTGATTCTTTTGAACAAATCAGTGTCTAAATTTAAAGCCTGAGAGCCTAGCGTCGGAGCCCACCAAAGACCGCGAGATGGTCTTTTGCCTGCGGGATCCAGATCGTAGTTAAAATTTACGTTATCTACTAAGAAGTTGTTTTGATAATAGCTTGCGCCGTTGATGCTAAAATCTTTAGGTGAAATTTCGCCGCTATCTATGCTTTTATCAGCTTTTTTATTAAAAGCGACGTTTGGATTGGCTTTTATCGCTTCAGCGATAGTGCTTTCCTTTTTAGGCATCTTTTCTATCTCTTCTTGCGAAACGGTGTTTGAAGAGCTGTATTCGCTGGACTGCGGATTTGTTCGGTTTTGTTCACCAATCACTTCTATGCGTCCCAAATATATATCTTGCGCGAAGGAAATATTAATAACAATAAAGGCCACGGCAAAAGAGATGTTATTAAAATTTTTCATAGCTATCCCCTTAAAAATTTTATGAAATATTACATCATATATTTTTAAGGTTTTATAAATCCAGCTCGATATTAATCGCTAATTTATCGCGATAAAATTTTAACAAATATATTTTTAAAAAGCTTTTTCAATTGCGGATATTGTGCTTAAATTTTACCCTGCTCCTCGTCTAGCAATATGTACCCGCTCTCGCTAATATTTTTAAACCTCACCCCCAGCTCCCGCTTCAGCCTCAGCACGACGTTTTGTATCGCGCCTTTGCTCGTTTGCTCGCCCTCGTAGACGAACTCCTCGATCATCTCGTAGCTCACGAGTTTGTTTAGGTTGTACGCAAAGAGCCAAAAGAGCTTGTTTTGCAAAAATGATAGATAAATTTCCTCGCCGTTTTTGTAGATCTTTTCTTTGGCGAGATTTATGCTGGTTTGCGGGCCCAGGCGCACTAGCTTTTCGCCTTTTTCGTAGGTTAGAGCCACGAGCAGGCGGCAAAGCGCGGCGATATCGACGGGCTTTTTTAGAAACGACGCCGCGCCGTGCTCGATGCTTTTGATTAGGTTGTCGTCGGTGTCGTAGGAGGTAAAGACGATAAATTTTTGCGCGGGTTTGATGCGCATCATCTCCTTCATCATCTCAAAGCCGTTCATCGCGGGCATGTGGATGTCGGTGATGACGACGGCGGGGGCTAGCTTTTTAAATCGCTCCAGCCCCTCTAGCCCGTGCGCCGCACCCCAGACGCTTAGGCAGTAGGGCTTTAGCCCGCCTATTAGCAGCTCCCTTGCGATCTCGTCGTCCTCGACGATGAGGACGGTTAGGTCTTTAAGTAGCTTTAAGTGCTCTTGCATCTCACTCCTTTAATTTATCTCAAAGCTCAGCTCAAACGTCGTCGGATCGCCCGCGCTTAGAAGCCTAATGTCGCCTGAAAGCTTTTCGTTTGCCAGCTTTTTGTCAAAATACAGCCCGATGCCGCTTCCTTGCTTTTTGGTAGTTTTTGGCTGGGTTAAAATTTTATCCCGAGCCGCCCTGCTCACGCCGCTACCGTAGTCCGTGACGGCTATCTTGCACGTGCCGTTTTCAAATTTGACGTCGATAAAAACCTGCCGCTTGGCGATCTGCTCTTTGTATCGCTCTACGACTGCGTCCTTGGCGTTGTGAATGAGGATGAGTAAAATTTGCTGCACGATGCCCATGCGCTGCGTGGCCTCTTTGTCTTTAAACTCGCGCAAGCTTACCGCGACATTTGCTTTGCTAAGCTCGGTGTGCATGAGCTTTAGCAAGTCTTTTATGCAGCGCTGCACGCTAAATTTTTGCGGAGCGTCGCTACTTTTATAAAAATTTCTAAAAATTTCGATCGTATCGCTTAAAAGCACGGTCGCAGCCTGCCCTTTTTGTAGCATATTTTCCAGCGTCGCGGCGTCTAGTTTGCCGTCTTTTTGTAGCATGAGTAGGCTTGAGATCATCAAATTTAGCGAATTTACGGGCTGGATAAATTGATGATTTATGCCGCTGATTAGCTCGCCCGCCTCGCTCATACGGGCTTTGTGCTTTAGCAGGGCCTCGTAGTCGTCTTGCAGGTTTTTGATTTTTGAATACATAAAGTTATGTAAGAAATTCGCCACCAGCGCCAGCGCCGCAAACGCAAAAAGCAGGATAAGGGCGTTTTTTAGCGCGGAGTTAAGCAGTGCCGCAAGCTCCTTTTCGTTATCCGTACCCGCGCCTATAAACCAGTTTAGCGTGGGGATCTCGGCTACGGAGATGAAATTTGAGCCGATATTTAGGCTCGTGATATCCTCGTCACGCAGGAAAATCTCTTTAAATTTATCCTCGATCTGTTTTTTTAGCGCCGCGTCCTTCATCGGAGTTAAAATTTCGCCGCCATGCGTGACGATAAAGGCGTAGGAATCTGGCGCGAGTTTAAATTTTTCCATATTTTTTAGTATATTTTGCAGCTTCACCACGCCGCAAAACACCCCCGCAAACGAGCCGCCGTCCAGCACGGACACGCATAAATTTAGCGTCGGCTCGCCTAAAATTTTATGGCGCTGCATAAAATTTACGGTGGGCGCTAGCGTGCTTTTGGTCTCTTCAAACCACACAAGCCCCGTGCGCAGGCTCTTTGGCATAGCTTCATTTTCGCCCAGCTCCTTGCCGTCCACGAAGATCTCCCCGTCCTCGCGCAAAAACTGCAAGGCGTCAAATTCCGCGGAGTTTTCTTTAAAAAGCCGTATGAAGCCGCCGAGCTTTTCGTCGTCTCGTATCGCGCCTGCGTTTTGCATAAATTTGGCCGCGCGTACCAGAGAGTGCAGCCGCTCATCCAGCCAAAACGAGAAATTCCCGACCATATTTTCGCTCGCGGCGATCTTGTTTTTATCCGCGAGCGTCGTGATCTGCGCCTTGGCGTCCTCGTAGTTTTTCACGCCCAAAATCACCACGAAAAGGCTTGCGAAAATGATGATGAAGTAAATTTTAAAATTATGCTCGCGTAAGGCTTTCATGCGACCAGTATAGCAAAATCGGTCTAAATTTAGACCGATTTAAGCTTTTTTGATAGTTAAAATTTTACAAACAAACATCGCGGCAAGCACGACGAAGCAGACGCCAAAGCCCACGAGCGTGCAGTCCGCCATCGACATAAATTTGCTTGATGGGATCAGATACCAGCCGTCCCCATAAAGATCGACGAGATACTTCTGAAAGCCGCTTAGCGTGACGCCATCAGGCACCAGCGGACTGTCGTAGCCGCAGTCGCCTGTAGGCAAGAACCAATCGGGCGCCCACCGCTCAAGCGGCAGGCCGAACGGATAGTGCGGCTCGGTCGAGCAGCCCTGCACGCCGAACGGATCGTCTCCGTGCACGGCGTCGTGGATCTTGGCGAGCTTAACGCTATACATTATGCCCTGAATCGCGCCCCAAAAGGCTAGCAGATAGCCGAGCGCCGCGAGGAGCAAATTTTTGGGATTTATGATCGCGACCAGGCCTCCTAGCGCCATGCACAAAAATGCAAAGCGGATATAGACGCACTGCTCGCAAGGCGGCATATAGACGTAGTTTTGAAACAGCGAGTGCGCGAGGATCACGAGCCCTACGCTCACCGTTACGAGGATCGCCCACGGCAGGCGGCTGTCTGCGAATTTCGCTATTTTTTCCGCAAATTTCATGCCCGCGCCCTATTTTTTGAGCAGCTCTTTAATTAGCTGCGCCATGCCGTCGATTGAGCTGATGGACTTTGTCATGATGAGGTATTTGCCGTTTACGACAAAGGCTGGCACGCCTTGGATCTTGGCTACGTCGTAGCTCTCGTCCCATTTTTTAAGCAGTTCGGCGACTTTTGGATCCTCTAGCTTTTTTTGATAGTCCGCTTCGCTGATACCGGCCGCATCAAGCCCCGTCTTTAAAAACGCAGCCTCGTCCTTGCCGTCGCTCCAGCGCTGCTTTTGATCGTGATAGGCCTTGTAGTAGGCAAATTTAGCCTTTTTAAACAGCGAGTTTTCATCTAGCAGGCTCACGCCCTTCTCTTCGTCCATCACGGCTAAGACGGCAAAAATTTTACTCGCTGCCTCGCCGTATTCGCCTTTTGTTTTTAGATGAAACGGCACGTATTTTAGCCCCGCGACCTTTTCTATGACCTTTGGCGTGACGGTTTTGTCGTATTTGTAGCAAAACGGGCATGCGTAGCTAAAGACCTTAACTAGCGTGTTTTGCTCCACTGATAGCGGTTTTTCGAGCTTTACGTAGTCCTCGCCCTCGGTAAACGCGGACGCGCTAAGGGCGCCGAACATCGTTACGGCTAGAAAACCTTTTGTAAATTTAGAAAGTAGGTTCATGGAGTGCTCCTTAAAATAATTTCGTTTGAGTTAATTTTATATCCTCTCGCCGCCGCAGAACTCACGCTAAGATAAATTTTAGATTAAATTTATAAAATTTCGATTAAATTTTAGCACAAAAGCCAAAATTTGAAATTATTTTTTATAATTAAGCAAGTTTTAATAAACGCGTGATTTCTACGTTAGCGAGGTTGATTAAAATTACGGTATCAAATCAATTCAAAGGAGAATAAGATGAAGCGAACTCTTTCCTCATTTGCGCTAGCTGCGGCGTTACTCGGCGGTCTAAGCACGGCTGCGTTTGCTATCGGCGGACCTAGCGGCGCGCACATAGACTACGCCGTCCCGGGCAAGATCGGCGAAGTAGTCGTTAATCCATACGACATCGCGCCTCTAACGGCGGTCATCAAAAACGGCGGTTACACGCTAGCAAATGCAAAAGTCACCATCGTGCCGAAGCCGGACGGCCAGACGATCAGCTATAAGGTCGCCGACAAGCACCTTCGCACGCACGGCGGAATTCCAGTTTTTGGGCTCTACCCCGACTATCAAAACACCGTCGAGGTCGAGTACGATAAAATTTATAAGGGCCAAACCGAGCACGTAAAAGAAACCTATAAAATTTACGCTCCCGCGATCTACTTGGAGAGCTCTGGCATGCCGTCTCAAAAGGGCGCGCTGTTTGATAAAATCGAGGTCGTGAAGGCTCCGAACGCAAAATTTGCAAACCGTCTCTACTACGTAAATAACTTCGTAAATAAAACCGGCAAGGGCACCAAAGTCGTGTGGAACAACCCTGCTGGCGGCGCGATCGAGTGGAACTATAGCCCGAATAACTTCATCCTAGACACAAAAGGCGAAGTACGTTGGTATCTGGAGCCGAGTAAAATTTACGACCTCAAGCAGCCTTTTAGCGCGGGCGTCATGATGGGCTTTAAGCAAAACGACGACGGCGCGATGACATGGGGTTACGGGCAGCGATACGCCAAATACGACATAATGGGACGAGAAATTTTTAACCGCGAGCTACCTGCGGGATACAACGACTTCTCGCACTCTATGGACGTTGCGCAAAATGGGCACTATTTCCTTCGCGCGGCAAACGCTAACTATAAGCGCGCCGACGGTAAAAACGTCCGCACGGTCCGCGACGTCATCGTCGAAGTCGATAGAGACGGCAACGTCATAGATGACTTTAGGCTGTATGAAATTTTAGATCCGTACCGCGACATTGTGCTAAAAACGCTCGATCAGGGCGCAGTGTGCCTAAATATAGACGCTAGCAAAGCGGGTCATACCGCGAGCACGGACGAACTAGCCGCGATGGATACGAACGAAAAATGGGGCGACATCGTGGGCTCGGGTCCTGGACGCAACTGGGCGCACGTAAATAGCGTGGATTACGACCCAAGCGACGATAGTATCATCATCTCCAGCCGCCACCAAGACGCCGTCATCAAGATCGGCCGCGACAAAAAGATCAAGTGGATAATGGGCGCGCACAAAGGCTGGAAGGACCAGTTTAAGGGCTACTTGCTACAGCCTGTAGATAAAGACGGCAAAAAAATCGTCTGCGAGGACGAGTACTCAAAATGCCCGGGATATGAGAGCGAGAAGGGCGGATTTGACTGGCAGTGGACGCAGCATACGGCATTTCGCATCGACAGCAAGTCCAAAAAGGGCGTCGTGTATCTCACCGTCTTTGATAACGGCGACACACGCGGCATGGAGCAGCCTGCGATGGCGGGTATGAAATACTCCCGCGCGGTCGTCTATAAAATCGACGAAAAAGCTAAAACCGTCGAGCAAGTCTGGGAGTACGGCAAACAGCGCGGTAGCGAGTGGTACAGCTCGGTTACTTCGCTAGCGCAGTATCAAGACGACCTAGATAGCGTGATGGTTTACTCAGCGGTCGCGGGCATGCAGTTTGACATCGCCAAGGGTCGTCCGGTCGGCGTGCCTAGCCCTCATATCAACGAGTTTGAATGGGGCGCAAAAGAGCCGTCAATCGAAATCAAAATGACCAACGCGATGGGCTATCAGGCGTTTCCGTTTAGCCTAGAAAAGGCGTTTGAGAAATAAAATTTAAAATTTAGCGGTCGCGTTTCGAGCGCGGCCGCTTTTGTTTTAGTTTATGGTCAAATTCTACACATCTACTCGATAGAATTTCATCCGAATTTGCCAAATTTTATCTCTCGGTACGGCAAAATTTAGCCGAAAACATAGCTCTTTATTCTAGATAAAATTTAATCATCGGATTTGCGATTTCGCGCTCTGTTAAAATTAATAAGGATTATTTCGGTATAGACGAGCTAGTGCACGGTTTGGATGAAATTTGCATGCCACTTGGGGCGGGGGACAACGGGTATGAGGTTAATGCGCCCAAAGGATATCCGTGCGGCAAGGCGGCGCAGCAAAGGAGAAATAGTGGAAAAATCCAGGAAAAAGGAACTCAAAAAGCTCGTGGCGCAGCGGCAACGAGATGTGTTTGAAAAGAGCTTGCCGATGAGTAGGGCAGAGTTTGAGGGGCTATTTGAGTTCTTGGAGGAGGGCTTGGCGCATCGTGGCTGCGACGGTACGCATAGACTCACGCTGGAGTTTTTGCGAGCCCGCCGCGCGTCGAACGAGACGGCGGTTTTGGACTTTTGCGAGCGAAACGGCGGGTATTGCGATTGCGAAGTTCTAAACAACGTGCAAGATTGCTTCGAGTTTTAGGGAGCTGTGCGCAGGGAGATATGGCTTTGCCCCTGCATCGCATTTCGTAAATTTTTACCAGCGCGGCGTTTAAATTTAACTCAAAATCTCCCCGACGAAAAACAGCGCCGACATCGCAAACGTGCTGAGCGCGACGACCTTTAACTGTCCGTCGAAATCGCGGCACTCCCGCACTTTCGATACGAAAAAGATGTGCTTAATAAGCGGCGCAAAGCTAATTACGTAGAGTAGTTTTACGCCCGGCTCGCCGCGTACAAACGAGTAGCATAGCATTATACCCGCTCCGCTCGCGATCAGCGCGTAGTGGTAGCGCTTGGCTGCGCTCAGTCCGATACGCACGGGAACCGTGCGCTTGCCCTTGAGCGCGTCGTTTTGTATGTCGCGCATATTGTTTAGATTTAGCACGGAGGTACTTAGCATCCCGCACGCGCACGCCGGCAGCAGCAACGCCGTATCTAGCGAGCATGCGTATAAAAAATACGAGCCCAGCACGCTCAAAAGCCCAAAAAATAAAAACACGAAAACGTCGCCAAGCCCCAGGTATCCGTATGCGCCGGCGCCCACGGTGTAGCGGATCGCGGCATATATCGACGCGCCGCCCAGCGCTAAAAATAGCAGCACGAGATAAAATCGCTCGCCGAATGCCAAAACGCTTAGCGCGAGGCTGCAAAGCGCAGAAAGCAGCGCCGTAGCGACGATTACGCGCTTCATCTGCTCCGCGCTCATCTGCCCCGTTTGGATCGCGCGACGCGGCCCCAGTCTGCCATCGTCGTCGGTGCCCTTTACCGCGTCGCCGTAGTCGTTGGCGTAGTCGCTTAGCACTTGAAACAGCAGCGTCGTAAGTAGCGCCAGCGCGAAAATATCCGCTCTAAACGCGCCCGCGCCGTATGCCGCGCCGCTACCGAGCAGTACGCCCGAGACGCTAAGCGGCAGCGATCTAAGGCGCGCGGATGCGTAAAGAGCTTTTGCGGTTATCATTTTTTGCCTTTTTTGATTTTTTGAGTGCCGAATTTACGGCAAACCCAGCTTAAAATTTAGCGGAAAAACGCCAAAAATATTATAAATTTAGACTATTCGTAGAGTAAATTTTATTTAAATTCGCCTTTTTAATATAAATAGCGGTAAAATAGAGCCAAAAATTTTAGGAATTGTGATGAAAAAAGTTCTTACCGTTCAAGATATATCCTGCGTGGGCAAGGTTTCGCTGACCGTTGCATTGCCGATACTAAGCGCGATGGGGATGAGCACGAGCGTGATCCCTACGGCGGTTTTATCGATGCATACGGGCTTTTCGGGCTATACCTTTTGCGATCTAAGCTCACAGATACGCGCGATCATGGCGCACTGGAAAGACCGCGGAGTAGTGTTTGACGGCATCTACACGGGCTTTTTGGGCTCGGCAGCGCAGATAGAGATTATGGGCGAGCTATTTGCGAGCTTTGGCGGTGCGGGCAAGACCATTTTGGTCGATCCTTGCATGGGCGATAACGGCGTGTTTTATCCAGGCTTTAACGAGGATTTTGCGCGCATGATGGCGTTTCTGTGCGCTCAGGCCGACGTCATCACGCCTAATATCACCGAGGCCTGCGCGATCACCGGCGTGCCGTACCGAGAGGACGCGGATAGGGATTTTATCATGGATCTGCTTGCGCGCCTTAGAGAGCTGGGCGCTAGACAGGTCATTTTAAAGGGTATCGGCTACATCGCCGATCAGTGCGGGGTTTTTAGCTACGATACGCGCACGGGCAGGACGAACGAGTATTTTCACGAGCTGCTGCCGGTCAAATTTAACGGCACCGGCGATATTTTCGCCGCCGTAGCTTTCGGCGCGATAATGCGCGGCAAGTCGCTAGAAACGGCGGTTCGCATCGCTGCGGACTTCGTCGTCAGCACGATCAAGGAGACGATGAGCGACGAGGAGCGCAAGGACTACGAAGGGGTGGATTTTGAGGCAATAATCCCAGAGCTAGTAAGGAAAATCTAAGTTCTAGACGGATTTGGAACTCGCCGCGCGGACAGCGGAGTTGTGGCAGAGCTTTAAAATTTTACCGCAAAAGGAAGTTCCTAAATTTTATCTGTGGCGTGAAATTTTAAAATTTTCAAAATTTATGTGTCGTGTGAGGCATGGAATTTTATAGGCGATGTGGAATTTTAGAATTCATGCATTGCGCGGGCTTATAATTTTATCTCCTGCATAAAATTTTAAAATTTGCACCGACGTAAAGATGCGAAATTTGTCGTTAGAGCGGAATTCTAAACGCAAGGCTACAGCGAATTTATCTGTTTGCGAGTTTGAGCTGCATTTTGAAATTTTGCACAAAATCTGCTTAAAATTTTATTCCCACAAGCCGTGCGCGCCATGCACTTATAAAATAATTTCAAAATTTATGAGCAATTTAGATTAAAATCCGTATCGATATCGCGCAGTTATGGTTTTCGGTATAGAATTTACGCGATGGATTTATGGCACGAATTTTATTTGAAATTCGCTTTAAAAATTTAAAATTTGCGCGGTGAAATTCCATCTGCGGTGGAAAGCTGCCGCGTGAAATTTTGCGGCTGCTGCGTTTTGTGATATAGGCAAAATGCGCACCGGGCGTGAAATTTTACAGCAAATATTGTGAAAAATTCTATTATTTATCGCGTAGCGGTAGAGTTTTACCACGCGAAATCAAGCAGAATTCCGTGCATAAGTCTATAGCCGAAATTTATGCCGTGGCAAATGAGCTTACCCGCGCAAAAGGGCGCTAGCGCAAAATTCTATAGCCGAAATTTCGTGGGCAGAGCTTTACTTTTTAAATTTTAAAACTAAATTCCGCCTCGAGTATTAAAATTCTAAGTTTACTTAGCGGGTGAGATTTAGGCGATAAATTCCACCCGCTGCGTAAATAGCAAGCACTTTAAATTTCATTCCACCGGCGCTTTGCTTTGCAAAAATCGCACGAGCGTCTCGTATTCGTCGGGCTGCAACCCCGAGTTTTGTATCATCGTCTCGACCACGCTGGGCCAGACATTGACGTTAAACTCGTCGTATCCGTGCAGCGCGTGACAGCTACCGCAGCGCTCTTTGAATAGATTTTCGCCCGCGTCGTAAATTTTAGCCGCATCGTCCGTCACTGCGAGCTTCGCGACGTAGCCGTCGATAGTGACGTTCGCCCATTCGTTATCGTAGTCGTCCTTCACGGTCTTTAGCGTTTTTAGGCTCTTTGCGTTTTGCGCTTGCAAGTCCTGCTCCAAAATCCCAAGCCTCGCGTAGCTTACGTTGCTTCCCTCGGGCACGAAACCTGCGTATCGCACCTGCACGTAGTCCTTGCCGTCCTTTAGCACTTGCAGCTTCGCGCCTACGTGCAGCTTGGCGATCTCCTTGCCGCCCGCTTTGTTTAGAAGCGGGGTTTGAGCCGCGACGAAAAGATCCGTCGCGCCCAAATGGCAAGCTGCCGCGAGTAAAAACGCCGCTAGCGCTTTGGATGAAATTTGACCTCGCCCGAGCGCGTAAATTTTAAAATTTTGTCTCATCGTTAGCTCCTTTTGCCGAATTTCGGCTGTGAAAATACTGCAAGCGGCGGAAGCTCGCCCTCAAATTTCTCGATCTGAACTAGCGCGGTGGCTTGGTTGCCGCACGCAAGCTTCGAGCTGGGCTCGTTTGGCACCAGCACGTTTACGTTGCCGTGTACGCACATATCTCCGTTTGCGCTAAAGAGCGGATCCCACCAGCCGCCCTCTTGCATCCGCACGACGCTTTGCTTTACGTTTTCGGTGACGATGAGCCCTGCAAGCGTGGCGCCGCGATCGTTGAAAACCCTAACTACGTCGCCGTTTTTAAGCCCTCTTGCTTCGGCATCTTTTGGGTGCATCCACACGGGCTCACGACCGTCAATTTCTTCTAAGCTTCGTAGCCAAGTGTTGTTTAGCTGCCCATGCAGGCGGTATTTCGGATGCGGGGTTATTAAATTTAGCGGATACTTTTGCGTCTTTTGCGCGTTCCCCAGCCACTCCATCGGCTCCATCCAAGTTGGATGCGCAGGGCAGTCGTCTAGCGCCGCTTTAGCGATCTTTTTTGAGACGACTTCTATCCTTCCAGACGGCGTTCCGAGGCGATTTATGATAGGATTTTTTCTAAATTCTTCCATCGCTACATATTCGTAGGCGTGCTTTGGAATTTCAAATTTCACGAAGCCTTTTTTCCAAAACTCCTCAAATTCCGGCATCTTTATCTTTGAAGCATCCGCTTTTTTCTTAGAAGCGTCGTAAAACTGCCTGATCCACTCCATCTCGCTCTTGCCCTCGCTAAACGCCATATACTCCTTCTCGCCGAACTGCTTTAGAATTTCGCAGTAAATTTTATAGTCGTTTTGCGCCTGCTCGTAAGGCTCGGCGATCTTATGCATAGCGATGATAAATTTATTCGTATGCGACTTGGTTATGTCGTCGCGCTCCTGCTCGGTGGTAGCGGGCAGCACGATATCTGCCATGCGCGCGCTCGCCGTCCAGAAGCACTCTTGGACTATGAAGGTGTCGAGCTTTTCAAACGTGCGCGCGAGCAAATTCGTATCGGGGTGGTGCATATATGGGTTGCCGCCCGCCCAGTAGGCAAGCTTGATGTTAGGGTAGGTTATCTTTTTGCAGTTAAAATCTATCTCCTTGCCGGGATTGTTGATACAATCGACGATGCGCGAGACGGGGATTGCGATGTTGTCGCGGTTTTTCCACTCGCCCTCGCTGGCAGGCACGATACTCATGCTGCCTAAGCCCGGGAAAGCCGAGGAGGTAGTCGCCGCACCGCTTGAGAGGCTTAGCGCGCTTCCTACCGGAGCTGCGGGGCTAGGGCAGCCGCCGTCGCTGTAATGATAGCCAAAGCCGTATCCGCCGCCCGCAAGCCCGATCTGACCCACGAAAGCGGCAAGCACCGTCGCCATCCAGTGAAACTGCTCGCCGTGATGAGCGCGCTGCGGACCCCAGCCGCACATTATCATAGTGCGCTTGCTGCCTAAAATTTTAGCTAAGCCTTTGATCTCATCCTCGCTTACGCCGCAAATTTTAGACGCCCACGCCGCGTCTTTTTTGAGCCCATCTTCGCTTTCGCCTCTAAGGTAGGCTTTAAATTCCTCCGCGCCGTGAGTGTATTTTTTAAGAAATTTTTCATCCGCAAGCCCTTGCGCCATCATCTCATAACATATCGCCATCATCATTGCAACGTCGGTGGTAGGGTTGATCGAAATGTGCTCAGAGCCTAAAAATTTAGCGGTGTTGTTATATACGGGATCGATCGTGATCACCTTTACGCCGCGCTTTTGCATCTGCTCTTTTAGCTTTGCGAAATACAAATAGCTCTCGTGATCGGGCACGGCCCACGCGATCTGATTGGTATTGATCGGATCGGCACCCCAGATGAGCACCGCTTCGCTATACTTTAGGATCGTAGGCCACGCGGTTTGCAAGGCGTTAGCCTCATCCGTTCCACTGATGTGCGGGGTTATCGCGCTTATGCAGTGGCAAGAATAGTTAAGCTTTCTCGTAGTGTAGCCGCCGATGATATTTAGCATGCGACCGAGCAGGGTTTGTGGGTTATTTACGCTGCCGACGCTGTACCAGCCGTAGCTGCCGCCGTAAATCGAGCTTGCACCGTGGTCTTTAAGCACGCGCTTTAGCTCGTCCGCTACGAGTTTATACGCCTCATCCCAGCTAATCTCGATCCACTCGTCCTTGCCGCGCATGCTTTTGTCGCTCTGCCAGCCTTTTTCTAGATAGCCTTTTCGCACGCATGGTCGCGCGATGCGCGTAGCATCGTATGTGCGCGCCGCAAGCCCCTGAGTAAGGCTGATTGGGAAAAAATCGAGCTCACTCTCGCTTAAAACGCCTTCAAATTTACCGTTTCGCCTAAGAGCCCTAACCGCGCCGAAATGCGAGGCGGTGATCGGCGCATCCTCGCTATTCATCAGATCGTCACTGATAATGCTAGTGGCGTCGCACTCGCCACACCTGCTGCGCTCGCGGCAACGCCTTTTAAAAATTCGCGTCTTTTCATTTTCTCTCCTTTAATGTGAAATGAATGAAAAATTTATGGAATTTTAGCATTAAAAATTGCGAATTTTTCGGTCTTAAAATGAAATTACAAGTTATAGAGCGAAATTTTATTTTTCTATTTTTAAAAGAGCGCTCAAATTTCGTGGCTTTAAAAACTTAAATTAAAAATTAAGTTTTTAAAATAATTTTACTTTAAAAATTGACTTTTTAAATTTCGCGCATCGACTCTTAAAAATTTTAGAATTTTTGAGCATATTAGGACCTCGTCGGCATTGGGCGTTATAAAATTTCATAGCGCCAGTAAGCCATAGATTGAAAATTAGATATTGATGCGACTACCGTACGCAGGCTGTAAAACATGGCAATCGTATATTTTTAGCGCTTATTAGGGAGGAGGTATACTTTCGGCTAAATTTTTAAAAACAAATAGAGCAATAAAATTTAATGCCATTAAATGACAGTATCTGACAACGAAAAGTGAAATAATACGAAAAATTTTAAGGAGGAAGAGATGAAAAAAATCATTTTAGCTTTGGCTTTTTTAAGCTATTTTATGTTTGCCGAGGAGGTGAAAGAGCTTACGGATGAGCAAATAAATACATTGGTAAAGGTCTGCGAAAGCGGTAAAGATTTCACGAATGAAAATGGAACCGTTAAGTATGAGGAAGCCTGCGTTACTCTCGGCATATTATATGAAAATACCCCTGCAGTCGACAGCCTCGGTATAAAAATGCCAAAACAGGATTTAGCAAAAGCCTTTAAATTTTATAAAAAAGCATGCGACGGCGGCCATGCTCGTGGCTGCTTTGGATTAGGAGGATTTTATTTTGAAGGAAAAGAGGTAGCAAAAGATGATAAAAAGGCTCTCGAGTTCTTTAAAAAGGCATGCGATATGGGGGATGAAGGGAGCTGCACTATGGCGGCTGCTATGAGCAGCAATGACGCGGATTTAGCAAAGGCGTCTTCGCAGCACAAGAAGGATTGCGATAGCAAGGGCGATATACTCGCTTGTGGGTTATTTGCCGTGTTTATGGAGGGAAAGGATAATAATGAAGCGGTGAAATACTATAAAAAGGCCTGCGAGCTTGGCAAAAATATCTCGGATCCCACATTGCAAAATAATCCTGCATTTAACGATGAGATAAAGCAATTTTGCAGCAGACCTGCTGAGCTTGAAGCGCAAAATTTAAGAGCTGTGCAGGACGTAATTAAAGCGAAAATCGCTGAAGAGTATAGAATATCTTGCGATTCTGAGGGGAACTGGGTATCTTGCGCGATATACGCCTCTAATATAGAGAGCGACGATCAAAGAGCGGCGATGAAATACTACGACAAGGCGTGCAAATTGGGCAAAAAAATCATAAGTGTCGATTCTAACAAGATACTGCAAAAATCTTGCGAAAAAGCAGCTCACTGAGACGATTTTAAATTTATATGAGGAGTTGTAATGAAAAAGATAATTTTAACTTTAGTGCTGTTGGGCTATGCAGCGTTCGGCGGTTTGGGAACTAAAATAGATGAAATCATCTGTGAAGCAGGACACGCCGACTCCTGCGCCTCCGCCGCCGCATCGTATCTGAAAGAAGCCGAGCGATCAGATAATCTGACGCCCGAGATTAATCTAGGCAAGGCTGCAGAATTCCTCGGCAAAGCTTGCGCAGGCAAACATAAAGCAAGTTGCTTGCAGCTTGGTATGATGTATCAAGAGGGAAAGGGCGCCAAACAAGATATGGCGCAAGCCGCGCAGCTTTATAAAAAGAGCTGCGATGGCATAGGCGGAGAATGGGCGGCTTGCGGATTGTATGCAGAGTATCAAATCGGCATAGAAGAAATGCAGGAGGCGGCACTCTATTACGAAAAAGCCTGCAGACTCGGCGACTGGGCGCGTCTTGGTACGACGGACGAAAAAGTAGGAGATATCGTAAATCATTTATGTGAAGCGTCCGAATCGCTAAAATCGTTCCGACCTAAAGAGTCTGCGGCGCAAAGACTTCTACGCGATGCCGCACGACCTTAATTATGTGGCAAAGCTATAAAGTGAGTGCTTTTGCTAGGCGTAATTTTCACAATATATCACTAATCACCGCTTGCATAATCGTGAGTATTTTGAAATTTAACGGCATAAATTTAAAGCCGTTTGATTAACTTCTGCGAAGCATTTAGTGAGATTATGAAATTTTAAAATTTAAATTAAGAAGGACGGCATAGTCGTAAAATTTAAATATGAGCGTTGCGTAAAATAGCCGCATCGGCTAGATCTATTAAAACTGCCGTATACGTATAAAGGGTAAATTTAAAATCGAAGCTTTGCCGAATTAAATTTACCCGATTTGCTCGTTACGAAATTTATTCGCCCAGGAAGTATTTCAGATCCGCCTGCGCGTCGCCGCTGATTAGGCGAAGTCCGAAATTTTGCACCAAAAAGCCCAAAATTTCGTCGTTGAAAAACTCAGGCACCGTAGGACCCACGTTGATATTCTTAACGCCTAGGCTAAATAGTGCAAGCAGAATGATGACTGCCTTTTGCTCCATCCACATCAGCACGATCGAGACCGGCAGATCGTTTACCGCGATACCCGTAGCCTCGCTAAGCGCCAGAGCGATCTTGACCGCGCCGTTGCTGTCGTTGCACTGACCAAGGTCGATATAGCGCGGAAGTTCGGTACCCGGGACGTTTCCGAAATCTACGTCGTTGAAGCGGAATTTGCCGCAGCTGGAGGTCAAAATCACGCAGTCCTTCGGCAGGCTAAGCGCTAGCTCGCGGTAATACTCGCGTCCTTTGCCCGGCGCGTCGCAGCCTGCGATGACGAAAAAGCGGCGGATTTTGCCCGAGCTGATCGCGTCTAAAATTTGCGGCGCAAGGCTTAAAATCGTCTTGTAGTGTCCGCCCGTCACCAGGCTCTCGTCGCTATCCATGCTCACGTCGCCGCAAGCAAGCGCGCACTCGATGAGCGGCGTAAAATCGTCGTTTTGGATATGTTTGATCCCGTCTGTGCCAGCGATAGAGTAGCCAAACAGCCTGTCTGCGTAGCTACAGGATGAGCGAAGCGGCACGATGCAGTTGGTGGTCATCAAAATCGCACCTTTAAATTCGTTAAAAAGCTTGGTCTGATCGAACCACGCCTTGCCGACGTTGCCCTTTAGGTGCGGATACTTGCGAAGCTGCGGATAGCCGTGCGCGGGAAGCATCTCGGAGTGGGTGTAGATATTGATGCCCTTGCCCTCGGTCGCTTTTAGCAGCGCCTCAAGAGCATGCAGGTTGTGTCCGCTGACCAAAATCGCCTTACCCTCGACTTTATTTTGGCTAACCTTAACCGGGGTCGGTACGCCGAATTTTGCGGTATGCGCCTCGCTTAAGATATCCATCATCTGCACGCCCGCGCTTCCGACGGCCATCAGCTGCGCGATATGCTCGTCGAAGTTAAAATTTGAGTTCGTCAGCGTGAAATACAGCGTGTCGCCCATAACGGTATCGACCGCGCTGGTATCGGCGCCGAGCTCATGGGCGTGGTGGCGGTAGGCGCTAAGGCCTTTAAGCCCGAAAACCATAGCGTCTTGAAGTAACGCCAGCGTGGAGGTTTTACCGCAGGTGCCGCGGTCTTGGCCTTTGGCGCCGCAGCCCTCGGGCGCGCTCATTTGGCACTGATGACAGAACATCTCTAGATTGTCGCTCATAGAAATCCTTTATAAAAAATTTAGTTGGTAATTTTAAGATTTTATTTAGGCAAAAAAATTGATTATAATCAAGAAATGGCTAAATTTTATCAAATTTATTTACAAAATGAGAATTTTAAATTTTATAAAAGGTATTCTAGATTGGCTTAGAAAGCATAACGAGAAATTAGAATATTAGAAAATTTCTGGAACAAATTTTTATAAAACCAAGAAAACTTAAAGCTCTTTAAACATCGATAAAATCAGGGGTCTAAAGGAGTTTTTGAGTATATATGGCTCCGGATGCTGGATTCGAACCAGCGACCAAGCGGTTAACAGCCGCCTACTCTACCGCTGAGCTAATCCGGAACGCGTAGAATGGATGGTGCGGATGAAAGGACTTGAACCTTCATGCCGTGAGGCGCCAGATCCTAAGTCTGGTGTGTCTGCCAATTTCACCACATCCGCAAAAAAGAAAGCGCATATTAGCCAAAAAGCTCTTAATATGAGCTTAATATGGTACGCCCAAGAGGATTCGAACCTCTGGCCTACGGCTTAGAAGGCCGTTGCTCTATCCAACTGAGCTATGAGCGCAAAATATCAAATCAGTGGTACGCTCGAAAGGAGTCGAACCTTCAACCTACAGATCCGAAGTCTGTTGCTCTATCCAATTGAGCTACGAGCGCATAAAGTGGGGTGAGTTGTGGGAATCGAACCCACGACCCTCAGGACCACAATCTGATGCTCTAACCTACTGAGCTAAACTCACCACAATGGTCGGAGCGAAAGGATTCGAACCTTCGACCCTCTGGTCCCAAACCAGATGCGCTACCAGCCTGCGCTACGCTCCGTAGATTTTTGTGGATTGAATAAAAAGCGTATTATATATATTTTTTCTTAAATTCCGCTTTTTGCGGCTTTAAATTTAATGAAATTTAGCAAGTCGCATCTGTTTTTCTAAATTTTTCAACAAAATTTGCATCAGCGCTAGCCCCTTCGTGCGATGCGAAATTTTAAATTTAACCTCAGCAGGCAGCTCTCCGATCGTGCGGTCAAATCCGCGCGGAATAAACATAAAATCGTATCCGAATCCGTTTTGCCCGCGCTGCTTCGTTATCGCCGTGCCGTGCATAAAGCCATGCGTGCAAAACTCGCCCAAATCGCATTTTAGCGCGATCGCCGCCGTGTAATGCGCGGGGCTCTCCTTTAGCCCCAGAGCGCGCAGGCTAGCGGCTAGCTTCTCGCGATTGCTCGCATCCGTTGCACCCGTTCCGCTAAAGCGCGCCGAAAATATCCCCGGAGCCCCGCCCAGCGCGTCCACACAGATACCGCTATCATCGCTTAACACAAAAAATTCGCTCTGCAAATTTTTACTTTTTAGCGCCTCATACACTGCGCGAACTTTAATCAGCGCGTTTTGTTTGAAGCTCGTGCCGCATTCGTCGATCTCAAAAGGATCGAGCACCTCGCCGAGCGCGCACACGTCGTATTCCGTGAAAAATTCTTTTATCTCTTTTACTTTATTTTTGTTGCTCGTCGCAAGTAAAATTTTCATCCTAACTCCTTAAATTTAAGCAGCCATTTTACCCAAAATCAAAGAATTCGTTACGATTTTTGGCTATAATCGGCACAAATTTCATATTATTTGAGGTCTAAGATTATGCTAAAAAGCGTCCTCCCGCTTAGTTTTATCATCGCTACGAGATTTTTTGGATTGTTTATTTTGCTGCCCGTGCTTAGCCTGTATGCGTTGAGCTTGCATGGCGCAAACGAAAGCCTAGTGGGGCTACTTTTTGGAATTTATGCGATTATGCAAGTGATTTTGCAAACGCCATTTGGAGTGCTAAGCGATAAGATCGGGCGCAAGAAAACCCTTGCGATAGGGCTGGCGCTTTTTATCGTGGGTGCTTGCGTTTGCGCGGCGGGCGAGAGCATTTATACGATGATTTTTGGACGCTTTTTGCAAGGCTGCGGTGCCGTAGGAGCCGTAGCTACCGCACTAATTAGCGATTTTACGCGAGAGGAAGAGCGCGGCAAGGCGATGGCGGTAATGGGTGGGATGATAGGCGTGAGCTTTGGTGTCGCAATGATTTTAAGTCCGCTTTTAAGCGCCAAATTTGGACTTGCCAGCCTATTTCATCTAAGTTCAGCGCTTACGCTTTTATGTTTGGTGCTGCTTTTTTTCGTCGTACCTACCGAACCGCATATCCGCTCCCTGCGCCAAAAGGTCCCGCTCGGCTCACTTTTGAGTGATAAAAATTTAATGCTTATGAATTTAACGAATTTTTTTCAAAAGGCTTTCATGACGGCAGCGTTTTTTCTAATTCCAATTTTGCTCGTGCAAAAATTCGGACTTTCCAAAAGTGATTTGACCAAAATTTATGCTCTAGGTGCGGTCTTCGGCTTTACTGCGATGGGTGCGAGCGGTGCTTTAGGCGAAAAGCGCGCGCTAGCTAAGCAAATTCTACTTATCGGTATTTGCTTTTTTATCGCTTCGTATTTGATTTTTGCGTTTGCTAGCGGGGCGAGCGCTTTCGTGGTGGGCGTGATGCTTTTTTTCGTGGGATTTAATGCGCATGAGCCCATTATGCAAAGCCTTGCGTCCAAATTTGCCAAAGTCGCTCAAAAAGGCGCCGCGCTTGGGATTTTTAATTCGTTCGGATTTTTTGGCAGTTTTTTGGGTGGGCTATGCGGTGGCGCGCTTTTTGGCAAAATCGGCATCGAAGCACTAGGCATTGGCGTCGCGGTTTTGGGTGTGATCTGGCTTGTGCTACTTTCTAGGCTGAGCGATCCAAAACTTTTTAAGAATTTATACTTTCCTAAAGGCGGCGATTTTTCCGCACTGCAGGGTGTCAAGGGCATTATTGAAATTTACGAGACCGATAGCGAACTCGTTGTGAAATTTAACTCGAAATTGATAAATGAAGATCAAATTTATAAAATCGTAGGAGGCAAATGATGGAATTTGAAAAATTTGAAAGCGCGATGGAGCGCTTCGCAAGCACGGTGCAAAAGTCCTCGCGCATCGAAAAAGTCGCGATCACGCAGGCGTTGGGGCGTATTTTGGCAAGCGACGTCGCGGCGCCTTTTAGCACTCCGCGCCGCCCGACCGCCGCGATGGACGGCTACGCGCTAAATGGCGCGGATCTGAGCGAGGGAGCGAAATTTAAGATCGTCGGCACGACGCCTGCAGGCAAGATGCCTAGCGCCGCGGCAAAGGCGGGCGAGTGCGTCAAAACCTTCACCGGCGGGCTCATGTGCGAGGGTAGCGACACGCTTCTGCCGATCGAAAACGTGCAGGTACAAGGCAGCGAGATCGTCGTCACAAAACCCGTTCCCGCAGGCTTTGCCGTGCGCGCGGCGGGCGAGAGCTACCGCGAGGGCGAGCTTTTGCTTAGAAGCGGCACGAAGCTCGGCTTTTCGCAGATCGCGCTGCTAGCCGAGCTTGGTCTATTTCACATAAGCGTATTCGTCCGCCCAAAAGTAGCGATCCTTGCCACCGGCAGCGAGATAAAGGATCTGGGCGAGAGGCTCGAAAACGACGCTCAAATTTACAGCTCCAACCACATCGCGCTTGCAAATTTAGTAACGCAGCTAGGCTGCGAAGCGATGATAATGCCTCTAGTACGTGACGACGAAAAAGAGCTAGAAGGCGCGATCCTATCGGCTTTACAGAGTGCCGACATACTTCTAACCAGCGGCGGAGTGAGCGTCGGAGACTACGACTTCGTGCAAAGCACGCTGCAATCAAAATTTGAACTAATCGTAAAGGGTGCGGCGATCAAACCGGGCCGCCACGTGCGCGTAGCCAAAACCGGCGAAAAATATATCTTCGCATTCCCCGGCTTTCCGCTCTCGGCGCTTATTACGTGCATTTTGTTTCTGCGCGTATATTTGCAAAGATCCTTCGGCGTGCGCGAAAACACGGAATTTAGCGCGATCTTAGATCACGACTACGTAAAAAAGACGCCGTGGCTGGAGTTTATGCCCGCCGTCTTGCAAAACAGGGAGGGGAGGCTTTTTGTTAGCTTACAAAGCAAAAAGCAAGGCTCCAGCGCGATTTTGAACAATTTAGACGACGATAGCGTCCTGCTCGTCGCGCCGCTAGAGGTCAAAGAGCTCAAAAAAGGCGAGCTCGTGCGCGTAATCTCAGTACCTAAAATTTAACGCGCAGCGGTTCGGAGGCGGTTGCGAGGGCAGACGGAATTTAACTGCCGCGAGGGTTAAAATTTTGCCGCTGCGAGGCGCTAAATTTAGCCGCAAAGGCTCTGCTTCGGAGTTTGAAAAGTTGGAATTTAGACCCAAATGGCGCGTTGCGGCGGGCTCATCAGAATTTTTACCGCACGCCGTATCAGAGTAAGCTAGCGCGCTAAAATCTTTACCGCCGCACAATTTCAGCTCGAAGCTACTTCGCGGGCGAAATTGCGAAATTTAGGAGAGGTAAAGCGAAAATGAAAGATAAATTTTATGGCGCTCCGGCGGGCGTTTTCGGCGAATACAAAACGGGCGTAAAATGAGCCAAACTCACCCTTTTAAGCCGATTTTCGATGAGAATTCTAAAATTTTAATCCTCGGCTCCTTTTCCTCTGCCCCCTCTCGCAAGCTGGGCTTTTACTACGCAAATCCTCAAAATCGCTTTTGGCGCGTGCTGGCGCAAATTTTAAACGTGCCGCCGCCTGCGAGCACGGAGGAAAAGATAAAATTCCTGCTCGCCCGCGGCATCGCCATCTACGACGCTGCGATCTGCTGCGAGATAAAGGGCTCGAGCGACGCCAAAATGACCGCCGTCGTGCCTGCAAATTTGGAGCCGATCTTTAGCGGCACGCGCATCGTGCAGGTGTTCGCCAACGGCGGCAGGGCGCACGAGATCTGCGAAAAATATCTAAAAACTCAAATTTTAAACGCAACAGGCAAAGAACTGATCAAGCTACCATCCACTAGCTCCGCAAACGCAAATTTTAGCTTTGAAAGGCTCGTGCAAGAGTGGACGGTCGTCGCGGAGGCGCTAAAAGACGGCTAAATTTATCTATCTAAATTTAGCTAATTTGCCTGCCTGTTATCGCAAACGGCAAAATCTAAAATAAAATCGCCGCCAAATTTCGCAAACATCTATTTAAGAAGCGAGCAAAATTTTAAAAGGCTTGTTCGCTTCATTGCCACAAATGGCGGCATAAACCGCTAACTAGGCACTACAGAATTTCTACGTGCGGTTTTTGTAAGCGAATAAATGACGAGTAGCATTATGAAACTGTAGAGCAAGTTTGCGCTTTTTTGCGTTGATTGCATTATTTCGTCGTATTTTAGGGCATTTAGAGCCTCGGCGTACGGTTTTTTAGAAGTATCTTGTGTGTTTTTGCTATCGTCATTATAGTCTGTTAGTTTTTTAAAGTTTTCTTTAAAACTAATCAATAACTTTTTATCATCATCTAATTCATCTAAAATCGATTTTCTATTTTCGACTATAAAATCTAGTTTATTGTCTTTTTTGGTGTTAGTGAGATTTGCATCTAGGAGCATATCGTCCAGACCGTTTTCATTATATCTTATGGTATATTCTTTAAATTTGCTTTCGATCGCTTGTTCTGACGTAAAAATGCTTATAAACGGCGCTATTAAAAATGGCTTGATAAAAAATATAACGATAAATAAACTATAATAAATTAAGTATATCCAATTGTACCTAGATGTAATAATGGCAATAAAGTATATTGCTAAATATAATGTAATAAAAAGTGCAATATAGGCGGTATATTTAGCACTTATGGCTACCAATATAATCATAAGCATAACAAGCCCTACTAGCAGCATATTTATCCAAGCTATATTGTATTTGGCAATTCGATGATATGTGGTCCAAAGAATTACACCAAGTGTCACCAATAATATAGAATATACAAAATTGTATGGGAGACTAATAAGGCATTTTGAGATAATTTTTTCGTACATAAAAATCGAAAATCCGTAGACCGCAATAGTCAAAACCATAAAATTTATAATTTGTAGCAGATTTGTGTGATGATCACTGGTATTTCTATATAATTTCAGCGTTATCAAATCTAAAAAAAGCTCGATACGATTTTTGCTTTTATGTTTGGCTTCTATTTCATCGGTAGATTTTACTTCTTTATCGTTTTTGCTATCTTTAGCCTTTGCATTTTCAAGAGTAAATTCTAATTCTAGCTCTTTGCAGTATAATTCTAGGCGGTGAAACAAACTTGCATCTAGCGCATTACCTTTGTTATTTAAAGCATGCTTAATGAGCCTAAAACTATCCCTAAAATCATTTGTTATGCTTGTACATTTATCTATATTGTTGGTGCTTTTATCCTTGATAAACTTTTTAAGCTCTTCGTACGTAAAATCTATTTTTGTGTTTACAAAATTTGAAGCGCCGTTAAAAATGCTTGATGAGAAATTAACCGGATTTTTAAAAGCGACGTTATAAAAGCAAGCGACTTTTTTAAAATCCGTCTCATGAAAATCTACAAAATCCTCAAAAACTCTATTATTAAAATAAGCATTATCGTGAAAAGTTGCATTGTTAAAATCTGCATTTTTCCAGAAAATAAGATTTTTATCTGTTTTGAGGTCTGCCTTACCTTCGAATGCGGCATTTTCAAAAGTCATCGCATCTTTAAAGTCTGTATTAAAAAATCTTGCCTCATCGGCAAAAGTAGCAGAACTAAAATCCGTATCCATTTTAAAAACGGCATTTGTAAAATACGCTTTTTCGTTGAATACCAC
Source organism: uncultured Campylobacter sp. (assembly GCA_963522285.1). Classification (GTDB taxonomy): domain Bacteria; phylum Campylobacterota; class Campylobacteria; order Campylobacterales; family Campylobacteraceae; genus Campylobacter_B. Next base: position 91,675 of record CAUQWV010000008.1, read on the forward strand.
ATTTGAAAAGTCGGCTTCATTTCCAAAAGTTGTTTCCGTTAGTATCGCTCTATTAAATTTAGTTCCGCGAAATTGTGTCTTTCCTTTAAATTTTGCTTTATCAAAATTTACTACATCATTAAATTTTGCTTCTGTAAAAATTAAGTCACTTTCAAAACAAGCTTCTTTGAAAATCACTCCGCAGTTAATTGTGCTCCTATGAAAACTTAGCTTTTTGTTAAATATGGCCCTGGTAAAATCTATATTTATCCCATCAAACTGCTTTGCGTGCAAAGTAAGCTCGCAATCAAATTCGGCGCATGAGAAATCTATAACGCTAAATTTTTGTATATCCATAGTAAATTTTTGCTTAAAATGAGCGGCTTGAAAATTTATCTCCCCCAACTTTTTTTCTGCGGATAACTCAAAAGATTTATTAAAAATACTGCTCGCAAAAAATATATCTTGTCTAGCGTTTTTAGATATGAAATTGTCGTTAAATGTGCATGCTTGAAAAAACGCATAACCTTCTACGTAAACTTCTTTTGCAAATTCGCATCCGCCAAACGTGCTGTTATTGCTGATATCGCGTAAAAATACTTCATTCTCGAATTTGCAAGAGCTAATATTAGGAAGTTTGGACCTAACAATTATAACTTTTCGTTTAAGCCTCTCTAAATATTTTATAGCCTCTTGGTCTTCAATATAGTAACAATTATAAAGAATAAGGTTTAATTCATCGCTTTGTAAATACTTTTCTAAATTTATATGATTTTTTAATTCTAGTTTTGAGTTAAAGATAAAATTACTAAAAACGAAAAAAATTTCCTCATCATACTTGCATTTATTAATCGAGCAATCTCCTATAGTTTGTCCTGATACTTCGCAATGTTTTAGATTATTGCTGATAATTCCAAGTTCTTGAAATCTTTCAAGGTCTTTTTGCTCAATTTCTTCTTTTGGTCTTTCTAAAATTTTATCTATATCCAAACTCATTCTTAAATCACCATAGACTTAAATTCATATTATTTAATATAGTATCGAAAAATAACTTGCAAATTTATTATTATGCAATAGAGTTAAAATAACTTTAGTATTTTTTGCTCTTACCTTCTATACCGTTTTTCCGCACTAATTTATCTAAAATTTAGCTTCAAATTTTAAAATTCTTTAACTTTAACCGAGCCAAAAGGAAGCAAAATATGAAAACCCGCAAAGCCGCGCAAAATTCGCTTAATTTGGGCTTAAATTTAATACGAAATTTTATCTTTTCAAGCGTACTAAAGCTCCTGCTTCCATTTTTGGCGCTAGGCGCGCAGGCTCTGGAGCCAAAAATCGTAATGAAGCCCGAGCCGGTCCTGAAAAACGGCCTGTATTTCGTAGCGGACAAGCCCTATAACGGGACGCTCAAGGTGCTGCATTATAGCGTCGAGGATCTCTACGACGTAAATTTTATGGGCGTCGTCTATCCCAGAGCAAAGCCGCTGCCGCCGACGCTAATCCGCGAGATCGACGTAAAGAACGGCACTGCGGTGCTTCAGCGCGATTACTTTGACGGCAGAGATAAGCCTTCAAACGAATATCCGCTAAAAAACGGCCTGTACGACGGCGTCGCAAAGAGCTACTACACAGACGGCGGCGAGCTGAAGTCGCAGAGCGAATACAAAGCCGGTAAGCGCGAGGGCTTTTACAAGCTGTACTATCAAGGAAGCGGCAAGCCAAAGCAGCAGGGCGCGTATAAAAATGATAGGCGAGAGGGCGTTTTCACCGACTACTACGAAAGCGGCGAAGTAAGTGCGCGCCATCCGTATAAGGGCGGGCTGCGAAACGGCAAGGACGTGGATTATTACAAAAGCGGCAAAGTGCGCGGGGAGCGGAGCTACAAAGGGGGCAAGCGGCAAGGCGTAGAGAAATGGTATCACGCAAACGGCGCGCTAAAGCAGACCGGCGCATACAAGGATGACCGCAAACAGGGCATTTGGAAGTTATTTTATGAGAACGGTAAGACGCGTGTAGTCGAAAATTTTAAAGACGGCGAGCGCGACGGCGCCGTGCGCGAATACTACGAGGACGGTGCGCTGCAGGGCGAATACGAGTTTGAGCGTGGCAGGCAAACGGGCACGAGTAAGCAGTACTACGCAAGCGGCGCTCTTGCGGCGAAAGTGATGTTCAGAGACGGGCGCAAGCACGGGCTATACGAAACATACCACGAAAACGGCGCGCTCAAGGCTAGAGTGACGTTCAAGGATGGTCTGGAGACGGGCACGGCGAAGCACTACTACGCAGACGGCAAGCTCGAAGCCGAGGGTGAGTTTGAGCGCGGCAGGCTCGTGCGCGCCAAAAAATACGACGAAAGCGGCAAGCTAATCAGCGACAAGTCCGATAAAAACGGGCTAGCGAGGGAGTAAAGCGGGCTAAATTTTAAACGGGTTTGGGGCTTTGAGTAGGCTTAGAATTTTAAATAAGCTAGAAAATTTTAAGCAGACGCGACTTTGAGTTTTCGGCGGCTGCAGCTTTGCATTTTCAGTACTGGCTTTTTGCTTTAAGCAAGCACGCCTTTGCGTTTTGATTGAGCGTGGGTTTACGTCTTAAATAAATTTAGCTTTACCTTTCGAGCGAGTGCGGTTTTTGTATTTTTGGGGTACGGCTTTGAATTTTATTGAGTATGACTTTGGATTTTGAGCAAACATGGTTCGCACTTTTAGTATAGCTTGCATGCCGTGCGACAAGTGCTGCCTTAGCGGACTAATTTTGTGTTCGTGAAGCGATGTGCTGTGCTTAAACGAGTAAATTCTACGCTGAGCGGCTTTATGCGGCGCGCGAATACGGCTGGCGCTTTAATTGACGAGGTTTCGTACATCACAAGCTCGCCGCGTGATTTGACTTGATGCAGCTTAAAATTCTGTTCTGTATTTTAGCGCAAATAGCGCGCAGGTATCCCTCGACGCGGCATAGCTTGGCTTCGATACGGCTTGTCTTTTCCGCGTAACGAGCAACTTTTGCGCGGCGCAAATTTTTAAAATTTAAAGCGGAATTTCAAGCCAAAACGACGCTAAAAATTTTAACTGCCAAAAAGTAAAATTTGACGATCGATTTCCGTTAAATTTATCCCACGGTTCGCAAGCTGCACTATTCAGGCGCAAATTTTAAACCCGCCGCGCCTCGCCTTTGACGCGGCAAATTTAATCTAGCTGATATTTTAAAATTTGCCAACTGCCTTACTAAACAAAATTTTACGAGTGCGGCGTGGGCGAGCAAGGCAGGGGCAGAGGGAGTTGCCCCCTCTATATAATTACGGAAGCAAAGAATGTGCTGCTTATTTCGGTATGAAAATTTCATGGGCTTATTTGCAACTTTAAAATTTTGCGAGATATTCGCTTGTAACGTTAAAATTTCAATACGCGGATACTAAATGGCTAAAAATCAAAATTTGCGCAAATTTAGCATACGGCGAGATAGTGAGCTAGAAGCATTCACGGCAACCCTTGGGCGACGAGGCACAGTATTCTCAGGGTAAAATACGGGCGCCGAAAGGTGAAAAATGCTTATAAATTTAGTACGCGGCGAGATAGTAAGCCTAGAAATTTCACGACGCTAAAGGCTGCGCAGCAAAAGCCCAAATCTACCCGCAGCAGCCGCAATCGCAGCGCGAGGAGGCAGAGGGATGAAGCTCGCTGATGTATAGCTTTACGGAGTCAAGTCCTTGCTTTTTCGCCTGAAAGTAGGCGTCGCTTGCAAAGCCAAAGTCCGCAAAGCACAAGAAATTCTCCACGTAGGATTTGCGCGCATTTTGATTATCGGCATAATAGGCGTGCTCCCAAAGATCGCAGGCTAAAAGCGGAATTTTACCACGCACGATCGGTGTGTCCGCATTTTGCGTCGTGATGATTTCTAAATTTGCGCCGCTCTCGTCGCATACGAGCCAGCACCAGCCGCTACCGAAAAGCCCCAGTGCGCGCTTTAAAAACTCATTTTTAAAATTTTCCATCCCGCCGAAAGCCTGCGTTAAAGCGTCCGCGAGCTCGCCGCTAGGCTCACTTGGCTGCGCGATACAGTCGAAGTAAAAATCGTGGTTGTAAATTTCAGAGGCGTTGTTAAAAATACGGCTAAAACCTAGGCAAATTTTATAAAGCTTTGAAATTTGCGAAAAATTGCACTCCTCGCCGCGCACCTCCTTGAACGACTGCGTGATAATCGTAAAAAGATCTGCGTTTTGTATCGGCGTGTCCGCTATATCTCGATTTAAGGCAGAGACGTAGTCCTCGCAAAGCCCACCGTGGTGGAATTTTAAGCTCTGCAGGCTCACGATTTTATTCGTGCGCGGATCAAAAGGCAGCGCCCTGGATCTAAACACTAATAATCCTCGCTGTCCAAATCGCTATAATCGTTGAAACCGTCGTCGTCTTCGTAGCTGTAATCATCCTCGTCGTAGTTGTAGTTGTAACTCTCATCGCCTCCGATTAGATCATCGTCTTCGTATTCGTCCTCATCGAACTCTTCGTCTTCGAAGTCATCGAAATCAGCCATTTTGCTCTCCTTTGTCGTTGGAATTTACTTTTGATTTTACGCATTCGCTTGCTATTTCCGGGATATTTTCGATATAAACGCTCTGCGATGGGAAGGCAAACGATAGTCCGTTTTGCTCCACGATCTCCATTATTTTAAATAAAACATCCTCTTTAGTTTGGATAAAATTTGCCCATATTACGGTTTTTGTGAAGCAGTAAACTAAAATATTAATGGACGAATCGCCAAAGCTATCTAACGCCACGAACATGGTGCTTTTATAGCCCGCTAAATCGTCGATAGAGACCATATTTTGTCTATAGCGCATACGAAAATCTTTAGAATTTAATGCTGTATCGGCAGATTGAGCGATGCCCGGGTGAGATTTTAGCATCTCTTTGATGTCGTTTACGCACTTTCGAAGTTGAGCTGTGCTCGCGCCGTATTCGACGCCTACAGTAAGCTTTAAATTCCGTCCTACCTTCCTGCGGCTCCAGTTTTTGATATTTTGCGCCATTATATTGGAATTCGGCACAAAAACAAGAGCGTTGTCAAAGGTTCTGATCGTCGTCTTTCTAAAGCCTGTTTCTACGACGTTTCCTTCTATGTCGCCTAACACGACCCAATCACCTTGCGAGAACGAGTTATCAAATAATAGCATCACGGATGAGAAGAAATTCGCGATGATGTCCTTGGTTGCAAACGCGATCGCAAGTCCGCCGATTCCAAGAGATGCCATAAGCGCTGAGATGTCAAAGCCTAGACGCTTTAGCACCAAAAGCGCGGCGATGATGATTACGATGACATATAGAATTTTAACGACTAGATTTATGATATCTTTTCTGACGCCTTTTTTCGTGATGTTTCCAAGCACGACAATGCCGTAACCATCGATAATTTCGATAATGAGCCATGCCCAAAGCACCACGTAAACGATCGAGAATAAATTTGCAAATTTTATCGGCACGGGCGCCGGATAATAAAAAATACTAAGACAGATATCGACCGAATAAGCGATCAGCAAAATACCCATCGGACGCTTGATAATGCCCACTACTTGCGTTTTTAGAGTTTCGCTATCCAGCGAAAAGCTTTTATTAAAGAATTTAAATACGAAATAGATGATGTTGGCAAGTAGCCTGCGAAGCGAGTAGAAAAATAGCGTAATCAGCGTGATCAAAATGAGCTTGCCGAAATTTACGTGGCTGAGCTTAAACGGAATTTTATCGTTGATATAATCGATCACCGACTTAAAATTTAAGCTGGTAAAAACCACGCTGCTTGCGAGCAGATCGCTATTTCGAGACAGATACGTAAGCACCTCGTCGTAGGTCTGCTTGTCGTTTTTCAAATCGTTGATTTTAGACTCTAAGGCGTCTATCTGCTCTTGACTGCTTAGATTATTTTTCAAATCATTAAGTTTGCTAAAATCCCTAGTTTGGATATTTAGTAGCGTACTACTCAGCTCGCTTTCAAGCGCGCTTCTGCTTGCGCCGTTTACAAACATATCCTCAATTTTCATAAGTGAGGTATAAAAGATCTCTGCCATCTCCATCTTTTCCAAATCCGCGCTTGCATTTACGTATTCGGGAGAGCTCTGCTTTTTGGCGTATTTTTTTAGCGTAGTTTGGATGTTCTTTTTATTTTGCGCATACGACATTATGCTTTCGATATCCATATCCTGCTGCGTAATCGCGAAAGGTAAGCGATCAAAGAGCTTAGCTTTATTGCGATCGATGGCGTCTAGTTCGTTTTTGCTCGCGTTGGCGTCGCCGCCGTTAAGCAGGGAGCTGCGCTGCAAATTTAGCTTTTTAATCTCTTTGATTACAGAGATAAGCGTCTCGCCGTTAGGAGCTTTTTTCTGCGAAGTCTCCGTTTTGGCGACCTTTTCTGCGATCATATTTATTACTTCAGTTTTATTGCCATCCTCTGCACCAAGGGATTTGGATAAAATTTTAGCGACCTCTTTTTTGATCTCGGTTTTGTTGTTTTCTAAAGTAAGATTTGCCTCTGGAGTAGAAGAATTCGTCTCTACAAAGCTTCCCTCGCCGGTCGTGTTGAGGTCTGCAAACGCTAAAGCGGCGCTAAAAAGACTAATCGTTAAAAAGCTGATTATAGATTTTTTCATAATCCATTCCCTTATTTAATAGCGTAAAATGCGCGCCTTCGTCGTCGTAGTTGAATAGCTCGCCCGTTTCGATGACGTAGTGCCAGCCGTAAATTTTAATCTCGCCGTTTTTATAGGCGTCTTTGATGCCAGGAAAGCTAAGTAAATTTTGCATGGAATTTATAATATTTAATCTCTCGGTGATCCACTCGCGCTTGTCGGTGCCGAGATCTTTGAGCTTTTCGACCTCGTCTTTTACAGGCTGCATTAAATTTAGCCAGCGCCTTACGTTTGGAATTTTTTCAAGCTTTTTTGCGTCGTAAAACAGCGCCGCGCAGCCGCCGCAGTTGCTGTGCCCGCAAACGATGATATTTTTGATATTTAGCGAATACAGCGCGTATTCAATCGCCGAAGTAGTCGCTAAAAATTCCTCGCTAATGCGGTATGGAGGAACGACGTTTGCGATATTTCGTACAACGAAAAGCTCTCCTGGAAGCGTCGAAGTAATTAAGCTTGGCACCACGCGCGAGTCAGAGCAGCCGATGAAAAGCGTGTGGGGCTTTTGATGATTTGCCAAACTTCCGAAAAGCTCGGCATGCTCGGCAAAATTTTCTTCCATAAATTTAATAGCTCCATTTATTAACTGGCTGGGCATACTTTCTCCTTAAAAAAGTCGGGAATTATATATTACTTTCATAAATAGATAGAATTCTGGGAATTTTTAATTATATATTTACCAAATTTTCGCTAAACTCCCCGCTCATAAATTAAAAGAAGGAGAAAAATATGAGTCTATATGACAGACGAAATTACGCGGATGGCTACGAGCTATCGGACGCATCACTGGAACAAGGACGAATCTCTCAGACTATCAAACAAACCTACGCGCTTCTAACCGCTTCGATGATAGCTGCGGCGGCAGGGGCTTTTGTGGCGATGAGCTTCGGTGTGAGCTTGGCTATTCATCCATTTTTATATCTAGTGCTTTTAATGGGGCTAATTTTTGGTATGCAAGCAGCCGTAAATCGCGGCGCCAACACGATCGCGCTGGTTTTGCTTTTTGCATTTACCTTTATTACCGGTCTTACTCTAGGTAAATTGATCGCTATTTATATCGCAGCGGGTGCCGGAGATGTGGTAACACATGCGTTTGTGGCTACGGCGATTACTTTCGGTGCTCTTACCGTTTATGCGATGAATACAAAGACAAATTTCGATTCTTGGGGCAAGCCGCTATTGGTATCGCTTGTGGCTATTATCGTGCTAAGCCTTTTGAATTACTTCTTTTTCAAAAGCACCGTTCTTGATATAGCGATTTCAGCTTTTTCGGCTTTAATCTTTTCGATGTATATTATCTATGATACTAAAAATATCATCAATGGCACTTACACTTCACCGATAATGGCTGCTGTAGATATGTATCTAAATATCTACAACCTCTTCCTTTCGCTGCTAAGAATTTTCGGCGCAAGCAGAGATTAAATTTTACGCACCGCTTCGTGCGGTGCACTCTTAACTTAAAATTTATAAATCTTTTATTATAATCGCAAATTCAATTTTTTCAAAAGGTTTTATAGTGACTACGTTATTTTTGGTTTTACAAGTCGTCTTCGCCGTGATAATTACGATCTCCGTTCTACTGCAAAAGAGCTCTTCTATCGGGCTTGGCGCATACAGCGGAAGCAACGAAAGCTTATTTGGAGCGAAGGGTCCGGCGGGATTTTTAGCTAAATTTACCGCCGCCATGGGAATTTTATTTGTGATAAACACACTTGTGCTTGCGTATTTCTATCAGCAAGATGCTAAATCTTCCGTAGTCGATCGCGTAAAGATCGAAGCAAATGCTACTAAATCCGTGCCAAACGCTGTCCCTGGCGTGCCGTCCATCCCAGCTTCAGGCGTAAAGCCTAATTTTGCTCCGGCAAGCACCGAGTCAAATTCCATAATTAGCGGCGAGACCAATGCAACGGATACGAAAATCGAAGAGCCCGCAGCTCCTGCGACGGATACTGCCGCAGCTAGCGCGCCTGCTCGGTCGCAAGCATCAAGCGATACCAATGCCAGCGCCGCTTCCGCAGATCAAAACACAACCAAATAAACTCTAAATTTTAAAATTTAAAAGCGCAAAATCCGCGCTTTTAAATGCTATTCTTATTTTTTTAACGCTATAATTCCGCAAATTTTATTTAAAGGATTTGAATGCTAGAAGCTATCTATAAAGAGCAAAGAGCAAACGGCGATCGAGCTATCGAGGCTTTGAAAAAGGACTTTACGACGCTACGTACCGGTAAAGTGAGCGTGGCGATCCTGGATCATATTTTCGTGGATTATTACGGCTCGCAGACTCCGCTAAATCAGGTCGCGACCGTCCTTTCGACCGATGCGGTTACGATCTCGATCACGCCGTGGGAAAAGCCGATGCTAAAGGCGATCGAAAGCGCGATCGCAGCGGCGAATATCGGCGTCAATCCGACTAACGACGGCGAGAGCGTAAAGCTATTTTTCCCGCCGATGACGGTCGAGCAACGCCAAGAAAACGCAAAAAAGGCCAAAGCGATGGGCGAGAAGGCCAAAATCGGCATTCGCAACGTCCGCAAAGACGCTAACGACGAAATCAAAAAGCTCGAAAAAGACAAAGCCATCTCCGAAGACGACGCCAAAAAAGGCTACGACGAGGTACAAAAGATCACCGATGCGTACTCCGCCAAAATCGACGACGCCGTTAAGGCCAAAGAAGCCGAGCTTTTGAAGGTCTGAGCTGTGAATATAGAAAAAATCTATCGCGATTGCGGCGCATATCTGCGAGGGCATTTTCTGCTTTCAAGCGGCAACCACTCGGAATTCTATCTGCAAAGCGCCAAAGTGCTTGAAGATCCGCGGCTCGCGGGACAGCTCGCAGACGAACTCGCCGCGATCATCGAAAAAGCGGGCGTGGAGTTTGATAGCGTCTGCTCGCCTGCGCTGGGCGGAATTTTAGCGGGCTACGAGCTAGCTCGCGCGGCAAAAAAACGCTTCATATTTACCGAGCGCGTAGATCGCGTGATGAGCCTGCGCCGCGGCTTTGAAGTGCATAAGGGCGAGAGATGTATCATCTGCGAGGACATCGTCACGACGGGCGGCTCGGCTCTTGAGAGCGCGAGGCTCATCGAAAACCTCGGTGGCGAGGTCGTGGGCTTTGCCGCGCTTGCCAATCGCGGATTTTGCAAGGTCGCAAATTTAGCGGGCAGCAGTGCAAAGGGCGGTGCCAAGCTGCCCGCAGATAAGCCATTTTTTGCGCTAGGCAATTTCGAGTTTGAAATTTACGAGCCCTCAACCTGCCCGCTTTGTGCTGCCGGAAGTAAGGCGATCAAGCCCGGCAGTCGCGGAAACTAGGCGCCGATTTGCTGCTAACAAACCGCAACGAGATTAAATTTTATTCTCTCGGCTTTAGCGCGCCGGAATTTTAAAATTTAATCCAAAACGGATCAAAATGGCAAAACAAAAAGCTAAAATTTCACCGATTTTTCTGCGCGTAAAGGCCTTCATCGTCGATCTTTTCATCATCGCGATGCCCCTATTTTACGGCGTTACCTATCTCGTCTTGGGCTCGAAAGAGGCTCTGTGGCGAAACCAAGCCGCGATCGCGCTTATCTGGCTCGTATACGGCGCGATTTGCGCGGTATTTTATGCTCGCAGCGCTCAGACGCCGGGCTACAAGCTCGCGGGGCTTTACCTCATCGACATTCGCAGCGGACGCAAAGTAAGCTTTTTTAGGGCACTAGCTCGCTTTGCTTGCTTCGTGTTTGCGGGCTTTAGCGTCATCGGGCTTTTGATCTGCTTTTTTCGCAAAGATCATCTAAACTTACACGACCTGCTAAGCGGGGCCGCGCCAGTCGTGCGAAAGGACGCACAGTGAGCGGGCAGATTTGCGGTATCGACGAGGCAGGGCGCGGATGTCTTGCGGGACCGCTTTGCGTCGCTGGCTGCGTGCTGCAGCGCGAGATCACAGGACTTGCCGATAGCAAAAAGCTAAGCGAGAAGCGCCGCGAGGAGCTCTACGCTCAGATCATCGAAAGCTCACGCTACAAAATCGTCGAAATTTCAAGCGCGCAGGTCGATGAGGCGGGCTTAAGCTCGTGTCTAAGATCGGCGCTTGAGCAGATTCTCGCGTATTTTATGGGTTTTGGCGGGCAGATCATTTACGACGGCAACGCAAGCTTCGGCGTACGCGGGCTTCAGACGCTCGTAAAAGCCGACGCGCAAATCGCCGAAGTAAGCGCGGCGAGCATCCTCGCCAAAGTCACGCGCGACCGCACGATGAATGAGCTCGCGCAGCGCTACCCGCAATACGGCTTCGCGCAAAACAAGGGCTACGGCTCGCGCACACACATCGCGGCGATCGAGCGGTACGGGCTCACGCCTTTTCACCGCGCAAGCTACAAGATCAAATCGCTGCAACCCTCGCTATTTGATTAACGCGGTAGCAAGCTTGCTTGATCAGCGAGGAAAAAACCGCCGATTTCGGTTGATATTTGGGATGGTACAAAACTAATATTCAAAGACGAAGTGCGCTGATTTCGACTGATATTCCGTCGGTAAACGGCGTCGAAACTCATATTTGAATGCAAAGCACGCCGATTTCAGCCGATACGATAATCGTTAGTTTTTAGCTGGCGAAATCCGCTTTTTGCCTAGCTAGCAAGAATTTTAATAGCCCGCAGCTCGCGCTAGTGGCTGAAGCCTGCTCTTGCACCGCTCTTTGAAATTTTAACCGCACTTTCGTATCTCACAAGAGCCCGTACAAGGTCAGAATTTTATCTAAAACCGCAAGCTCGGCTCGTTCGCTTATCCGCGCCGCGCAGTATGCTGAATAAAATTTAAAATTCCGCGCAGCGAAAATTCAGCCCGCGCGCCGCAATAAGGCTAAATTAAATTTAGCCTTGACGACGAGAAGGCATCGCGCTTTAAATTTAAAATCCACGTAAAATTTTGAATGAAATTTTGATACAAGAAAGCGGCTAAATTTTAAAATTTCATCAAATTTAGCCGCGAGCAAAGAGTCTTTTTATCTTTCGTAGAAGCCCGTAAGAATCTTTTTTGAGCTTATTCTATTGTTGGAATCTTCTTTGCCGTCTTGGGTAAATTTAAATTTATTGGACAAACTTACGCTCTTGTCGGCATTTACCACAAAATTTAGTTCAATCGTGGATGATGATAGCTTTGCCGCTTTTCCTAGCTGCGCTTTTTCTTGTTCGGGCGTTAGCTGAGACAAATAAACGGCTTCTTTCAAAAACATCATAATCTCACCCATAGAATTTGTTTCGTTAATTCTAGAATCGCCGGGCTTTAGTATTTCATCTTTTAGCTTATCGTCACAATCAACTAGCATTTTTTGATCGTCATAATCTATTTTCCCTTTAGTCTTGATCGTTTCTTGAAATTTCGCATCGTTTATTTTGCAATGCTCGTTCGCTATCTTAAGCAGATCTTGCTTATCATAAGTCTTTCCTCCATAAAAGATCATAGCGCTATCTAAAATACGGCTCAACATATCTTGCTCGCGCTTTTTATTTGATTCTATAATATTTGCCAGTACTTTCTCCATATCCAAGTCGCAAACCATTTTGACCGTCTTTAATCCGCCGTTCTCCTCTCTGTTCCACGTGATATTTTTACACATTTTCGAGCCCTCGATCGCCGTGCCGATACTCATAGACTTAAAATCGGGCAAAGTGTAGTTTTTCACAAGCTCTACTTCGTCTGCGCCGCATCCTGTTAAAATCAACGTCGCAAGCGCGACACCTAGTGCATATTTCATCTTCGCTCCTTTGAGATAAATTTTAAAAATAATGCTGGGGGGCGGGGCCCGGCGGGGGATGAAAAGGTTAGTGTGTGGAGG
>CAUQWV010000009.1:0-87597 GCA_963522285.1 uncultured Campylobacter sp.
GAGGGCGATGAGCGGGGCAAGCCGTATTACTTAGGCATGGTCGATACCGATGTGATAAAAAGCGATATCGCCAGGATAAAAAATGGCAACTAAAACCGGTGTGCAGATTCACACTCGCGCCAAAACAAAATCTTTTGTGCCTCGTCCGTATAAAGTAATTTTGCTAAACGACGACGTGACGACGATGGATTTCGTGGTTTATATTTTGATGGAGATTTTTGCCAAAAACTTTAACGACGCCGTAGATTTAATGATGAAAGTTCATAGGCAGGGTCGCGCGGTTTGCGGCGCGTATCCTAAAGAGATAGCCGAGTGCAAGCAACAAGCGGTTTTACAAGCGGCAAAGGCGGCAGGATTCCCTCTTAGATGCGAGATCGAAGAGGATTAAATTTAAAGGAAAGCAATGATAGGATTTTTTTTAAACAAACATTTTGAACAAGCAATCAGCGTCGCAAATGACGGCGAGGACGAATACATTACTACTTCGCACGTAGTTTATGCGATTTTTAAATACAATAAGCCCTTTCACGGGCTCATCGCCAAAGAAATTCCGGATATTAACTACCTAAATATCTTGGATAATCTGGGCGGGCTTTTGGATATGATGCCTAAATCAAGCGGCAAGGCTCCGGCGCAGACGATAGAATTTAAGCAGTTCTATACTGAATTAAATAATGCCAAAGAGCCTAAAAACGAGCTTGATTTTATGCTTAAAATTTTAAATGATAAGGAAAACGACTGCACTAAAATTTTAAATCACTACGGTATCAATGCCGCGATTTTCGAGCTCATCGTGCGAAAGTACAAATCCGCTTTCGATCACCGCGACGAGGTCGTTTCTCGCGACGAAGCCGCAGCGATTAAGCTAAACTCATACGATATCGATGATATCACGCATGCGATGAATTACGACGAAAGCCGCAGGCAGTGGCAGAATACGGAATTTGAGCCTGCGTTTGAGGGCGAAAAGGACGCCATAAATGAGCGCGATATTAAAAAGGATTCGCCTAGCTCACTTTATACAGCAAACCTCAATAAAATCGCGCTTGAGGGTAAGATTGATCCACTCATCGGACGCGAAAAAGAGATCGAAAAGACGCTGCAAACCCTCTGTCGCCGCAAGAAAAACAATCCAATCCTAGTGGGCGAAGCAGGAGTTGGCAAAACCGCGATCATCGAGGGTATCGCGCTAAAAATCGTTCGCGGCGAAGTGCCAGAGAAGCTAAAAAATAAGGTAATTTACGCCCTTGATGCTGGCGCGCTGATCGCAGGCACTACGCTGCGCGGGGAGTTTGAAGAGAGGCTAAAGGATCTCATAGATGAGTTTAGCGCTAATCAAAACGCGATTTTATTTATCGATGAAATTCACACGATCGTGGGTGCAGGCACGGGCAATCGCAACGAACTTGATATGTCAAACATCCTAAAACCTTCGCTTGCAAGCGGCGAGCTATCGGTCATCGGCGCTACTACATACGGCGAATACCGCTCGTTTTCTCAGGATAAAGCGCTTAGCCGCAGGTTTTGTAAGATCGATGTGAGCGAGCCTAGCATTGACGATAGCGTCGAAATTTTAAAAGGCGTAGCCAAAAAATATGAGGAATTTCACGGCGTGAAATTTAGCGACGAAATTTTGCGTGATAGCGTAACGCTTGCTAAAAAATATCAAAACGATAAATTCCTTCCCGATAGCGCCATTGATCTCATCGACGAGGTGGGCGCTAGCTTTGCGTTTAAGCCACACGAAGCTCCGCTTGAAATCAGTAAGGACGATTTGGTAAATACGCTTTCGATTAGCGCGAATATCGCAAATTTAAGCAGTAGCGTCGATAATAAACAGGTGCTAAAAAATCTGGAAGCCAATATCAAGCGTGAAATTTTCGGTCAAGACGAGGCGGTTAGCAGCCTTTGCAAGGCACTTTTGCGCTCTTACGCCGGGCTTGGAGGCGCAAGCTCTCCGATCGGAGTATTTTTGTTCGCGGGCAGCAGCGGCGTGGGCAAAAGTGAGCTAGCTAAGGTCTTAGCCGCGCAGCTTGGAGTGCATTTTGAGCGCTATGATATGAGCGAGTATATGGAAGCTCACAGCGTCTCTAGGCTCATCGGCGCGCCTCCTGGATACGTGGGCTTTGAAAATGGCGGAATTTTAACGAATAACATCAAAAAGCACCCTTACAGCGTCATTTTATTTGATGAGGTGGAAAAGGCTCATCCTAGCATGACGAATATTTTTTTAGGAATTTTCGATAACGCAAGTCTTACCGATAACAACGGCGTTACGACCGATTTTAAAAATACGATCATAATAATGACGTCGAATTTAGGCACAAAAGAAGCGCCGCAAGTTGGATTTACGAAGGACGAGAGCTATAAAGTAGATAGCGCCATAAGAAGCTTTTTTGCGCCGGAATTTCGCAACCGCATCGATAAAATCATAAATTTTAACCGCTTAAGCGGCGAAATTTTAGAAAAGATCGTGGATAAAACTATCGGCGAGCTAGAGTCGCAGCTAAAAAACGTAAAGATTAGTCTAAACAAGGAAGCAAAAGATTTGATTATCTCGTGCGGCTATTCGGATGAGTTTGGCGCGCGAAATTTAAAGCGCGAGATTAGCTCTCAGATCAGCGATCATATAAGCGGCGAGCTGCTTTTTGGCGCGCTGCAAGAGGGCGGCTTAGTTAGCGTGAGCGTAAAAGATGGCGAGCTAAGCTTTAGCTTTGCTTCTACGCCTTTGCCGCAGATAGAAAAAAAGCAACCCGCACTAGCTCAAAGTAGTGTCGTTAAATAATGGCTCGGTTTTACGATTTTCCAGATCCTATGGATGCGCCCGATTTTGCGCCGCTTGCAAGTGGCGGCGATCTGAGCGAGGATTGTTTGCTTAGCGCTTATAGCGCAGGGATATTTCCGTGGTTTAGCGAGGATGAGCCGATTTTATGGTGGTCGCCCAATCCGCGCGCAGTGCTTGATCCACGCGAAGTGCGTGTGCAAAAGTCCATTAAGCCCTATCTTAAGCGATATGAAGTAAAATTTGACGCGAATTTTAAGGGCTTCATCGAGCGCTGCAAAGACGTGCGCAAAAAAGAGAGCGACGGCACGTGGATCAGCGAGCAGATCGTGCAGGCTTACTCGCGTTTGGCAGCAGACGGTTACGCTCACAGCGTCGAGACATACGAGGGCGGCGAGCTTGTGGGTGGGCTATACGGGCTAATTTTTGGGCGTGTGTTTTGCGGCGAGAGTATGCTGAGTCTAAAGAGCAACGCTTCGAAAGTAGCGCTGATTAGGCTTTGTGAGGTGCTTGCAAATTTCGGCTTTCTAATCGATTGTCAGATTATGAACGAGCATCTGAAATTTATGGGTGCTAAAGAGATGCCGCGAGCGGAATTCCTCGCTCTAT
This sequence comes from uncultured Campylobacter sp., assembly GCA_963522285.1. GTDB lineage: Bacteria > Campylobacterota > Campylobacteria > Campylobacterales > Campylobacteraceae > Campylobacter_B. The sequence goes on from CAUQWV010000009.1 coordinate 3,392, forward strand.
TTGCTGAGCTTAGCGCGCAAGATAGCGGCTTTGAGCGCTTTGCGGATCTTAAAGTTCCGCGCGGAGCGCAGCATTGAGCCAAAGCTTGAAATGCGGCAGCATAAAAAACGTGCGGAATTTAAAATTTTAAAGAAATAAGATGTGGCAAAGGGATAAAAGCTCCTCGGTCGGTATGATTATCGTGATGTTTATATTCGTGCCAGCGGCGCTTTTCGTATTTTTGGCGATTTTATATTTTTGGGGCAGCACCGAGCGCAAGTTACCGCGTCTGGACGTCAATGAAACCAACAGCGCGATCCGCGGCGCGATAATCGCAAAAGATAATTATGTCGCGGCAAATTCCGTCAAACTCTACAAAGTTAGCGTCGATGCGCGAAGCATCGATAAAAACAAGCTTGATCTTTTCGTGCGGCTATACTGCATCTACACGGGTGATAGTGAAAAGCGTGTCAAAAGCGCTATCGAGGGCTCTGGCGGCACGACAGTGCTGTCGTATAAGATCGACGCCAAAACCGCCGTGCACCTTAAAGAGCTTGCGTATAAGCTAAATTTAAAAAAGGTTTTTGTCAGCTTCATGGGCTCAAACGGCAGGCTAAATCCGCCTATCCGCATGAGCGTGAGCGAAAGCGGCGAGAAGCGCAGCTACAATGTTGGCGATTCGCTCACTCCGTTAATCGGCTATATCAATAAAAAAGAGGTTGATGGTATCACCAAGGTTAGCGGAATTAAGGGGATCGAGAAGTACTACGAGTATTATCTAGCGCCCGTTAGAGATGAGTTTATCGTGGGCCCACGCGATATAGGCGGCAACATCATCCTAGAGCGCAGCAGCAAAAAAACGGGCAGGATCGACGGCTACAATGTCCGCCTAAGCGTGCCGCTAACGCTGCAAAGAAAGATAGAGCGCCTAAGCGATGAGGGCGCTGATAATTACGATGCGCGAGAAATCGTGGTGGGCATTATGAACTCCAAAACGGGCAAAATTTTATCCCTCGCGACCAATGCCCGCTATGATCCCTCAAACATCACAAAAAACGATCTTAAGAATTTAAATTTTACCGCGAGCGAATACGCCTACGAAGTGGGTTCGATTATGAAGCCGATAATTTTCGCAATCGCCTACGACGCTAAAGCTGTCAAACCGGGCGAGATCATTAATACCTATAACGGCAGCTATAAGCTTGGTACTCGCACGATCCGCGACACGCACCCGGCTAAGCAGATGAGCGGCGAGGAGATCATCATCCACAGCTCAAACATCGGAATGATTAAAATTTCAGAGCGGCTGGAGGGCCAGGCTATTTATGATGGGCTGATGAATTTTGGTATGTCGCAAAAAACAGGCATTGATCTACCGTATGAGCAAAGCGGAAATATCCCAAGTATCAAAAGCCTGAATAATAAAATTTATAAAGCCACGATCAGCTACGGTTACGGCGCGCAGATGACCTTCCTTCAGATGCTCAATGCCTATACCGTCTTTAACAACGGCGGCGTCATGATTAGCCCGTGCCTAGTCGAAAATTTAGAAAATAACGGCAAAACTTACATCGTCAACGAAAGCGAAACCCGCCAGGTCATCTCTAAACCTACCGCCGACGTGATTAAAGGAATTTTAATCAAAACGGTTGAGAGCGGTACGGGGCGCAAGGGGCGGGTAGCGGGGCTGCAAATCGGCGGCAAGACGGGCACCGCGCGTATCGCCAAGGGGGGCAGCTATTCGAGCGCCTATAACAGCTCGTTTTTCGGCTTTGCCAACGACGCGGACACCAGCTACACGATCGGCGTTTTGGTGCGCGAGCCTAAAAGGGGCAGCTACTACGCCGCTCAAAATGCGCTACCGATCTTTAAGCGGGCGGTGGAAATTTTGATAGAGGAGGGCTATCTAAAGCCCGCAGCCGACGCAAACGCCACGCAAAAGGTCGAGATCAAGGATGAGGCAGTTGAAATTAAAGATTAAATTTGCTAAATTTCACGAGGTTTTTTAAAATTTTGCGGCTTGCGACGATGAAAATTCGTGGAATTTGACAGCGTGAAATTTCACGGCGTCGCTTCAGTTGAAATTTCACGGCGCGGAATTTTGGTGGCATAGAATTTCGCAGCGCAAATTTTAACGGCACGGCGATGGAATTTTATCGTGATGCGAAATTTTGCCGCGGCGTAAAATTCCGTATCAAGGCAAAATTTTAAATTTCGCCGTGCAAATAAGCGCAAGTAAAACGGCGAGCGAGCTTGAAATGTTAAATTTTAAGACGCGCAATGTATCTGCGCGAGCATGAAATTTAGCGGGTTTGGCTGCGGAATTTAACGCAAAGAAAAGAGGAAAATATGAAAGCAAATGAGGGAAAAATGAAAATAGCGATAATCGGGCTTGGCTACGTTGGGCTTCCTTTGGCGGCGGCGTTTGCCGCGAAACACGAGGTTGTGGGCTTTGACGTAGCTCAGGACCGCATAGACGAGCTGCGCGGCGGGCACGACCGCACTCTGGAGCTTAGCGACGAGGAGCTTGCCGCGGCGATTCAAAACGGGCTTAAATTTAGCGCAAAGCTAGATGATATGAGGCAGAGTAATTTTTACATCGTGTGCGTGCCCACTCCCGTAGATAGGCTAAATCGCCCCGATCTCACGCCGCTAATCAAGGCCAGCGAAAGCGTCGGAGCCGTGCTTAAAAAGGGCGACATCGTCGTGTATGAAAGCACCGTCTATCCGGGCGCTACGGAGGAGGACTGCGTACCAGTACTGGAGCGCGTAAGCGGACTAAAATTTAACCGCGACTTTTTCTGCGGGTATTCGCCCGAGCGGATCAATCCAGGCGATAAAGTTCACACCGTCACGAAGATCAAAAAGATCGTCTCGGCAAGCACCCCAGAGGCTTTAGATGTCGTAGATAGCGTCTATCTTAGCATCCTGCAAAACGGTACCTTTCGCGCTAGCAGCATCAAGGTCGCAGAGGCCGCGAAGGTGATCGAAAACACCCAGCGCGACATCAATATCGGCTTTATCAACGAGCTTGCGATCCTGTTCGGTAAGCTCGGTATAAACACCAACGACGTCATCGACGCGGCGGCTACGAAGTGGAATTTCTTAAGCTTCCGTCCGGGGCTCGTCGGCGGGCACTGCATCGGCATCGATCCGTACTATCTGGCGCAGAAGGCGACTGAGGTGGGCTATCACCCCGAAATCATCCTCTCAAGCCGCCGTATCAACGATAATATGGGAAGTTACGTCGCTACGGAGGTCGTTAAGATGATGATAAAATACGACGAAAAGGTAAAGGGCGCGAAGGTCTTGATCTTGGGACTGACATTTAAAGAAAACTGCCCCGACACCCGCAATACGCGTGTCGTGGATATGATAAGCGAGCTTAAAAATTTCGGCTGCGAAGTAAGCGTCTATGATCCTTGGGCGAGCGCCGCCGACGCCAAGAGATACTACGACATCGATCTGCTGCAAAAGCCCGACTTGCGCAAATTTGACTGCGTCGTAATCGCCGTAGCGCATAAGCAGTTTTTCGAGCTTGATTACGCAGGCTCGCTGGTTTACGATGTGAAAAACGTCTATAAAGGCGCACAAGGAAAGCTCTGAAATTTAGCTTAGGGTTTAAATTTAAGCCTCTAAATCGGCGGCTTAGCGGGGATAAGATAAGGATGAACGAAGCAAGGCTCGAAGAGCTAAAGAAAATTCTAAATGAACGGCGTCAAAATTTAGAGCGAGGCTTGCAGGAAAATTCTGATGCTCAAAATTCCAATGCCTTAATTTTAATAAAGGAGATATAGATGAGTAGAGGAAGTGTTGATAAAAGGTGTACTTATTACAGGTGGTTTTAAATCGCTACAAGAATATTCTGATTTGCCAAAAGCTACTAAAGGAATACAATGAAAAACCCGCTTTACTACGTAGATTATTGGTATGATTTGTTTAAATTCGGCTTTGATCAGAAGCATACTTTTATAACGCTAATCGTTGTTTGCGTTTCATTTATCGCACCGATACTTCTTTTGATAGCATATCAAAGCGCACCTAGTAGAAAAAATATAGAAGATCCTTTTGTTTTTGTTGGAACTATAAGCGAATTTCATAAATATGATAGCTATCGTGGCGGAACCGGCTGCAATATATCCGTGCGAGGAAGCGGTAAAATTTTTGATCTGCATATCGGAAATAGCAAGACGGATTATGAACAATTCGGTATGCAATTTTGTGATTTAATTTTCAAAAACTATATAGATCAAATTTGCGTAAAAATTAAAATGTCGGAGAGATTTTTAAATGAATACGGGTATTGCGATGGAACAAAAATACATACTTCAAATGCAGAGGATTGGGATAAATTATATTTTCAAAGGAAAATGCTAAGCTTAACTAGTATATTGCTCTTTTTATCCGCGTTGTATTCAATCCTCAAGCTTCATAAAGAATATAAAAAATCCAAACTAAAAGATTAAATTTTAATCTCTAAATTTACAGCGCCTGCGCGAGTATAAATTTTGCAAAATCCTCGCGAGAGTTCGGGCATTTGCACACTTCGTAGCATTCATAACCCAGCTCGCGCGCACTAGCCCTATAAAAAATATCCAGCTCAAAATCGGTCTCGGAGTTATCCACGCAAAACGCGATCGGAAATATGAGCGCTTTTTTGCTCTGCAAATCCCGCAAAACGTCCGCGATATTGGGCTCTAGCCACTTCACGGGGCCCAGGCGCGATTGATACGCCAAAATAATCTCTTTAAATTTAATCCCGCGCGCAGCTAGCAGATCTTTTAAAATTTTTACGTGCGCCTTTACCTGCGCCTCGTAAGGATCGCCCGCGGCGATCATTTTTACCGGCAGCGAATGCGCAGAAAATATGAGCGAAATTTGAGAAATTTCATCTGCGCTAAATTTCGCGACGCAGCTTGCGATTAAATTTAGTAAAATTTCGTTGTAAGCGGCGTTGTCGTAGAAGATGTCAATGGTTTTATAATTTTTTATCCCTAGCCGCTTAAGTGCCGCTTCGGCAGAGCACAGGCTCGATTGCACCGTAGTTTTCGAGAAGTGCGGATACAAAGGCATCAAAATTATCTCGTCAAAATCCGCATATTTTTTAAACACATCCTCCGCAAATGGCGGCGTGTAATTCATCGCATAATCGCAAATTAGCTCGTCTATCGGTTTTTCATCCTGCAGCGCTTCATTTTGCAGCGGCTCGCCATGCGTCGGGACGTCTTGCGGCGGCTGGTTTTGCAATATAGTGTCTTGTGCTGGCTTGCCCTGTGTCTGTGCCTCTTGCGGCGGCTCATTCGCGGCACCTGCATCAGCCGCGCCTTCAAATTTTAAACCCGCTCCGAATTTTGCTCGCGCGAGTAAATTTACCCGCTCGCAAAGCGCTTCGGTGATGGAGCATATCGGCGAGCGCCCGCCCAATTTTTCGTAGTTGCTGCGCGCCGCCGCCGCTCTACTTCTTACGATGAGCGCGGCTAAAACGCTGCGCCAAAAATCACTCTTAACGCCCAAAATAAAGGGGTCGTTAAACATATTTTTTAAAAAAACTTCAACCTCGCTCAGATTGTTCGGACCGCCCATGTTGAGCAAAATTAGGGCTTTTTTCATGAGATGATTTCTCTGATTTTTATCGCATCCTCTACGCTTGCAAGACCTGCGTTAGTGCTGCTGTCGCACATCTCGCAAAATGCTTCGTGTTCGCGGCGTAGCGAAAAATCGTCGCGATCGACGCGCAGATTTACGCGCCCGTCAGGCGTAATTTTAAAAAGAGTTATTGAGATTAGATCGCCGAAATATACGCCGCTGTCGGTGCAAATCTCTATACCGTGGCGCCTGATCGGATAGAGATTGGACTGCATTAGCGTGCAATAGCAGCCGCTTTTTGTGTGAAGCGTCGCGCATGCGGCTAGAGTGCGCTCTTTAGAGATATTTTTGCTAAGTTCTATGCAGGCGATCTCGCTTTGAGAAAGCAGCCGCACAAGATCGATATCTCTAAAAAGGGCATTGGCGACAATATCTGCTCTATCATCGTTTGCAAAACCGCTTACAAAGCTCATCGAAAAAATTTTATCCCCCTTGGCAAGCTCGCGTAGCAAGGATACGATTACTGGATTGTAGCGGTCGGAGTAGCCTACGGCTAGGCGCGTGCCGTTAGTGGTGACTGCGTAGTTTATCTCTCTAGCTTCGGCTAGGCTTTGTGCGAGCGGAGATTCTACAAAGATATTTTTGGTAAATGGAAGGCATTTTAAAATCAGCTCTTTATGCGATGGTGGGGGGGTTGTGATGACTACGGCGTCGGGCTTAGCGACGTTAAAAAGATCGGTTAGATTATCAAAGATCGGATAGCGCGGGCCGAAATTTTCACTGCTGCCCTTATGATAAAGCGCTACAAGCTCGAAATAATCGCTCCTTCTTAGCTCGCTGAAGTGCTTTTGACCAAGCTCGCCCATGCCTATGATCGCTATCTTTTTTTTCATCGCCATGCCCTAAATTTAATCTTTTGTGCCATTATAACTAAGAATGGTTAAAATTTATAATTTTTAAAATCTAATTTGGCTAAAATGCACCTTTAAAATTTAACTTGAAATCAGGACAAATCATGGATATTAGAAGCGAATATTTAAATTTCTTTGCAAGCAAGGGGCATCAGATCATCCCCAGCGCGCCGCTGGTGCCAGATGATGATAGCTTGCTGTTTACAAACGCGGGCATGGTGCCGTTTAAAAGCATATTCACAGGAGCCGTTCCGCGCCCGACGCCGCCTATCCGCACGAGCTGTCAGACCTGCATCCGCGCCGGCGGCAAGCACAACGACCTAGACAACGTCGGCTACACCGCGCGCCACCATACGTTTTTTGAGATGCTTGGAAATTTCAGCTTCGGCGAGTATTTTAAAGAGCAGGCAATCGCCTATGCGTGGGAGTTTATCACTGAAATTTTAAAGCTTCCTAAAGACAAACTCTACGTCACTGTGCACGAAAAGGATGATGAGGCGTTTGGGTTCTGGGCGCGCCACATAGCGCGCGAGCGCATCTACCGCTTCGGCGATCACGATAACTTTTGGGCGATGGGCGATACCGGGCCATGCGGACCGTGCAGCGAAATTTTTTACGATCAGGGTGAGGAACATTTTCACTCGCCCGAGGATTATATGGGCGGCGACGGCGACCGCTTTTTAGAGATTTGGAATTTGGTTTTCATGCAGTATGAGCGCAGCAAAGACGGCAAGCTTAGCCCGCTTCCAAAGCCTAGCATCGACACGGGCATGGGGCTTGAGCGCGTCACGGCGATTAAGGAGGGCAAATTTAGCAACTATGACAGCTCGCTTTTCATGCCGCTAATTGATGAGGTCGCGAAGCTTTGCGGCAAACCTTACGTTTATGAAAGCGGCGCAAGCTATCGCGTCATCGCCGATCATATCCGTTCGGTTACGTTTTTGCTAGCACAGGGAACAAATTTTAACCGCGAGGGCAGGGGATATGTTTTGCGTAGAATTCTGCGCCGTGCCGTTCGCCACGGCTATTTGCTTGGCATCAAAGAGCCGTTTATGTATCGCCTCGTGGATAAAGTATGCGAGCTGATGGGCGGGCACTATGCCTATCTGAACGAGAAAAAGCAAGCCGTAAAGGAGCAGATCAAGCTCGAAGAGGAGCGGTTTTTTGCTACTTTGGCAAACGGCATCGAGCTTTTTAACGAAGAGCTTGCGCGCACTAAAGAAATTTTTAGCGGCGAGGTCGCGTTTAAGTTATATGATACCTACGGCTTTCCGCTCGATCTGACCGCCGATATGCTGCGCGAGAAAAATTTGCGCGTGGATGAAGCTAAATTTGATGCACTTATGAGTGAGCAAAGGCAGATAGCTAAAGCCGCATGGAAGGGTAGTGGCGATAAAAACGTCCGTGGCGATTTCAAGGCACTGCTAGAGAAATTCGGCGAGAATAAATTTAGCGGTTACGAAGAGCTTAGTCGCACGAGCAAGGTTTTAGCACTGCTTAACGAGGATTTTGCGGAAGTGGATGAGCTCAAAGCCGGTGATATCGGCTGGGCGATGTTTGATGTGACTCCGTTTTATGCACAAAGCGGCGGTCAAACGGGCGATAGCGGCGAAGTGGAGTCCATAGCCGATGTGTTTGATACGCAGAAATTTTATGGGCTAAATTTATCCCACTTGCGCCTTAATCGTAACTTAAAAATTGGCGATATCGTCGGGCTCAAGGTTTCTGAGGAGCGTGAGCAGATTGCACGCCATCACAGCGCGACGCACCTTTTACACGCGGCGCTTCGTGCGGTGCTAGGGGCTCATATCGCTCAAGCAGGAAGCTTAGTCGAAGCAGACCGCTTAAGATTTGACTTCTCGCATCCTAAGGCACTTAGCGATGAGGAGCTAGCTAAAATCGAGGAATTTGTAAATAATGCCGTTTGCAAGGGCTGTGCGGCAAAAACTGAGATCATGGATATAGATGATGCTAAAAACAGCGGCGCGATTGCGCTTTTTGGCGAAAAATATGGCTCAAAAGTGCGCGTCGTGAGCTTCGGAGAGATTAGTAAGGAGCTTTGCGGCGGAATTCACGTGCGTAATTTAAGCGAGATAGGATCGTTTTTTATAGTTAAAGAAAGCGGCGTAAGTGCGGGTGTTAGGCGTATCGAGGCAGTTTGTTCGCGCGCGGCTTTAAATTTGGCGCTTCAAAATCGCGCTAAGCTTGCTGAAATTTATGCGGAGCTAAAAGGGATTGAGCCTCTCCGCGCGATTGAGAAATTAAAAGATGAGATCAGATCGCTAAAAGATCAGATCAAGCATGCAAGCAGTTCTCATGCACTGACTTTTCTAAATGTCGGTGATACCAAACTTTGCGTAGCCTCGGTCGAAAGCGGTGATATAAAAACTATGATAGATGAGTTTAAAAATAGCCACGAAAAGGCGGCGATAATGCTGATGCAAGTAGGCACCGACGGCAAAATTTCAATCGCAGCAGGTGTTAAAAACGCGCCGATCAAAGCTGGCGAGTGGGTTAAGCTCGCGGCGCAAATTTTAGGCGGCGGCGGCGGCGGACGCGATGATTTTGCGACCGCAGGCGGCAGGGACGTGCTAAAAATCGAAGAAGCGATCAAAGAGGCGATCTCTTACGCAAAAGGCAAAATTTGAACGAAATCGATACTGGCTTCATCAAAGCCTCGCAAATTTTGCCGCTGATTCACATTTTAAGCGTGATTTTTTTGATCTGCGCGCAGATCTGCGTATTTTTGATCGCGCGGATCTTTATGAATTTAAGCAGTAAAAGCCAAGCGGATGCGAAGGATGTAAAATTTACAGAAATTTTGCGATATATGAAACGCTATGAGCAGTTCTTTGCACTATTTTTGGTGATCGTTTGCGTAAGTGGATTTTTTCTTGCGGACGGCGGAGGTTTTAAATTTTCAGATCCTATGGTAAAAGGCGCGATTGCGACGCTATGGGCTGGCGCCGGCTTTATACTACTAAATTTTATCTACATGCATTATAAAATTTCATCTTTGAAGCGAGCTTTGGATGCGGGAGATGAGCTTGAGGCGAATGAGCATTTAATCATCGTCGTTAAATATTTCATCCCGCTAAATATCGTAGTCACGCTGATTTGCGTTTATTTGGGCGTGACGGTGGGCGAGTTTTGATGATCTATTTAGCTTCCAGCTCGCCTACTAGGGCGCAAATTCTAAAGGATAACGGCGTAGAATTTACGCAAATTCCTTTTAATTTCGACGAAAGCGGCATTAGCAAGGACGATGCACGCACCTATGCTTACCGCATTGTCTTGGCCAAGAAAACGCAGTTTTTTAAAATTTATAAAAATTATGATAGAGTGCTGTTTGCCGATAGCTCCGTACTTGCCGGCGGCGAAATTTTAGGCAAGGCGCGGGATGAAGCGGACGCGTTAAGGATGCTGCGAGCTCAAAGCGGTGCTAGCTGCGCCGTTTATACTGCGATGATTTTTTGCAGTAAGGCGCTGGAGCTTTCGGCACTTAGCGTCGCAAGCTTTGAATTTGCGGAATTTAATGAAGCGGATTTAAAAGGTTATATCGCTAGCGGCGATTGGCGCGGCAAGGCGGGTGCGATGAGTATCGAAGGCTTTAACGAAAAATATATCAAAAGCTCGCGTGGGTCAAAATTCACGGCGATGGGGCTTGATCTGGAAATTTTAAAGAGGTTTGTATGGTAAGAGTTTTATTTAGTTTTATTACGGTTTGCGCGTTCGCAGCAGGCGGCATCTTTTTGTATTTTTACTCGCAAATCCGCTTGGAATCGGACTCTATCATCGATTATCATCCCGAGCTTACGACTAAAATTTATGACCGCAACGGCAATTTGATAGCCAACGTTTTCAATGAACAAAATAGAATTTACGTAAAATTCGACGAGATCCCAGGTCGCGTGATCGAGGCGCTTGTAGCTATCGAGGATACGGCGTTTTTCGAACACGGCGGCGTGAATGTCGAGGCGATTTTTAGGGCGATTATTAAGGACGTCAAAGCGATGAAATTTGTCGAAGGAGCTTCCACGATTACGCAGCAGATCACGCGAAATTTAGTTCTTTCGAGCGAAAAGAAGCTTGATCGCAAGATCAAAGAAGCGATCCTATCGCTTAAAATAGAAAATGCCCTAAGCAAGGAACAAATTCTAGAGCGTTACTTCAACGAAGTGTATTTCGGACACGGATATTACGGCATTCGCACGGCGGCTTTAGGATATTTCAAAAAAGATTTGCAAGATTTAAGCCTTAAAGAGATCGCGATTTTAGTGGGCTTGCCGAAAGCTCCTAGCAGCTTCGATCCTACTAAGCACCTGGATTTGTCGCTTTCGCGCGCCAATAACGTGATTTATAGGATGCATGAGCTCGGCTGGATAAATAAGACCGAATATGAGCTTGCGATGAACGAACAGCCTACGATCTACAACGAAACGCTCACGCAAAACATAGCGCCGTATGCCGTAGATGAGATCATAAAAGAAGCCGAAAAAATTCTACCGGACGTCCGCACGGGCGGGTATCGCATAGATACGAGCCTTGATCTAAAGGCGCAAGCGATGGCGCAAGAGGCATTAGTTTTCGGCTACAATGAAATTTTAAAGCGCAACAAAGACGCCAATGCAAGTAACGTAAACGGCGCTATGGTTGTCACGCATCCGCAAAACGGCGAAATTTTAGCCTTAGTAGGTGGCGTGGATTACACGAAATCAAATTTTAATCGTGCCAGCCAATCCCAGCGCCAAACCGGCTCCAGCTTCAAGCCTTTCGTCTATCAAATCGCCCTTGATATGGGCTACTCGACGATGACCGAAGTTCCCGATATAGCTAGAGAATTCGACGATGGCAGCGATAAAACGTGGAAGCCGAAAAATTACGACAAGACTTACAGTGGCTATATCACGATCAAAGAAGCTTTAACTCGCTCGCGCAACCTTGCCTCGATCAATCTGATGCAATCTATCGGCGTTGATCGCGCGGTAAAAAAGCTGGGCGAGTTCGGCTTTAAAAACGTCCCGCCCGCCCTGTCGGTGGCTATCGGCAGCTACGGAATTTCGCCGCTTGAATACTCCACGATGTATTCGATGTTTCCGGGGCTTGGGATTACTGCAAAATCAAAATTTATCGTTTCGATTACCGATAAGGACGGCAAAACTCGCTTTATAGAGCCTGAGCGCCGCCGCGTGCTGCGCCCGGAGCAGGCATATCTGATGACTACGCTATTAAAAAATATCGTGCAGCGCGGCACCGGCACTCGCGCGCGCGTGCAAGGAATCGACGTCGCGGGCAAAACCGGCACCTCAAACGACAGCATAGATGCATGGTTTTGCGGCTTTACGCCCGATTTGCAGATCATAATCTGGTATGGCAACGACGATTATAAACCGATGCGAAAGGTCGAGGGCGGCGGACGTACCGCAGCACCGGTGTTTGCAAAATTTTTAGATGCCTATTTAAAAGAATATCCGCAAACCAAGCGCAATTTTACCGTCCCGGACGGCGTTTTCAGTCGCCAATACAACGGCAAGGAGGAGTATTACACTAAAATTTCGCCACTTCCTAAACCCCGAGAAAGTAGTAGCGACGGATCGTTTTAAATTTGGATGCAAATCCAAATTTAATCCGTTTTCGGAAGCCCTTACATAGATTGCGTTTATTAAGCACAACATAAATATGCTAATTTATAGTTTGTATAAGGTTGTAAGCGCTAAAATGCATAATCATTTTATTTAGGGGTCAAGATTGCAGGATTTAGAATTTGAAAGTAAAAAGATAAGAATAGAAAATACTCGTGTAAAATTCGGCAAATTTTTTACGAAATTATGTTTTATATATTTTTTATATTCTCTTAGCGCCTTTATAATTCCTAAAAATATTTTAGATATTTCTCCTGTGTGCTTAAATTTCGTAAATTTTATGAAAAGTTATTTTCCAAATATCGAAATTATCGGTAGTATTAGCCCATACACCCAACTTTCGGAATTTTACGTTAGTATTATGTGGGTATACGGGATTATTATTTTTGCAGTTTCTAGCTTATATTCATTGGTTTATTATACTTACTTTTGCAGATATGATGATGATTTTATCTTGGTTGCAAAAAAGAAGCGGGAAAACGATTGCCCTTTTTTGTTGCTTCCGTTTATGTTTGGTCTTGGTATTTTTATGTTTGAGGTTTATTATACCGGATATTTTGCAAGCAGCGGTATAAGCATAAGAACAAGCCATTTTATGCCGGAATTTCAAAGTAGATTTTCAATTTTTGGATATATCATTTTCTTTCAATCCGGTTTTTCTCTTTCGGGTTCCGTAATATTAATGTCTGCATTTGAATTTATTTACAAAATATATTTCTATTTAAAAGGAGTGAAAGATGCAGAGCAGAGTCAATGAAAAGAGCGGTGTATTGAATTAAAAATTTGGAGTATTATCGTATGGAATTTCAAAGTTATAAATCTGAAATGCCTCTTTTTATGATCAAAGATTATTGGACTAAAATCAGTACGGAATGTTATTTAATCTTAGCTGTATTTTTAGTTATATTTCTATTTTTTTGTAGAGGAAGTGCTTGGGCATATCAATTTTTAGGAGCCGTTACTTTTTTGGTGGGAATTTTATTTATTAATAAACATAAATTTTTAAATTTCTATTCCGATAGAATAGAATATAATTCTTTATGCAAAAATTATAACGACGTATATTCGATACATAAAAGTGTAAAGACTTCTAATTTTGATAAAATCGCTATTTATAAATTTTCTGGACTAGTAATTGAAGACGCTTGCAAATACAATGCCAATATAACTAGATTTAAAAAATTTCTCTTGCTAATTTTATCATACGCTCTGCATCCGCTCAATATTATTTGCTTTAGTGTACTTAAAATTTTAAAAAGAATAGATAGCATAAATTTAAATGTTCTAATTTTATTAGATAGTACTCATAGTAATTATTTTGCTATTCCGCTAACTATGTTAAGTGAGTATGAACGAGTAAATTTGAAAAAGTATTTAAAAGACAAACTGAATCTAAATCTTGATAACATTGAAGTAAGGGATAGATTTATCGATATAAATTTTATATAAAATTTTCTAAAACCCTTTATTTCAGTATACTTTAATAAATTCCAGCTTAAGCAGATAAATTTTATCTTTTTATTGACGAACCTCAATGCTTATAGAAATTTAAATGGGTAGAATTCTCTCCTAATTTCAGTTAAAGGAGTGAAAATGGCAGAATTTAAAAAGCTCTGGATGGCGCTCGTAGTGGTGCTCATCGTGGGCTTTAGTTTCTTGGGTTTTTACGGCGGCGAGGTGTATAGGCAGTCTCCGCCGGTGGTAAAATTTACCGATGCTAGCGGAGCTGAGCTAATCAGCACCGAACGCATTTACCGCGGACAGGAGGCCTGGCAGAGCATCGGCGGTATGCAGGTGGGCTCGATCTGGGGTCATGGCGCGTATCAGGCGCCTGATTGGAGCGCAGATTGGCTACACAAGGAGCTAGTCGCGTTTATGGATATCAAGGCGCAGGAGCGCTTCGGAGCGAAATTTGACGCTTTGAGCGATGAGCAAAAGGCTCAAATCAAGGCGCTTACCAAGGCCGAGTACCGCACTAATACCGTAAAAGACGGCGCCGTTAAGCTAAGCGATGATCGCTTAAAGGCTATGGCGGTTGTAAAAGACGAATATATGGGCGTTTTTGGAAACGATCCGCGCTTTAAAAAGCTTCGCGAGGATTACGCGATGAAGGAAAACACGCTCGCAAACGAGCAACACCGCGCCGAGCTCGTGGATTTCATCTTTTGGACTGCGTGGGCGGTTTCTACGGATCGTCCGAGCGGAGAGGCGACCTATACCAATAACTGGCCGCACGAGCCGCTAATAGACAATGTCCCTACCACGGAAAACGTCGTTTGGACGATCGCAAGCCTCGTTATTTTGCTTACCGGCATCGGTCTTTTAGTGTGGTTTGGAAATTTCTATGGCAAAAAGGACGAGGATTTCGAGGCTCCTGCGAAGCTTAGCGCAGATCCGATCGCCGCTTTGGCGCTTACGCCGTCGCAAAAGGCGCTTGGCAAGTACCTTTTCGTAGCGGTTGCGTTGTTTGCATTTCAGGCCTTCATCGGCGGCTTTGTTGCGCACTATACGATCGAGGGTCAGTCCTTTTTCGGGCTTGATATTTCGCAGTATATTCCTTACTCGCTAGCGCGCACCTGGCACGTGCAGGCGTCCATTTTCTGGATCGCTACGGGCTTTTTGGCGGCGGGATTATTTCTGGCTCCGATCATCAACGGCGGCAAGGATCCGAAATTTCAAAAGCTCGGCGTAGACGTGCTTTTCTACGCGCTTCTTTTCTTGGTCGTCGGCAGCTTCGCGGGCGAATACATGGCGATTGCGGGCAAGATGGATCCAAGCAGCAGCTTCTGGATCGGACATCAAGGATACGAGTATTTAGACCTCGGTAGAATTTGGCAGCTGATACTGTTCGTGGGCCTTGTGATCTGGATGGTACTTGTGCTTCGCGGCTTTATCGCAGGCTTTAGAGCCGAGGGTGATAAGAATTTATTAGCGATCTTTACCGCTTCGGTTATCGCCGTGGGGCTTTTTTACGGCGCGGGACTATTTTACGGACAGCGCTCGCCGATCCCTGTAATGGAGTACTGGCGCTGGTGGGTCGTGCACCTTTGGGTCGAGGGATTTTTTGAGGTTTTCGCGACGGCGTCTTTGGCGTTCGTGTTCGCGTCCTTAGGCTTAGTAAGCAAGAAATTTGCCACCTACACCTCGATTGCTAGCGCATCGATTTTCCTAATCGGCGGAATTCCGGGCACCTTCCACCACCTCTATTTCGCGGGCACCACTACGCCGATAATGGCTGTGGGTGCAAGCTTTTCGGCGCTTGAAGTCGTGCCTTTGGTGCTTTTGGGTTCGGAGGCGTTTCACTATTACAAACTTCAATTTGCGCAGGATTGGGCTAAGCGTCTAAAATGGCCGCTTTACTGCTTCATCGCCGTGGCATTTTGGAATATGCTGGGCGCGGGCGTTTTCGGCTTTTTGATCAACCCGCCGCTTGCGTTATTTTACATCCAGGGCTTAAACACCACCGCAGTGCATGCTCATACGGCGCTATTTGGCGTATACGGCTTTTTGGCCCTTGGCTTCGTGTGGCTCGTGGCGCTGTATATTTACAAAGACAAAAGCTTTGACGATACGCTGATGAAGATCGGCTTTTGGGCGCTAAATGCGGGTCTGCTTCTAATGGTGTTGATTTCGCTATTACCTGTCGGAATTTTGCAGGCGTTTGCGGCGATCGATGTGGGTATGTGGTATGCAAGAAGCGCGGAGTTTCTGCAAAAAGACAGCCTCTACGGGCTCCGCTGGGCGCGCATCATCGGCGATACGATCTTTTTGGTTGGAAGCGTATGCTTCTTGCTTCAAATGGTGCGAATGATATTCTCACACGCTAAATAGAGCTTTCTCAGGCTTTATCACTTGCTTTGCCCCGCAGGAATTTTTATTCTTCGCGGGGCTTTTTAAATTTAGCGCACTTTGCGCGAGCCTTTTGTGCGTGAGCTTTTTGCCGCGGAAGATATCCGCGCGAGCTTTAAGCTTAGCCGCAAATCGCGCTAAATCTTTAAAATTTTAAAATTCATACTCTTAAATTTACCCGAGCCAAATTTTAAATTTGCTACAATTACCGCCGAAATTTCAATCTCAAGGAGTGGAAAATGGGTGTGCGAGAGCAAATTTTAGAAGATATTAAAACGGCGATGAAAAGCGGCGATCACTTCCGCAGAGACAGCCTGAGGATGCTTAACGCCGCGCTTAAGCAGGTCGAGGTGGACGAGCGCATCAGCCTTAGCGACGAGCGCGTCTTTAGCATACTTCAAAGCGAGATCAAGCGCCGAAACGACTCCGTGCAGCAGTATCGCGCGGGCGGTCGCGACGATCTGGTGCAAAAAGAGCAGGGCGAGATCGAGATCATCGCGTCCTATCTGCCCGCGCAGCTAAGCGATGCCGAGCTTGCCGCTGAGGTTGGCTCGCTAATCGCCAAGCTCGGTGCGAGCGGCGCAAAGGATATGGGGCGCGTGATGAAAGCTGCCAAAGAAGCGCTCGGCTCAAGCGTAGACGGCAAGCGGCTAAGCGAGGCGGTTAAAGCGGCACTGAAGTAGAGCCGGGAATTTAAAAGCCGTGGCTTTGCTTCTCGGCGGAGTTTTACGGAGAGGAATTTGTGGCTGGAGCTTTGCTGAGCGCAGAATTCCGTATCGAAATTCCGCACCCAAAATTCTGCGCCGGGATTTTATAGCGCGGAATTTGGCACTGAAATTCCGAGCGTGAAATTTAAAGCGCGAAATTTCGCTGCTGAAATTTTTAAATAGAGTTTTAGCCGTGGAATTCATACGCTAATTTAAAATTTTAAAGGATCATCATGAAAAAATTTATCGCTGTTTTACTAGCCGTCCTGCTTGTGGGATGCCAGTGCAAACAAAACGTAGTGCCTGGGGCTAACGAAACGCCCGAAAAGATTACGGCATTTTTCATAAACGATGGCAAGGAATACATCGTAGGCGAGAAACTCAGCTATGTCCTAATGAACGGCTCGTCGCTTAAGAATATCTCGGAATTTTACGATGGCGGATACGCCAAAGGGCTTAAGCGCGAGTTTGTGCAGATCGAAGTGATGGATGCGAAAAACGGCGAGGTGCGCGGTAGCTTCAGCGCATTTTTGAATTCCGCAGCCGGTGCAGATGTCGCCAAAATCAAAGCTCTAGCGAACCGCATCGAAATCGATGAGAAAAAGGGCGAGATAGAAGCGATTTTCTACTTCGATGCGCGCGTCGTGCAGATCAAAAATCTGAGCGAAATAATGAAGCCAAGCGATAGGCTACGCTCCCCGATAGCCGCAAACATCGAGGTTAGGCCCGAACGCTGCGAGGGCAACGCCCTATTGGATACGCTAGGCATCATCGTGGCTATACCAGTGGTAATCGTGGGCGTAGTGCTATTTCTGCCCGTCGGGGCGATGGAGGCACTGGCGATGCAGCATAGCTCGCGATAATAAAAGCCGTGAAATTGCGTATTTTGCAGCGAAACTTACAATGTAATGAGCGATGAAGCTCGGCGAAATTTGGCATAACTTAGATCGTAAGTTCGATCTATTTATGATCGCATTTTATTTGGCGGCGATGTGGTACGGATTTCTTTTTAGCTTGAATCCGAAAAGCTTAGATGATCTGAAAATCGCAAATGGAATAATTATGGATGTCAGAAGCGATGATGGGCGCGAATATATGCAGATTTTTACGGACGAGCGCAAATTTATCAAAGTCTTTTTAAATGGCGATACGGATAACTTAACCTCCTTTTATAAAAATAAAATTTTGCTCAATGCAGCAATTGCTGAAGCTAATTTTAAGCGCTCGGGAGCGGACGAGTGGCAAGGCGTGAATATCAAGCCTTCTATCTCGCTAATCGCATACGAATGGCTGGAAGGCAAGCGAGTTAAAGCTTGGTATCAAAGCCGTCCGTTTCCGTTTCAGGGTCGCGGCACGGCGTATCAGGTTTTATTTTTGGATTACAATGCAAGCATCGATCCGCCGCAGCGCGAGTATCTGATGAAATTCAGATATGACAAATACGCTACGATGGACGATAAATTTACAGCTATGGTATTTGGAGCTTTGACGCTCATTTTTCTTGCGATAGTGGCGGGTAAATTTTATCAAGCATGGCGCCAACTACAATAAACATTGCGCCGCGAAATTTTAAGTAGCATCGGATAGCCTGAAAACACGGCACGCAGTATTGATACGAAACACCTTAAAAGACGCTAGGTTCGGGGCATAAAATTTTATCGCGGGTAGCGGCGGCGAGCAGGATAAGTTTACGGCGATAAATTTAAATCGTCATCAAAAACAGATCGAAATGAGATTTAAAATTTTGATAAATAGCTTGCGCCGAGTTTTGAAATTTTGCGGCTCTAGATGTGCCGGCTAGCGCTAAATTTTAGAATTTAAACTGCGTGAGATTTCAAAATTTCAAAATTTTAAATTTCGCGCTCATTTAGCAGTATCCATAAATTTTAAGCGCCAAATGGGAGCAAATGGGCTAAAATAGCCCATTTATCAGTCCCTTAATCGCGTCTGATTTTTCCTTTTTCGCGTCATTTTTGCTGCTATTATCGTCCTTTTTCACGCCGAAAAGCTTGTCGATACCCTTGCCGATCTGCTTGTCGAGCTTGCCCTTTAGATAATCCGATTGGATATTGTATTTCGGCTCTTTGATCGTGCCGGTGATGTTTATTTCAAGATCGGTCTTTTCGATATTTGCTTTAACCGGCACCGAAATCGCGCCCGTTTTGCTATCCAGCGTGCCGCCGGTGACATTTAGCTTGCTTTTTTGTGCGCTCATATCGGCGTTGAAATTGATTAAATTTTGCTTGATCGTGCCGTTTACTTTGGCGTCGTTATAGACCTCGCCGCCTAGATCGCGGCCTAAAATTTTGCCGATTTTATCGATCAATCCGCCGCTAGGAAGGCGGCCGTTGTTGATGATCGAGTCAAATTTTCCGCTGTGCGAGCTCGTATTATACGTAAGATTTGCGTTGCCCGTGCCGTCGTAGACATGATCGATATTTAGAAGCGTCGTAAGCTCTTTGACGATGAAATTTTGTATTTTAAAGTTCGCCTCATCGCCCGCGATCTGTCCGTTCAGCTCGCCGCCCGCGACCTTGGAATTTATGGTCGCAAACAGGCTCTTGCCGTCATGCGAAAGCTCGCCCGTCGCGGCAATTTTACCGTTTAGTCTACGATTTAGAAAAAATTCTAGTCGCTGCAAGCTCGGGATCAGTAGCGCGTAGTTTGCTTTAAGCGCTTTGTTTTTGAGCTCGTAGGTGCCGTTTAGGCTCTGAAGCTGCGCCAGATCGGAGTTTGCGCTTACGCTAAAGGTCGCGACGGAGTTTTTGATATTTGTCTGCGCCTGCGCGTCCGCTTTCAGATCGCTCGGGAAGCTCTTGCCCGTCGCGCCGTCTAAAAATTTCTTAAAAATTACGCCGTTAGCGAGCGAAATTTGCGCCGTGCCGTTGATACCGTCTTTTAAGCTTAACTTCGCATCGCCGTTTATCGTGCCGTTTCCGATGGCGCTACCGTAAAACAGAGCCGAAAGCACGGCCAGATTTAGATTGCTCGCCTTAAGCTTTAGATCGCTTAAATTTCCGCTCGCGTTCAGGTTGCCGCCCATAGCGTTTAAATTTAAGTTTAGATTTTTAAGCTCATTTTGCGCTAGAGCCGCGCTAAGCTCGCCGTTTGCCTTGCCTTGCAGCTTCACTCCCAGGATGTTTTGCAGCGCGGCCAGATCGTTTGCGTTTAGCTTCGCGGACAGCTCGCCGTTTTTGTTTTTCAGGTCAAATTTGGCCTCCGCATCCGCTTTAAGCGCGTCTTTAAACGCTGAAATTTGCGAGTTTGAAAGCTCAAGCGTAGAAAAATCGGCCTTTAAATTTCCGTTTGCTTTAACGTCGCCAGAAATTTTACGCCCGATAAGGCTTTCGAGCTTCGCTAGATCGGGCAAATTCAGATTAAAATCGGAGTTTAAAATTTTGTTTTTCAGATCAAATTCCGACTTTTCGGCGCTGATCTTGCCCAGAGTCGAATCGATCTTGCTTGTTGCTCGCAGGACGTCATTTTGCGCCGTGATGTCCGAGTTTAGCGTGATCTGCACGCCCTTTGGGATGGAGATATTCATATCTTTAAACGCAGATTCGTTTAGGATCAAATTTGAACTCTTGATACTTGCGTTGCCCTCCGCGCCGCTGCCTCCGGCTTTGATGTCCGAGAGCACGTCGATATTTCCTTTTGCGTAGATCGGCAGAGAGGCCACGGCAAGGGCCTTTTCGACGTTTAGGCCCTTAGCATCGATTTGCAGATCAAGCGGTTTGAGGTCTTTTAAATTTGCTAAAAATTTTACGTTACTATCAAAAATCCGCCCGCTGCCGTTGATACCGAATTTGCCAAGATCGCCTAAAATTTGCCCTTTGAGGCTTAGCCCTTCGCTCGTTTTGATGCCGAGCTTGGCTAGATCGTGCGCGTTTGCGTCGTAGCTAAGATCGAAAGAGCGTGCAAAAAGCGAGTATTTGCCCTTTACGTTTACGTTTGCAGCGTCATTTACGTTGGCGCTGATGTCCAGATCGCCGAAATTTAGATCGAATTTCTCAAGCTTCACGTCAAGGCCGCTTTTTTCTTTGATCAAATTTTCTATGTAAGGCTTAGCAAGATTGTTGCCAAAATCGCTGAAAAATAGGCAGCCCGCGCCTACGATAAGCAGGATTAAAATTCCTGCGATTATGCCGAAAATTTTCATTTCGTCCCCTTAAAATTTAAAATTTGAGGGTATTATAGCCCTTAAAATTTAACGTTTGAAATCTCAATACTTGAGTTTAAATCACTAAAGTTTTATAAAAATTTTTCATAAACTATTGACAAGATTTTAAATTTTGCATATAATCTTAGCACTCAAACACATTGAGTGCCAATTTTAGAAATCACAAATCAAAGAAAGGACTGAAATGAAATTTCAACCACTTGGCAAGCGCGTTCTAATCGAGCGCGAGGAGGAAACTAAAAAGACCGCTTCGGGCATCATCATCCCCGACAATGCTTCAAAAGAGAAGCCTTCGACCGGCAAAATCGTAGCCGTCGGCAGCGAATGTGAAGGCGTCAAAAATGGCGATACTGTAGCGTTTGCAAAATACGCAGGTAGCGAGATTAGCTTAGACGATAAGAAATACCTTATCTTAAATTTAGAAGATGTTTTAGGCATAATTAAATAAAAAGGATTGAAAATGGCAAAAGAGATTATTTTTTCAGACGACGCAAGAAACAAGCTCTACGCGGGCGTTAGAAAACTAAACGACGCAGTTAAAGTCACCATGGGACCTCGTGGTCGCAATGTCTTAATCCAAAAGAGCTTCGGCGCTCCGGCGATTACAAAAGACGGCGTAACCGTCGCTAAAGAGATTGAGTTAAAAGACACGCTAGAGAATATGGGCGCTTCTTTGGTGCGCGAAGTGGCGAGCAAAACCAACGATCAAGCAGGCGACGGCACTACTACAGCAACCGTGCTAGCTCATGCGATCTTTAAAGAGGGCCTACGCAACGTAACTGCGGGCGCAAATCCGATCGAGGTTAAACGCGGTATGGATAAATTTAGCGCTGCGGTTATCGAGGAGCTAAAAAAATCCTCTAAAAAAGTAAGTGGCAAAAAAGAGATCGCTCAGGTTGCTACGATCTCTGCTAATAACGACAGCGCGGTGGGTGATCTGATCGCAGATGCGATGGAGAAGGTCGGCAAAGACGGCGTCATCACCGTTGAAGAAGCAAAATCGATCAACGATGAGTTAAACGTAGTCGAGGGAATGCAGTTTGACCGCGGCTATCTAAGCCCATATTTCATTACAAATGCCGAGAAAATGCTAGTTGAGCTAAGCTCACCGCTAGTGCTTCTATTTGACAAAAAAATTACAAATTTAAAAGACCTGTTACCGGTTTTGGAGCAGGTTCAAAAAAGCGGCAAACCGCTTCTAATCATCGCCGAGGATATCGAGGGCGAGGCGCTTGCGACTTTAGTCGTAAATAAACTTCGCGGTGTGCTAAATATCTCGGCAGTCAAAGCCCCTGGATTTGGCGATCGCAGAAAGGCGATGCTTGAAGATATCGCGATTTTAACGGGTGGTACCGTCATCAGCGAGGAGCTTGGCAGAACGCTAGAAAGTGCTTCTATGGCCGATCTTGGACAAGCCGAGCGCATCGTGATCGACAAAGATAACACCACTATCGTAGGCGGTGCGGGCAAGAAAAAAGATATCGATGCGCGCGTTTCGCAGATCAAAGCTCAAATCGCCGAGACTACGAGCGATTACGACAAAGAGAAGCTTCAAGAGCGCATGGCTAAGCTTAGCGGCGGCGTTGCGGTTATCAAGGTGGGCGCTGCGACCGAAACTGAGATGAAAGAGAAAAAAGACCGCGTGGACGACGCTCTAAACGCAACCAAAGCAGCCGTAGACGAGGGTATCGTAATCGGCGGCGGCGCTGCTCTAATCAGAGCTGGACTTAGCGTAAAACTAGCTCTAAGCGGCGATGAGCTTATCGGCGCAGACATCGTTAAGCGCGCGCTTTTCGCTCCGCTTCGCCAGATCGCAGAAAATGCGGGATTTGACGCAGGCGTCGTAGCTAATAAGGTCGAGCAAGGCTCAGACAAAAAATTCGGCTTCAACGCCGCAAACGGCGAGTATGTCAATATGTTTGAAGCAGGTATCATCGATCCGGTCAAGGTCGAGCGTATCGCGCTTCAAAACGCGGTCTCTGTCGCAAGCTTGCTTCTAACGACCGAAGCGACCGTAAGTGAGATCAAAGAGGAGAAACCTGCAATGCCTCCAATGCCTGATATGGGCGGCATGGGTGGAATGGGCGGAATGATGTAGCCCTATAGGAGCGTCATTCGGCGCTCCTATACGCCTTGCTGTGGCGCTGTGAGATTTTGCAGCGTTCCGCAATGCCTTTGTGCGGCGATATTGTAGCTACACGCCGCTAAAATGATATGTGCCGCGTTTCTAGATACGTCTGAAGCGCGGCGATTTATTGTGAATTAGCGATTAAGTGGTGTAATTTTTAGTCACTGCATGATCTGATAAATTTCGTATCTTACCGCAAATTTGCGGTTTTGCTGCATTATCCTTTAATTTAAAAGCCTTATCTGAGCTTGCTTTTTACCTTAAATTCTGACTTGCCACTCAAAATTTAAGCGCAGAATTCTAAAGCTTTAAAATTTTATCAGCCCTCCCGCTTAAACATTTACAAGATAAAATTTTTGCCGTGACGTAATATTTTTAGTGTAATAAAATTCTATTGCCAGATAGAATCCTAGCTGCGGAATTTTTAAAGCTTAGCCTTTATCAATGTTTTGTTTAGCGATACGGCTTGGAATTAGAGCTGAAATTCCATAGCCTCACTCATTAAATTTAACGCGGCTTAATCTAAGCTTTGCTAAATTTCGCCTAAAATCCATTGAAAGGAAAACGATGAAAAATTTAGCTCGTATCTTTTTAATTGCGTTCATTTTGCCGAGCTTTTCTAGCGTTTTTGCTGCGCAGCAAAGCCACAAATCGCCTGCAGCGTTGCAAAACCATAAATATAAAATTTCATCTCAAAATCTACGAGCCAAAGATCATCCGAGTAAAAATACCTCGGCAAAATCCTCTACCGAGCAGTATGTTAAAAAACCTGTAAATGCTAAAAGCCTTTCAAATTCCAAGCTCACAAAAAATACGCGTGCGTCTAGGAATTCCGCTAAAAATTCCATGCGAAAAAGTGCGAAAAATTTTACTAAAAATCCCGGGCAAAATTTCGCATCGCATTCTGCGAGAAATAAAGCATCTAGGCGCTCAGCCAATCAATCAAGCAGTCAGAATGGAGCTAGCAAGAGTCTAGTCGCGACGCTGATGCGTTTGCCAAAGACCCGTATCTATGAGGATGAGGCGCCAAGCGCCCGCGATACTGCGCGAACTTACAGAGGTGCAGATATGCGGAGAAATGCAAGCGTGCAAACTCACGGAGGCGCAGATGATCAGACCGGCAAAACCGTAGACGCACGAGCTCGCTACGGCTATAGTGCAACTCGTTCTGGCGCTATGGGGCATACAGCTGCATCTCATTCGAGCGCCACGAAGTATACGGCTCGTCAAAATGCCCGCGCGCCCTATCTTCCCACATCTGCTCGCTCTAGCCGTGCGATAGAGCGCCCTGGCGGTAGCGCGTTTAGTAAAATACCGTCGCCGGAGCGAAGTAATGCGCTAGGACAAGGTGCTGCGATGCGTTATGATGAGCGTTGGGCGAAGCCCGCTCCACAGCCGTATGAGCCTGCGCCTGAGACCGAGAAAAAGCGCGGGTTGATATTTTCGTCGCAGTGGGGTCCTGCCGCGCCGAAAAGCAAGTGGCAGCAGCACGAAGCCCCGACGGATGACGCTTCGTCGCGCAATGAGTCGGTGATGGATATGCTGCAAGATAAGATGAGCAGGGTCAAGGTGAATATGGAGCTAGTGCGCTAATCTAAGCGGCGCACGCCAGCGCAATTTATATGCATAGGCGGTTTAATTTTGCTTCCTCTGTAAGAACGACGCTTGCATTGCAAAAACACGAACGGCTGACGTTTTTTCGGCTTTGCCGCCGTGCGAAACAATACTCCCTACTGCTGCAATTAAAGATAGAATTTTTCATATTTCATCCACTTGCTTTGAAATTTCACGGTTGCATGCCGTGCTACTGAGATAAATCGGATTACGCTTGTCCTGCGCGAACGGGTACTGCGACGATACTGCGGTTAAAATTTCGCCGAAATTTCAGAGCTTAATTTCGTAATTTTGCATTGTAGGGCTTCGCCCGCCTACTAAATTCGCGGAATTTTGCTTGGCTGCGTGGTTTATTAAATTTCGCTTGCCATCAAATTTTGTAGAGTTTCGCCTGCTGCTGGAATTTTTATAATTTTATTAGATGGCGGAATTTTATAGAACTCTATTCGCTCAAATTTCGCGGCGAAATGAAATTTTTTGCAAGCGCGAAAGCAAAATTTAGCGGGTAAAATTTTGCAGGTGAAATTATACGGCGGCTGGCGAGTGCGAATTATTAAATTTTAACCCCGTTTTGAATAAAATAGCGCAAAAAATTCTAAAGGCTTAAATTTGAAAAATCGCTATCCGACCCGCCAAATCTCCGTCGGCTCCGTCAAAATCGGCGGCGGCGCGCCCATCTCCGTGCAGTCGATGAGCTTTTCTAAAACGAAGGACGTGGAGGGCACGCTAGAGCAGATTAACCGCCTGTATTTCGCTGGCTGCGACATCGTGCGCTGTGCCGTGCTCGATAAAGCGGACGCGGACGCGCTCGCGCGTATCAAAAAAAGCTCGCCGCTTCCCATCGTAGCGGACATCCATTTTAATTTTCGCTTGGCGCTACAGGTTGCGGAATTCGTCGATGCTATCCGCATCAATCCGGGCAATATCGGCGGCAAGGACCGCATTAAAGAGGTCGTGCGCGCGTGCAAAGCTCGCAGCCTGCCTATCCGCATCGGCGTAAATTTGGGCTCACTCGAGGAGCAGTTTGAGCAAAAATACGGCCGCAGCACTGAAGCAATGGTGCAAAGCGCGCTGTATAACGCCGCGCTACTGCAAGACGAGGACTTTAGCGACATCGCGATCTCGCTTAAGACCTCCGACGCGCCGAGCACGGTGGCTGCGTATCGCGCGCTGCGCCCGCTGTGCGAGTATCCTTTTCATCTGGGCGTGACCGAGGCGGGGACAAAATTTCACGCGAGCATCAAGAGCGCGATCGCGCTGGGTACGCTTCTGATGGAAGGGATCGGCGATACGATGCGCGTGAGCATCACGGGCGAGCTTGAGGAGGAGATCCGCGTCGCGCGCGCGATCCTGCAGGATGCGGGCGTGCAAAAAAGCGGCGTCAATATCATCTCGTGCCCTACCTGCGGGCGTTTGCAAAGCGATCTGCTAAGCGCGATCAAAATCGTCGAAGAAAAAACCGCGCATATCAAAACGCCGCTAAATATCAGCGTCATGGGCTGCGTCGTAAATGCGATCGGCGAGGCGAAGGGCGCGGACGTGGCGATCGCATTCGGCAACGGGCGCGGCATCGTGATGCGCCACGGCGAAGTGGTCGCCAAACTCGATGAGAGCAAGCTCGTGGAGCGGTTTTTGCAAGAGGTCGAGGACGAGGTGCGGGCTCGCGAAGGAGCGTGAGAGCTGCGGGGGCGCCTAGCAGCTTTAAATGTCGCTATTATTTGTGGCTTGGGCGGCTCGGCTCTGAATTTTGGCGCGCTTGGGCTCATCGCGGTTTGCTAGGCTCATAGGTACAGCGCGTTTTAGCGTGAGATTTTGAAATTTGCGCTTTGAGGCGACGCCTTGAAATTTTAAAATTTCATCCTGAGGCGGTGCTTTTAAATTTCGGCCTTTGGAATACGGCTTGGAATTTTGGTTTGCAATTTTGGGCTTAGAATCTTAGCGCTGAAATTTCGCGTGAAATTTTGAGTTAAAATTTTGGCTTTGAAATTTCGGGTTAGAATCCTGGTTCCAGAATTTTGCCTTGAAATTTCATTTTAAAATTTAAAACTCGCGATTTGAAGCAAAATTTTATAGTGCAGAATTTACTGCGCGAAATTTTAAACGGTAGAATTCCGTGCCGCAAAGCGGAATCTTGACGGATGAACTTTCGATACGCCGCGAAATTTCATCCGGCTGGATTTCGTCCTGCACCTAAAATTTAAGGCGAGCGAAATTTTAAGAGTCAAAATTTCAAAGGGCGAAATTTAAAGCTCGCAGAATTTTAAAGGCGAAAATTCCGAGGATGAAATTTTAGATAGCAAAATTTAAAGCGGTCGAAATTAATAAAATTTTGCCCAATAGAATTTTGCTAAGAGGCGAGATTTCAATTCTATAAAATTTAAAATTATCGCGCCGCAGAGATTTGCGGAGGCGAGCTTGAAATTTTATAGAATTTAAAGCGAAACGAGGGGAAGCGATGGCAACGAAGCAGAATATGCCTGCAAATTTATACGATCTGGATATGGAGCGCGCGATTTTAAGCTCGCTTTTGCAAAACGAGGACGCATACGGCGAGCTGAGCGAGATAATCTCAGTCGGCGATTTTTTCTACAAGCCGCACGCCGACATCTACGAGGCGATCGTCAAGTGCTCCTCGCACAACGAGCCGATCGCGCCGAGCTTCGTTAAAAAATGGTTGGCCGAGCGCTACGACGATGGCGCATTTACCGAGGTCGTAGCCACTAGCGGCGTGGTCGACGCCCCAAAATACGCGCTCGAGCTGCGCGAAAAATCGATCAAGCGCTCGCTAATCAAGGTCGCGCACGAGATCCCTTCGATGGTAAACGAAGCCGTGCGCAGCAAAGACACCGCCGATAAGATCAGCTCCAAAATTTACGAGCTCATCGACGAGGAGCGCCACGGCGGCATCAAAAAATCGCACGAGATCATCGCTGACGTGGTAGAGGAGCTGAAACGTCAAAAGGCGCTCGCAGGCTCGGAGCTCGTGGGGCTTGATACTGGCTTTCGCTTCTTAAACGACTGCACGAAGGGGCTAAAACCGGGCGAGCTCATCATCATCGCCGCCCGCCCAGGTATGGGAAAGACCGCCTTTGCGTTAAATTTAATGATGAAAACGCTGCAAAGCGGCAAAGGCGTCGTATTTTTCTCGCTCGAGATGCCCTCCGTGCAGCTGATGTATCGCATACTAAGCGCGCTTAGCTCGATCCCGCTAAGCGACATAATGAGCGCCAAGCTCAGCGACGACGACTGGACGCGCTTCAACGACGCTTGCGATGCGGTGCTGAATATGCCTCTTTTCGTCTATGACAGCGGCTATGTAAACATCCACCAAGTCCGCACCCAGCTACGCAAGCTCAAATCCGCGGACGCCAATATCGAGCTTTGCGTGATCGATTACATCGGACTTATGACGAGCACGAGTAACTACTCCGAGCGCCACCTACAAATCGCCGAAATTTCGCGCGGGCTCAAGCTCTTAGCGCGCGAGCTAAACATCCCGATCATCGCGCTATCGCAGCTAAACCGCTCGCTCGAGGCGCGCTCGAACAAACGCCCGATGCTAAGCGATCTGCGCGAAAGCGGCGCGATCGAGCAGGACGCCGACATCATACTTTTCGTCTATCGCGACGAGGTTTATAAGGAGCAGATGGAGCGCGAGCGCATTTCGCGGCTGGAGGCCGAGGGCAAGGACGCGGGCGAGCCCGTATTTAGGCGCAACGACTATCAGGAAAAAGCCGAAATCATCGTCGGCAAAAACCGCTCAGGCGAGGCGGGCAGGACGATTGAGGTGGGCTTTCAGGGCAGATTTACCCGCTTTGTCGATACGAGCTTCGGCGGCGAGCCCAGCGAGAGCGCAATCTTTAACGAAAATGACAATCTCGACTACGTCTCGCAGCTACAAGATCAGGGCTTTGAGGAGCCTGCTGTGCCGCGCCTCGATACGGCGCAGAATTTGCAGCAGAATTTAACGCAGAATTTTAATGAAGCTCAAAATTTTAACGAAGCGCAAAATAGCGGCGTAAGCTTAAACACAAGCTCCGCTAGTGCCAGAAATTTCGGAGTAAATATCGATTTTGATGAGATGCCTAGCTTTGGCGAAAGCGACGAGGAGATAGACGGCGAGTCTAAATTTAGCGTGGAGCAGGGCTTAGCAGAGGTGCAGCGCGCACCGCAAAAGCAAGAATTTGAGGGGCAAAATTTAGATGATGTAATAGCGGGCGGCGTCGCGCCCGAAACAGAGGGCGTGCATAAAAATTTAGCGGACACTCTGCAAGGCGCAAAAGACATATCGCGGGGCGCAAAAGACGCGTGGCAAGGCGCAGAGGGCACATCGCAAAGTGTGAGTAACGTACTACGCGAGGGCGGCACACATGTTGAAGATAATGATAGCAATGAAAACGATGAGCCACCTTTTGAAGCGCAAGAGGATGAGGCGAAATTTAAACCCGCGCCGCCTTTAAATATCGAAGAGATGGGCATTCCAAAGATTAATGAGGCAAATAGGCTCGATGACGACGACGCGCCGCTGGATCTGTGAAATAGCGCTTAGGCTAGCGCTGATCGTTAGCGTTTTTTGCTTCGCGCTTTACGCGCAGGATTTGGACGACGCGGGCTTTTGCGCGCTGGCGGCGTTTTGGGCTTGCGCGCTATTTCGGGTGCTATTTAGCTTTTTTTACGAGGCGAAGCAGCGCGCCAACGCAGCGCTATTTCGCAGTGGCGGGACTTTGATTAAAATTTTTAGAGGCAGGCTGATAAGCGGAGTTTTAGCCTTCACGGGCGCGATCCTCTTAAGCGTCACTTTGGCGATAGGTCTAGCGGATCTGCGCGGCGTGGAGCTGTTCGTGACGCTAGCTGCACTGCCAGCGGGGCTTGCTCTGATGCGTCTAGCGGTGCTTAAGCTCAGCCTAAAAGAGATTAAAAATCCTAGAATTTTATCGCTCAAACTTAGTATTTTGCTGCTTGCAATGCTCGCCGTAGCGGTAAATTTCGCCATAAATTTAGCCTATTTGCGGCTCGCGGACGCTGCGTATCCAGCCGCACACTCTTTAAATTCCGCGATAAATTTTACTCCGCCCGCCCGCACCGCTTCGTCCGCCGAAGACTCTGCGAGGAATAGGGTTTCCGCATCCGTCGGAAATTTAGCAACAGATAATTCCGCTAAGAATTCCGCGGCGAACAACGCCGCCATAGTTGTCGGAAATTCCGAGACGGATAATACCGTCAAGTACGTGCCGAACGCCGCCAAAAAACCTACTGCTTCGACCGCAAATTTTAAAGCGGGCTCCGTCAGGGCGGTGTACGCCTCGGCTGAAAATTCAAAGGCAAATACCGCTGCCGCACCGCAAATCAACGCTAAAAATTTTACGACTAGCCCCGCCGCAGCGCAAAATTTAACCCAAAATCCCGCCGCACCGAGTATGGCTGCCGACAGTCCTGCTGAAAAATCCGCGACCAGCCCCGCATCGGTAGCTGAAATTTTTGAAATTTTAAAATCTACCGCGCCGCAAGTACACTTCAAATCCGCTCTGCTAAATGAAATTTACGCTTTGAAATTTTACAAAAACGCGCTGTTCGAGCTGGCGCTGTCGCAGAGCCCTAGCGCGCTAAAAATCGCTCTTTTGTTTCTGATCTGCGCGGGAGATTTCCTCTTTTACTGCGCGATCTTGCATCTTTGCGCCTTCGTGCTTTTTATGCCGCGGGCTGCGCCCAAAATAGGGCACTTTAGCGGCACGATCTTCGCGCTTGCCTACGTCACGCTGTGTTTGATCTGCGCCGCGCAGACGCGCACGGCAGGCGGCGGCTCGGAGAGCGTGCATCCTAAAAGCGCGGTCGAGACGAGCGTGCAGATCGTGCTGCAAAGCGGCGAGCGGCTGATCTTAAGCGCTCGCGAGGCGGATGCGCTAAGAGGCGAGCTAAACGCCACGCGCTTCGCCGCAGAAGCAAACGCCGCATCCGCGCTGAATAGCTACATCGACGCCGTTTACGACGAGGGCGCGAGGCTTAGTGCGCAGAAAATGGCGGATTTCAATTACTCGTTTCTGAGCGATTATCTGGTGCTGTGGCACGGCGTGTGGGACGATGATGCGGGGGCGTATCTGAATGAGAAATTTGCGCTCTTCGTAAGCGAAAGCTTTCCGAAGGATTTCGGCGAGAATATCGCTAAAATCGCTGCGGCAAACGTCAAAAATTATGAGAGCTCGCTAAATTTTACGCTCAAAAAATACGGCGCGAAAATCGATCTCAACGTCACGCAGAGCTTCAGCCTAAAAAGCAAGGCGTATCGCGCGAGCGGGACGGGGCTAGGGGTGCTGGGCGGCGTGCTGGGTGCAAAGCTGATAAGCAAGAGCCTTGCTAAAACTGCGGCCAAGACGGGCGCGAAGACCCTTACTAAGGTGGGCGCCAGCGCGACTAGCGGTAGTGCGGGGCTCGTGTGCGGCCCGGGCGCGGTGGTGTGCGTGCCTGCGTTTGCCGTGGCTACGTGGTTTGGGCTGGATTTTGCGTTTGCTAAGGGCGACGAGGCGCTGAACCGAGAGGAGTTTGAAGCTGCGATCGTGCGCGATATGATGGCGGCGAAAGAGGAGCTAAAGCGCGCGCTGGCGCAGGATTTCAACGCGACGATAGATGAAATTTCGAGTGAAATTTTAAATTTAGACGGGAAGTAGGGCGACGGATTATGCCCGCGTAACTTAGACCCGTTGCGAGCGAAATTTTACGGCGGATTATGGAGTTTTCGTGCGTAGCGGGCGGCGAAATTTTAAAATTTCATTTAAGTGTGGGCGGCGGGTGCCATGCATCAAAATGAGCGGTTCGGTAGGCAGTTCGGCAGATGCGAAACGGTGGCGAAACTAGCGGCAAAAAAAAGAAGCGACACAAAACGAGTAGCGTAGCAGATGCGTAATAAACAGCGCTGCGAGTGAGTAATTTTATAAAATTCTATTCTGCTTTGCTTGCTTTGCCGCTAAAATTTGGCGGCAGATTACGGAATTTACGTGCGTAACGCACGGTGAAATTTTAAAATTTAATCTAAGCGCAGGCGGGACGTGATTACGGTGCACTTATCGCACCGCCATGCCTCTTAAATTTTAAGAAGCAGCTAAAAATTTTTAAATATAATCGTCGCTTAAAACAAGGAGTGCTAATGAAAAAATTTTATCTTAAAATTTCGTTATTTGCGTTTATAACGGCATTTGCGGCGATTCCTGCTGCAGCAAAATCGCATTTGACAAGCTTGATAAAGTTGGAGGATTTTAATAACGAAGAGCAAAGGATGCTTTTTAAATCCTGCGATTACGGTGACGGAAAATACGGTTCGTGCAATAAACTCGTTGAAATTTTATCTAAAGAGTGTGAGAACGACGATATGCGCTCATGTACTATACAGAGTGATTTTTTACAATCTTTGTTTAGAGAAGAGGAAGCTATGAAATATCTGATTAAGCTGTGCGATGCTAACCTTATCGAATATTGCATGGGGCTAGGTTGGGAAGATATAGAATTTAACGGCAATATACAAAGAGCAATTAAGAGTTTTGAAAAAGTATGCGATAGCAAGCTGAAGAATAGTGAGCTTTTTTGTAGAATGAATGAGGAATTAAAGAGCTGTTTAAAAGATAAAGAATGCAATCCGATAATAAAAGGCAAAGCTCTTTTAAAAAGAACTGTAGAGGAGCTGAAATGAGAAGTATCGGTATTTTATTCTTATTGATTATGATATTGTCGTATCCGTCATTTGCCAAATCTACGGCAGAGGAACAAAATCTTTATAACGAATGCAACAAAGGAAACGGCAAATATAGCTCATGCACTAAACTAATAGAAATTTTATCTAAAAAATGCGATAGCGGTAATATGGAAAAATGCGATGATTTGGGCTATGTTATGGGTTTAGAGCTCGGTATGCGTGAAGCGGCTTTTGTGCCCTTAGAAAAATCTTGCAAGGCAGGTATTGCAGCCTCTTGTTTTAACCTCGGTATACATGATATTGCGATAAGAGGCAATGTCAAAAGAGCGGCACATAATTACGCTATAGCTTGCGAAAAATATTCAGAGCATCTAGAAAAAGAAAAAATATTTAAACTAAAATCTTGCGCGCTAAAGATGGCTTTAGAAAACTGCTTACGAGATCAGGAGGAACACGATCCCGTAAAGTGTGCGAAAAAAGCCTTTTGGGAAATAAGTGATAAATACGACGCAAATTCAACCAAGGAGTAAAAGATGGCAAATCCAAAGAAGGGCAAAGAGTGATAATGAAAGAATTTTATCCCGCAATTTTGGCACTTTTAATAACGCAAGCCGCGACAGAACTCAACCAAAGCGCAGCCGCTAGCAAAGAGATAAAATTTACGTCGCCTGCCGATCTAAATTTAAATTTATATCATTCGTAAGGATTAAAATGAAAGCGCTATTTTTTATACTCGTATCGGCTCTGTTTTTGAAAGCCGCGAGCGTAAGCGAAATTTATTCTCTAGGGGCGCCTTCGTGCGATATTTACAATTTAAATTTAAAGAAATGTAATAGCGGCGACGGCGAAGCATGCTATTTGGCGGCTTTAATTCTAAATAATAGATCTTGCGTACGAAAAAACGACGATTTGGCATTGGAATTTTTTGAAAAATCATGCAGTTTGGGATATGCCAAAGGCTGCATTTTTATGGGGCAAGCGTATTCGCTTACTTCTTTGGACGAAAAACACGCGAAAATCAAGACATATTACGAAAGAGCTTGCGAGCTGGACGCGAAATTTTGCGACGATTACGGGCTTTTATATTTTTACGGCGAGGGCGTAAAAAAGGATGAGCTTGTGGCAAAAGAGTATTTTAAAAGATCCTGCGATGCAGGAAATCCCGCAGGATGCGGGCACTTTGCCACATCCTTAAACAGAGAGAATGAGAATATAAATGAGGTTATGAAATTTTATGAAATCGGCTGCAACGGAGAGCATTACCCTTCGTGCTACGCTTACGGATTGCTGTTGTGGGCTAAAGTAGATAAAAATAAAGGCAAAAATTTTTGCAAGAAGGCTTGCGATAAGGGTAATGTAAAGGAGGCGTGCAAATGGGTATTCGATATGAGCGAGGAGGAGGAAGAGCAAATTTTATATTTGAGGCGGTATTTAAAGCTGGGCTGCAAAGACGGCGACGCGCAAATGTGCAAGGATTTAGGAAAAATAGGGAATTAGAGCAGAATTTTAAATACTAAATTGCCCCACTTGCAAGCTCTTAAAATTTGGGCTTTAAAATTTAATCTTAATTGGGCTATAATCTTAGAATTAATATTCAAAAAGGAGTTTTTATGCAAACGCAAAATAATTTTATAAACCGCGAGCTAAGCTGGCTACGCTTCAATACCCGCGTGCTGGAACAATGCAAAAAGGATATCCCGCTAATTGAAAAATTAAAATTTCTAGCGATTTACAGCACTAATTTAGACGAGTTTTATATGATCCGCGTGGCGGGTCTGAAGCAGCTTTTCACCGCCGGCGTTATAACCAGCGGCGATGACGAGATGACGCCTCTTGAGCAGCTACGCGCGATCCGCTCCTATTTAAGAAACGAGCAAACCGAGCTTGAGCAGCAGTATTTCGGAATCCAAAAGGAGCTTTGTAAAAACGGGCTTTTTATCAAAAGTTACGACGAGTTGCAGCCCGAGCTCAAGCCTGCGGCGGACGAGTTTTTTTTCTCGCAGATAATGCCCGTCATCGTCCCGATCGCAGTCGATGCGACCCATCCGTTCCCGCATCTAAATAATCTCAGCTTCTCCCTCGCGGTCAAGCTCTGCGATGAGGGCGCGCCCGAGTCGGTACATTTTGGAATGATTAGAATTCCGCGCGTGATCCCGCGCTTCGTGCAGGTCGCGCAAAATACCTACGTGCCGATCGGCACTATCGTAAAGCGCCACGCGGAGGAAATTTTCCCCGGCTACAAGCTTCTTAGCTCCGCAGCCTTCCGCGTCACGCGAAACGCCGACATCGTGATCGAGGAGGAGGAAGCGGACGATTTTATGATGATCCTAGAAGCGGGGCTTAAGCTGCGCCGCAAGGGGGCTTTCGTACGGCTTCAGATCGAAAAGGACGCCGATGCCGAACTGCTGGAATTTCTAAATTCTCATCTTAAAATTTTTTACAAAGATATATATGAATGCGCCGTGCCGCTTACGCTGGACGGGCTTTGGGAGATCGCTTCCAATAAGGATTTTTCCTTTCTAGCCCATCCTCAGTATCTGCCAAAGACGCTGCCCCCCTTTAACGAAAACACTTCCGTTATGAGCGCGATGGAGAAGGAGGATATCCTGCTGATCCATCCTTACGAGAGCTTCGATCCGGTGCAAAAGCTCATCAAAGAGGCCGCCAAGGATCCGAAAGTCATCTCGATCCGTATGACGCTGTACCGGGTGGAGAAAAACTCCCCGATCGTCCAGAGCCTGATCGAGGCCGCAAGCGACGGTAAGCAGGTAACGGTGATGGTCGAGCTTAAGGCGAGGTTTGATGAGGAAAACAACCTGCACTGGGCAAAGGCGCTCGAAGACGCGGGCGCGCACGTGATCTACGGCATCACGGGCTTTAAAGTCCATGCCAAGGTAACGCAGATCATCAAAAAAGAGGACGGCAAATTAAAATTTTATATCCACTTAGGCACGGGCAACTACAACGGCTCGAGCGCTAAAATTTACACCGACGTGAGCTTTTTTACCTGCGGCGACCGCTTTGATAAGGACACGACGAATTTCTTCCACATCCTCTCTGGCTACAACAAAAACCGCAAGCTAGACAACCTCTCTATGTCGCCGATGCAGATCAAAGAGCGGCTCCTGGCGATGATAAAAAACGAGGAAAAAAAGGGCTCTGCCGGCAGGATCATCGCTAAGATGAACGCTCTTGTCGACGGCGACATGATCAAGGCGCTGTATAAAGCAAGCGCCGCGGGCGTAAAGATCGATCTCATCGTGCGCGGTATCTGCTGCTTGCGCCCGGCGCTTAAGGGCGTTAGCGAAAATATCCGCGTGATCTCGATCGTCGGCAAATACCTGGAGCACGCTAGAATTTTTTACTTCGCGCACGCGCAGCCCAGCCTATACATCGCGAGTGCGGATTGGATGCCGCGAAATTTGGAGCGCAGACTGGAGCTGATGAGCCCGATTTACAACGAAAATTTGCAAAATAAGCTCAAAGAAATTTTAAAGCTTCAGCTAAGCGATAACGAGCTTGCATTCGAGCTGCAAAGCAGCGGCGAATACCAAAAGATCGAGCCGAAAAAGGGTGAAGAGAGGATCAACGATCAGGAATTTTTAGAAATTTATTTCAATAAAATTTATAAAAATATCCGCAAACACGATGAAAGCGGCACGGCGCTAACTAAGCTTTTAAAGGAGAGCTAGGCGCGGCCTCGGTTCTGCTAGGGCTAGCCGCGCGCTAAACCCGTGCGCAAACCGAGATCATAAAAAGTTAGATATAGAATTTTGCGCCGTGAACGTGCGAGTAGATTTACAGAAATTTCAAAGGGATTAAATGAAAAGATATCTTTATCTAGCCGTTATAGCTATGTTTTGTATGGGTGGAGTCTTTGAAGACGCGGACAAGCTCTATGAAAGCGGCGATTATTCTAAAGCGATAAAAATGTGGCAGCGCAGCTGCGACGGCGGAGATACGAGAAGCTGCTATAGGCTCGGGAACTTATATAGATTTGGCAGGAACATCACTCAAAACTATCAAAAAGCGGCGGATTTTTATCAAAAAGCCTGCGAGAGCGGAGATATGACCGGCTGCTATGAGCTTGCAGGACTATACTTCGAAGGCTATGGCGTTAGACAAAATTATCAAAAGGCGGCGAGCCTGCATCAAAAGGCTTGTGATGGCGGCAATATGCTTTCGTGCGATTTGCTTGCAATTTTATACGAATCCGGTATCGGCGCCCCAACAAGAGACAAGCACAAGGCTATGGTTTTGCGTCAAATGATTTGCGATAACGGTGATGCAGATATGTGCAATAACCTTGCATATTTATATAAAAACGGCGACAAGGTCAGACAGGACTTGCAAAAGGCGGAGATTCTATATAAAAAGCGGCTGTTTTGTACCAAAAGAAAGCTCAAATGAATCAAAAGAAATGCGATGAAGGCGACTTATATGAGTGTCAGCGCCTAGCGGATCTATATATAGACGGCAGGGGCGTAGAGAAGGATTTCAAAAAGGCTGCGGATTTATACCATAGGGCTTGTGATGGCGGCAGGGCGGCGGCGTGCTTGATTCCGGGAGACTTATACAAAGCAAATAATTACCAAAAAGCAGAAAGCCTATATCAAGGCGGGCTAAATTTGCTTAAAAATACTTGCGAGAGCGGGGATGCGGACTCGTGTAGTTATCTCGGGGATTTATACAAAAATGGATGGCACATTAAACAAGATAGATCCTTAGCAAAAGAATTTTACGGGAAAGCATGCGATTTAGCAGAGCAGATCGGCTGCGACGAATACAAGCAATTAAACGAAGCAGAACTCATCGATGATAAGCACGACATCGCACCGAGCGCGCCTTAATCCGTGAAGCTTGCATGCTTGCGCGCAAACAAGACTACGCAATCAGCGAGCTATCAAATTTTAGAATTTTAAAATTCTAAATTTTATAAATTATCTTAGGCGTAGCTTTCCAGAAATACTAATCTGTCATGATGCCAGCTATATACTACGCGTAGATAAAATTCCGCTCACTTATGATAAAATTTTAAAATTTCTGAAGTTAAAATTTTAAAATTTACTCACCGTCTCATCGCATGTATTTAATAAAAATGCTTTTAAATTTAAAGTAAAAATCTGTAATTTTAAAAAATGCAAATTTAGGAGATAAAGGCGTAAGCCCGGGAATTCTTTAAATTTAATTAAATTTTATAACTATAAATGATAAATAAATTCTTTTTAATTTAAATTTAAAGAATTTTTCACTAATATACTGCTCTTTTTAATAACGCCTATGAGAAATAGTATTATAAAAGGATCAAAATGAGCTTATTTAGGTTTTCCATTGCAGCGGCAGGAACGCTTTGTTTGTGCGCGGCCACTTTAGCTGCACAGGATGATAACGAAGGCAACTCCCAAAATTTAGGGCAGATCAATGTTACGGGAAACGTAGAGAGCGACCCGCTTACCAAAAAAGTCGGCGAAACAAAAAAGAGCGCCAAGCAACTCGCCAAAGAGCAAGTTAGCGATAGTAGAGATATGGTTCGTCACGAAACCGGCGTTTCAGTTGTCGAAAGTGGAAGATTCGGTGCTAGTGGCTACTCGATCCGCGGAGTAGATGAAAATCGTGTAGATATAAGTATTGATGGACTTCGCCAGGCAGAAACGTTAAGCTCGCAAGGTTTCAAAGATCTCTTTGAAGGATACGGAAATTTCAACAACACTAGAAACGGCGTTGAGGTTGAAAACGTAAGACAGGTAGATATCACTAAAGGTGCAGATTCGGTAAAAAGAGGCTCGGGCGCGCTAGGTGGCTCAGTAGCGTTTGAGACAAAGGATGCGAGAGATTATCTAACGGAAAAGGATTGGTATTACGGATTTAAGCGCGGGTATCAAAGTGCGGATAGACAAAACTGGCAAAGCCACGCAGCTGCAGTT
This sequence comes from uncultured Campylobacter sp., assembly GCA_963522285.1. Taxonomy (GTDB): domain Bacteria; phylum Campylobacterota; class Campylobacteria; order Campylobacterales; family Campylobacteraceae; genus Campylobacter_B. The sequence continues at coordinate 41,593 of CAUQWV010000009.1, forward strand.
AGGTTTAAGTGGTTTGATCTTTTGGCTATTCACACCGATAGAGAAGGACATGAACTAAAAAACTGGGGATATAAAAAATATGATCCTACCGTTATAAGAAAAGTTAGAGAAAAGCCTGATCCTTATAGAATTTACAAAAAAAGCACATTGGTAAAATTTGGCTTTCAGCCTACCGATACCGATAGATTTAGCCTAGGATACGATAAGTCTAATATAAAATCAGAGGGAATAGACTGGTCGAATCAATTTGCTCTTTATAATACGCAAACTCCTTGGGGAGCCTTGACTAATGACATACGACATACCAACGATAGAAGCGAAAGAAAAAACTACTCATTTTCTTATGAAAATTTTGATGAAACGCCTTTATGGGATAGCTTAAAATTTAGCTATAACAAGCAACACATTAAGCTAAAAGCGAGAACGGATGAGTATTGCGAAGGCGATAACTGCGCGGGGATTTCAAATCCCGCGGGGCTTCATTTAGAAAACGGAAAGTTAGTGGATAAATACGGAGGCGAGCTGAAGCAAGGACTAAAATGGGGATTTATGCCGATAGTAACGGACAGTCGCGGAGAGGAGCTGGATACCGATATTTACGACGGGCAAGAAAACACTATGAGGGGCGGCGTCTCGGATGTCTTAGTCAATTGCGATAACTACGACTGCTCCAAAGGTATCGATCTATTCGATATGAATACGTGGAGTTATCAGCACTACGATCTTACCCCTGCCCCTACGCCTAACGGCAAAGGAAATTATGCGGTAATAAACCCGAAAGACAGCAACGGCGATTATCTTTTACTGCCTACTCAACACGGATTTGTGGATAATAACTGGAAAGATAGGGATCTAATCACCGACACGAAGCAATTCAATCTCGATCTCACCAAGGATTTTAATATAAAAAGCACCGAGCACACCCTAAGCTACGGCGGTCTTTATAGCAAAAGCGATAAGCGAATGGTAAATAGGCAAGGATACGGTCCCATTAATAAACAATGGTGGGCGAATACCTTTTTCGGCATATCAAATACCAATCCGTCTTTTCCTATACTAGGCACTTGGTATGCCGATAAATGTAAATTATACAACGGAAACGACTATGTATCGCTTTGCGGTCACGAAGACGATCCTTTTAGCTTTCTTATTCCGGTCGAGACCAAAACGGGAGCGCTTTATGTGGGAGATGATTTTCAAATAAACGACATTTTAGGCTTCGATCTCAATTATAGATACGATAGGATTAAACATAATCCCTCATATACCCCGGGCGTTACACCTAAAATTCCGACCGATCTGTTTATCGGGATGTTCGTTCCATACACGCCGCTTCCGGGCACTCCGTCTAACGACGAGATAAAAGCTCATAGAGACGCCAATGCCGAAGCCAACGCCGTGTATTTGGCTTCGCAAAAAAGAAAATATTCGGCAAGCTCATATTCTTTATCTACGAATATCGATCCGCTCGATTTTTTTAGAATTCAGCTTAAATACGCAAACGGATTTAGGGCTCCTACCTCGGATGAAATTTACTTTACGTTTCAGCACCCCGATTTTTCGATATATCCGAATTTGGATTTGAAAAAAGAAACGGCAAAGACTAAAGAGATTGCCTTTACGCTTCATAATTCGCCAAGCTTCGTTACATTGAATTTATTCCAAACGGATTATAGAAATTTTATAGATTTACAATATAAGGGGGAATTCCAGCTTCCTTACGGAAACGGCGGAAGCAGGCTGCCTACCTCCGTGTATCAAAACGTAAATCGTCCCAAAGCGAGGGTTAGAGGAATAGAGATCGAATCGAAGCTATTTTTGGATCAAATTTGGCAGCCTCTGCAGGGCTTTCATATAGGATATAAGCTAAGCATTCAAAAAGGCAGAATGGATATAGGTCACGGCAAAACCGATACGCCGATGAATGCGATCCAGCCGCGAACAGCGGTTTATAGCGTAGGCTATCAAAGCCCGGGCGATAAATACGGCGCGGATCTGTTCGTAACCGCGGTAGCCGCGAAAAAGGCGAGAGATACCTACAATATGTATTGGTACGAGCAAGCGCTAAGCGGCAAGATCGTAAACGGCAAACCCGTAAGCAATAGCGAAGTGGAATGGAGAAGCGGCGGATATACGACGATCGATTTCGTAACCTACGCCAAGCCGATCAAATATCTGACGCTTAGAGCGGGCGTTTATAATATAACCGACCGCAAATATATCACTTGGGAAAGCGCGAGATCGATAAGACCTTTCGGAACGAGCAATCTGATAGATCAAGAAACAGGACTTGGCATCAACCGCTTTTACTCGCCAGGTAGGAACTATAAACTCACATGGGAGTTTCAGTTTTAAAATTTAATCAGGTGTTTGACATCTTATTAAAACAAAAGCCTTTGGAATCAAAATTTATAGATTTATTACTAAATTTAAAAAGGATAGTGATAGTAAATCATTTGGTATCATTTAGATTTACGAATTTTATGTAGCATGTAAATTTCAAATTTTACGTGACGCGGCAGCCCAAAGGCTTTTTTCTGTGATGACATCAGCTTTGTAATTTTGCAATGACGCTCGCGATCTCTTTCAAAATAAAGATAGCGAATTTTGAAATTTAACTGCGGTCTCTATAAAGCCTTTTGGCTCGCGGAATTTCTCTACCGTTAGCTTGTAGAGCTTCGATCCTCGTCGCGTCACTTCACGTAATGTAGTTTTAAAATCTTTATTTAAATAACCCAAGGCTGCTTAGCTTAATCGCCGAAAAACAAGCGAAAAAACCAAGCGCAGGCTTTAGGTAAAATTTGCGCGGAATTTAAAAATATTTTAAAATTTGAGAATTTGTAGAATTAAAATTTAAAAATAAATTTTGACCGAACTGATCGGTCAAAATTTGATTAAATTTTAGCGCCAAGCGCGCAAAAAGGGGATTATTTATAAGCCTTGATCGCTTTGTCTAGGATTTTCTCCGCTTCCGCGGCGCTTGCGAAGTCCTTCACTTTGACCCATTTATTCGGCTCTAAAAGCTTGTAGGTTTCGAAGAAATTTTTGATCTTATCCAGCGTCGCTTTAGGCAGATCGGCGACCCCTTTAATGCCCTCATATCGCGGATCGATCTTGCTAACCGGCACGGCAAGGAGCTTCTCGTCCATGCCACTTTCGTCCTCCATCATCAAAACGCCGATTAGACGGCACGGGATCACGCTACCGGCGGCAAGCGGGTATTCGTTCAGCACCAAAACATCCGCAGGATCGCCGTCGTCTGCTAAGGTATTGGGTACGAAGCCGTAGTTTGCGGGGTAAAACATCGCGCCGTATAGCACGCGATCTACGCATAGTGCGCCGCTTGCTTTGTCGATTTCGTATTTGATGTTCGAGCCGTAAGGGATCTCGATAACTGCGTTGATTTTATCGGGGTTTGAGCCCACTTTTATCTTTGAAAGATCCATAGTTTTCCTTTATTTAGAATTTAAAATTTTGATATTTTTTACGTCTATCGTCGTTTTGGTAAAATCTTTATCGATCTCGCCGCTAATTCGCACGAGCGTATTTTCATCTACGCTCACGCCGCGCCAAACGTCATCATCGATCTCAACCTCGATGTTATCGCCGTTTTGATCCACAAATCTATAATGCTCGTGTTTGAGTTGAGATTTTATCTTGCCGTCGATTACGACAAAAGAATCATCTCTTAATTTAAGCGCTTCTTTGACACTTGACGGCTGATTTTGCGCAGTCGCGCCGCTTGGCACAAATCCGCCCGCGGCGAATGCGGCCGCACATAAAGCCATACTAAGTAAAAATTTTCTAACCATATCTATCCTTAAAATTTTAATCTCTGCGTCCGCAAACAGATCCGAAATTTCATTAAATTTAAAATCCGTTTGCATTTGACGCGTGCATTTAAATTTACACAGCGAGTTACACGGCGAGCTGCTTAAATTTACGCTTGAAATTGGCTATCTCGCGCAACGGCAAGCTATAAATTTAAAGGTGCGCTCGCAAAAAAAAGGCGCATTAAATTTAAGTGCGATCCGCGTCGCTTGCGATGCAAAAAAGGAGCCGGAGGCGCTTAAAATTTAAGCCGCCATCCAAGCGCGCTAGCCCAGTTTTTCGATCTGCGCGGCGATTATAGCGTTTATGTCCGCTACGATCTCCTCGACCGTGCGCTCGCCGTTTACGCTATGAAAGATGCCCGCGTCGCCGTAAAATTTACGGATATCCTCGATCGGCTCTGAAAATACCGCCATGCGGTTTTTAAAGACCTCCTCGTTATCGTCTGCTCCGCGAGCGCGTCCTAAAACACGCTCCTTGGCGACCTCCTCGCTAACGCATACCTCGATTACCGCGCTAAGATTTACATCATCGTCGCCTCGCAGCACCTCGTCTAGCTTATTCATCTGCTCGACGCTCCTTGGATAGCCGTCGATGATGATGAAATCTTTAGGCGAGCTTTTAATCGCGCTAACGATAGCATTTACGACGATATCAAGCGGCACGAGATTGCCTTTAGAAATGAAGCCATCTATCTGCCTGCCTAAAGCGCTGCCGCTTGCTACCTCGGCGCGCAGCAGATCGCCCGTGGAGTAGTGCTCGATGCTTTGATTCATCTGGGCGATCATGCTCGCATCAGTCGTTTTGCCGCTGCCAGGAGCGCCGATGATTAGAAAAAGGCTTTTCATTTTTGTTCCTTCTTATGAAGCCTAAGACCTAGCTCGCGAAGCTGCTCGTCTGTAACGACGCTAGGAGCTTTGGTGAGCGGACACTGCGCGCGCTGCGTTTTAGGAAACGCGATAACCTCGCGGATACTGCTTGAGCCGGTAACCAGCATCATCAGCCTATCAAAGCCGATCGCGATACCTCCGTGCGGAGGCGCGCCGAAGCTTAGCGCATCGAGCAGGAAGCCGAATTTCTCTCTCTGCTCCGCAGGCTCGATCTTAAGCAGCCTAAAGACCTTTTCTTGAATGTCCGCTTTGTGGATCCTGATGCTGCCGCCGCCAAGTTCGATGCCGTTTAGCACGACGTCGTAGGCAATCGAGGTAATATCCTCCAAATCTGGCTCGTCGGGGTTGTTCGGCATCGTGAAAGGATGGTGCATCGCAGAGTAGCTGCCGTCGTCGTTTTGCTCAAACATAGGGAAATTTACGACCCACAAAAACTCAAGCCTGTTCGGATCTATGAGACCTAGCTCGTTTGCGAGGAAAATTCTAAATCTACCCATATAATCAAGCACGATTTTCTTTTTGCCCGCGCCGAAAAATACGACGTCGCCGACCTTTAGCTCGCAGCGCTTGATGAGCTCGTCCAGCTCGCTTTTTTCAAAGAATTTTACCAGCGGCCCCTTTAGACCGTCCTCTTTTACTTGAATGAATGCGAGACCCTGCGCGCCGAATTTTTTCACGTATTCCTCAAAGCCTTGCATCTGGCGCTTGCTAAATTTCAGATCGCCGCCCTCGACTTTGAGCGCTTTTACGCGGTTAGCTTTGCGGTCTTTGGCTAAATTTGAAAAAATTTCGTTGCTAGATTTTTCAAAAATGTCGGCTACGTCGATGAAAGGCATATCGTAGCGCAGATCTGGTTTGTCGCTGCCGTAAAGCTCCATCGCGTCTTTATACTCCATATGTCTAAAAGGAGTGACGATCTCGCGGCCGCAGGATTTGAAAATGTCCTTTAAAACCTCCTCGGCAACGCGCATTACGTCGTATTGGGTATTGAAGCTCATCTCGATATCGATCTGCGTAAATTCCGGCTGGCGGTCGGCGCGCAGGTCCTCATCGCGGAAGCAACGCGCGATCTGGAAGTATTTATCAAAGCCTGAGCACATCAAAAGCTGCTTGAAAAGCTGCGGACTTTGCGGAAGTGCGTAGAAGCTGCCCGGATAGACGCGGCTAGGCACCAGATAATCCCTAGCGCCCTCAGGCGTCGCGCGCGTTAAGATCGGCGTTTCGACCTCCACAAAGCCTAGCCTATCAAGAGCATTTCGCGCGGCGATCGCGGCCTTGGAGCGCATCTTAAATTTATCGAAGCTTCCCTCTGCACGCAGATCCAAAAAGCGATATTTTAGCTTCGTTTCTTCGTTGACGCTTTTATCGCCGATTACGAAAGGAAGCGGCTTGCTTGGATTTTCGATCTCTAAGCTTTCTACCACGACTTCGATGTCGCCCGTTTTTAAATTTGGATTTTCCAGCCCTTCGCCGCGAGCGCGGATCTTGCCGACGGCTTTTAGGACGAATTCGTTTCGCACGGTATTTGCTACCTCGTATGCCGAGTGGCTATCTTTGGGATCACAGACCAGCTGTAAAAGCCCGCTTCGGTCGCGCAAATCTATAAAAATCACGCCGCCGTGGTCGCGGTAAGAATTTACCCAGCCGCACACGGTTACACTTTTGCCGATATCGTTTTTACTCAAATCGGCGCAATAATGACTTCGCAATTTTACTCCTTTAAATTTATTTGTAAAACGCAAGTATAGTTAAATTTTGCTTTTACAAAGCTAATTTTTTATAAAATAAAACTATGGAAAACAAAATTCATCAAAACCTTAAATTCGCGGGGCTAATAGCCAAAAAATCAGAAGAGATTCGCCCCGTCGTGGAGCAAATTTGCGAAATTTTAAAAGCGCAAGGTATTGAGCTTTTGCTTGAAGAGGATGGAGCGGAATTTTTCGGCCTTAAGCCGCATACGCTTGCAGAAATTTTAAAAAAGACCAATTTTTTAATCAGCCTAGGCGGCGACGGTACGCTCATCGGGCTTGCGAGGCTGCTAAGCGACAAAAACGCCTTTATTTTGGGTATCAACGCGGGCACTCTCGGGTTTTTAACGGACGTGCAGCCGAGCGAATTCGCAAAATTTTTAAAGGAATTTTTACGCGGCGAATACGAGATCGAGCGCCCGTTTTTGCTTGAAGTTATACTGGAAAACGGCAGCGGCAAAATCGTCCGCAAGGCCGCATTTAACGACGTCGTAATCACCCGCAGCCACATCTCTTCGATGGCGAAGATCGACGCTTTTTTAAATAGAAAATATTTCAACACCTACTACGGCGACGGCGTGATCGTAAGCTCCGCCGTGGGCTCGACCGCGTATAATATGAGCGCGAACGGATCTATCGTCTATCCGCTGTGCGACGTGTTTTGCGTCACGCCGATCTGCTCGCACAGCCTGACGCAGCGGCCTTTGATCCTGCCAAAAGAGTATCTCGCAAGTTTCAAAAACGCCGGAAGCTCCGAAGTTAGCGTCGTCGTCGACGGGCAAGACGTTTTTGATATGGCGGAGTTTAGTAGCGTAAGCGTTAAAATTTCACACGCAAAGGCAAATTTAATAAAACGCAGAAGCTACGATTATTTCGACGTTTTAAAAGCCAAACTCAGATGGGGGCACGGCGGATGCTAGAAAGAATTTATATTAAAAATAATCTAGGTTTTTGCGAGAGCGAGCTTAGTTTTGGCCCGGGACTTAGCGTATTTACAGGCATCAGCGGCGCGGGTAAATCGGTATTAATAGGCGCGATTTTAGCGGTGTTTGGGCTTAAAGAATGCGAGGCAGAGCTCATAGAAGCGGATGTAGAGCATAAATTTGATATGGAAAATTTCGGCTTGATAAACGATACGCCAAATACCTTTCGCGTTCTAAAAGAGCGTAGCTTGCGATACTTTATAAATTCTCAATCGGTCTCGAAAAAAAATCTAAGCACGATTGCCGGCGAATACGTGAAATTTTTAGGCGCGAAAAACGCCGGCGAAATGAGTAGCGACAGCTTGCTAAAATTACTTGATTTTATCGCCGCGAAAAAAGATGCGGCGCACGTGCAAAGCCTATCGGAGCTTCAAAGCGCTTTTGTGGAATTTAGCCGCACAAAAAAGCAGCTGGATGAAATTTTAGATCAAGAGCGCAAGATTGAGGAGTTAAAGGAATTTGCTCGCTTTGAGATTGAAAAAATCGAGCGCGTATCGCCTAAGATCGGCGAATATGAGGAGCTTTTGCAGATCAAAAAAAAGCTTAGTAAAAAAGATAAGATCGAGAAACTTTGGGCTAGGGCGCAGGGCGTTTTTGAGCTGGAACGCAGCGTCATCGAAGCGCTAAGTCTTAGCGGACTGGATAGCGCGTTTTTTGAGGATGCGATGAACGAGCTACGGCTAAAGCAAGAAAGTTTAAGCTTAGACGAGCTAGAAAACATCGACATAGAGAAAATTTTAGATCGTATCGAAGCTCTTAGCGCGCTAAATAGGCGCTACGGAAGCGTAGAAGAGGCGCTAGCTACGTTTGAAGCGCGCAAAAAAGAGCTTGAGCATTACGAGCAGTTAAGCTTTGAAAAAACCAAGCTACAAGCGGAATTTAAACGTCTTAGCGAAAGCACCGCTGCCCTTGCTGAAAAAATCAGCGAGGCTCGCAAAGGCACTAAAAAACGGCTCGAGGATCTGATAAATTCCTATCTAAAGCAGCTCTATATGGACGGAGTGGAGCTTAGTTTTAAGCCTACAGTGCTTAGTGAGTGCGGCATAGACGAAATTTGCGTCAGCTTGTGCAAGACGGAATTTAAGAATTTAAGTTCAGGCGAAACGAACCGCTTACGCCTTGCTTTTATTGCTGCGAGCTTGGAGCTTACAAATAATGGCGAGGGGATTTTAATCTTAGACGAGATTGATTCAAATTTAAGCGGAAAAGAGGCGATGAGTATCGCTAACGTGCTGGTAAAAATTTCAAAATTTTATCAAATTTTTGCGATCTCGCATCAGCCGCAGCTTAGCTCCAAGGCTGCGTCACACTTTTTAGTAAGTAAAACGAACGGCAAATCTAGCGTGAGATTATTAAGCGAAAATGAGAAAATAACAGAGCTAGCTCGTATGATAAGCGGCGAGACGATTACTGCAGAAGCCCTGGAATTCGCTAAAAAACTAAGGCAAAGCTGAAGAAATTTTAAGCTTAAGTTTAAATCTGAAATTTTTCGCTACAATACCGCGTTTAATTTAAATTTAAGTGTGATTTTGCAAAACGACGTAAAATCCGCTTCGAAAAATTTTATCAAGTGAGTTTTATGATTATAGATACACATTGCCATTTAGACGATGCTAGTTTCGACGCCGATTTGGACGCGGTGATTGAGCGCGCCACGATTGCAGGCGTGCGCAGCATCATCATTCCCGGTGCCGATGTAGCAGACCTAGATAAGGCATGTAAAATTTCGCACGCGCGGAATAATGTGTATTTTGCCGTAGGGGTACATCCATACGAGATAGATTCTTTCGATATGGAGGTGCTGAAGCGGTATGCTGACGATCCCAAATGCGTGGGCGTTGGCGAATGCGGGCTTGATTACTTCAGGCTTAAGCAGCAAGAGAGCAAGGAAACCAAAGCCTTAGAAATCTCCCGCCAAAAAGACGCCTTCATCTCACAAATTGATCTAGCAGCACAACTTCAAAAACCACTTATAGTCCATATCCGAGAAGCAAACGAAGATAGCTTTGGAATTCTAAAAGATCGCGCCGGCGATTTATGCGGCGGTGTTTTGCACTGCTTCAATGCCAGCAAGCTTTTGCTAGGTCTTAGCGAATACGGATTTTACTTCGGTATCGGCGGAGTTTTGACATTCAAAAATGCAAAAAACTTAGCTGAGATCTTACCGCAAATTCCGCAAGAGCGCCTTTTAATCGAGACGGATGCACCATATCTAACCCCGCATCCGCATCGCGGCGAACGCAACGAGCCTGCATTTACGAGACTCGTGGTAGAAAAAGTCGCGGAAATTTTAAGCCTAAGCGTAGAAGAGGTCGAAGCAATAACGACTCAAAACGCCTGTAGGCTTTTTGGCGATAAAATCAAAGGAGAGATATGAAAGCCATAAAATTTATACTGCTAGCCCTGCTTTTAGTGGGCGAAGCGTTTGCGAGCCAGCCCGGTCTGATGCGCGCAAATCACGACTATATTTTAAATCAATTCGGCATCGAAAATAACGAATCGAGCAAAAACGTAGTTGCAGGCATATTCCGTGCGATCAATGCAAGCGATCGCAAGCAGTTTAAGCATATCGTGACTTCGCAGTCGCACAATGCCTACTTAGTCAAATCCGAGGTCGATAACATCGAAGCTCCGGAGTTCTTATTGTATTTGGCAATGGTCGAATCACATCTTAAAAACACCGTAATTTCGGGCGCTAGCGCAGGCGGTATGTGGCAGCTGATGCCGGCAACTGCGAAAAATTTCGGTCTTAGAGTAGATAGTGCAGTAGATGAGCGTCGCGATCCCGCAGCCTCTACGGATGCTGCGTTTTCGTATATTTTGCATCTGAAGCAAAATTTTGGCAAGTGGTATTTAGCGCTAATGGCGTATAATTGTGGCGATCAAAAGCTTAAAAATGCGATTGCGGCTACTGGCAGCGACGATTTGGATCGCTTGCTAAAAAGCCCCGCACTTCCTAATGAGACTAAGAATTTTATCAAGCGCATTATTAAATACGCTTACATCGCTCAAAATGAAAATATGCGTAAAATTCTGCTTTTTGAAAGCGAGCCGTGGGGGCTAAAGCGTATCGCAGTAGCTCCGGGCACAAAGCTAAGCGCAGTTGCAAAACAGATCGGAATTTCGCCGTCGCAGATGCAGGATTATAACGCACATATTAAAAACGGAATTTCGCCGCTTAACGGCAAGTACTTCTTTTATATCCCACAAAGCAAATATGCAGAATTCGTCGTAAATCAAGGTGCGTTTCAAGCGTATGAACCACGTCTGAAACAGCGCAAGCCAGGACGCGTGTTAGCAGGTTTGGCGAACGAGCTTAGCCTCAAAGACAAAAACGAAATAGCGCTAAATAATATAAAATTCAACAAATAAGATCGGATCGTAGGTGTCGTACCAAAAAATCGCTCTTTTTAGTGCGCTTTTTGCGCTGATTTTTGCCGGTTGTTCGTTTCGCACCGCACCGCCTTCTAGATCGTCTGCGGGCGGTGCGGGCAAGATTGGCAAAAACTCTCCCGCCACCATGCGCCCTTATAAAATCAACGGCAAAACCTACTATCCAGAGCAAGTAAGCGTCGGCGACACTCAAATCGGTATCGCCAGCTGGTACGGACCGAATTTTCATGGTAAATACACCTCAAACGGCGAAATTTACGATATGAACGGCATGACCGCCGCGCACAAAACCTATCCAATGAATACTATGGTAAAGGTCACGAATCGAGATACCGGCGCTACCGCAACCGTGCGCATCAACGATCGCGGTCCTTTCGTGGATGGTCGCATCATCGATCTTAGCAAAACAGCTGCTAATCTAGTGGGCGTATTCGCTAAAGGTACGGCGCCGGTAAAGCTCGAAGTAGTAGGTTTTTATGGGCGCACTATTGCTAAAGGCTCGCCGAAAGCGACCATCGTCGGCGGAAATTTTATGGTGCAAATCGGTGCGTTTAGAAACAGAAGTGGCGCACAAATTTATCAGCGCGATTACCACGGCACGGCGGGATATCCTGCGATCATCAAAGAATTTAGTATAGATGGCTTGCCGATTTATCGCGTCTTTTTAAGCGGATTTAAGAGCGAGGATGAGGCGAGAGATTTCGCGCATAATGGCAAGTTTACTGGAGCTTTCATCGTAAGGGAGTAGCAGTTTTATTTGACGGCTTTTAACTTTGCTTTTTTTGCTTGATAAGGGCTTTGTTAAATTTATTTGTGAGCTACTCGCGGTAAAATTTCCCGTCATCTGATAGTTATCTGCTTTAGCTGCGGCGAAGTGCGAACTACTTGCAAGCTATTCGTAGCAGAAAAGTGCGCCTGCCTGCTTAAGCTTTGTTTTTTAATAGGGCGCCGCAGCTGATAAAATTTCTATATCGTTAGGGGATAAAGCATGCAAAAATATCCGGAAGTTTATAGTTTAGAAAAGAGTTTGGCTATACTTGAAAAATATAAAGACGAGCTGAGCGTAGAACAATACGAGCAAAACAGATCTATCATCTGCAACCACGCGATAGAGGGTATGTTTGCAAACGAGCAAGATATAATCGATCTTATCAAGGTTGATAAGGGAGAAAAAACGCCCGATGAGATAATAAACGAATATAGAAAAGAGTGGGGCGTTTTATAGCGCAGTAGAAAATTTAAATTTGATAGTAAAATATCAGAGGTATTTTGGCGCAGCTCATCGTCTGTTTGAATTTTAATCGTGCAGAAAAGTTACGACTTCGTGTTCTTTTGGAACATATTCCCTATTTTCAATACCGCCGCTGCCATACTCAGACAAGGCTTCATTTAAAATTTTATAAAGCTCGTCTATCGAAATATCTCCAATGTCAGAATTTACGCTTTGGAATTTATATTTGACCTTAAATGGATTTTCCGTGAAATATTTACTCGTTGTCTCATCATAAATTCGCCTTATATCAAGCTCGATATTTTTACCTTTATAATGAAGCAACCAAATATCCTCGCCCGTATAGCCATCTCGTGGATCCGGCAATTGAGGGCTACCGATAAAGATAAGATAGGTCTGTTTTTGTTTATCTACAACCCAATTTAACCATCTAATATCTTGATCGCTCAATAAAGGTTTTCTAAATTTTGTCCTAATTTTATTAATAATGTCTATAATATCGTATTCCTCCAAGTCCTCTTTAGAAATATATTCCGCTACAAACGCCATTCTCTCCTCCTTAAGGAATTCTATAATTTAAAGTAGATCGCTCGTATACAGACCGAACAAAGACGAGATTTCAAATTTAATCCTTTTACTGACGAGAACTTATCGTTAAAGCTGCCAATTTATATGCGATTATCATCAATTCTTACTATAACCTTTCGTAAAATTCGTAAAAAATCAAGCGCTTTGTCGCTCGCCACCTCTTTTAAATTTAGCGTCCAAAAATACGCAGAATTTCACGCCGTATAGGTAGAAAATCCAGCTTATGTAGATCCACAGAAAGAAAAATAGCGCGACCGAAAACGAGCCGTAGATACTAAGATAGGTTTTGTTATAAAAGACGTATTGCGCGAAAACCAGTCTTGAAAGCCACCATAAAATCGATGCTACGAGCGATGAAGCGAGTACCGCTTTTGCGCGGATCTCGCGGTTGATCGCCGTAGCATAAGTGATCGCAAAGATCCCCCAAACGATTAAGTAGGGTAGAATTTTAAGCAAATTTATCCAGCTCGTAAGCTCAGTTTTATTTAGTAGCTCTTGGAGCTCTCCGCTGATATAAAACGATGCTCCAAGCCCCACAGGAGCGAGCGTCATTAGAGTCCAGTAGGTGCTTAGGCTCTTAAAAAAGCTTCGCTCGGGTGAATGCGAAATTCGCGCAATTATCGCTTCAAAATCTCCGAAAAACAGCACCGACGTAACTAGCACCGCGCAAAAGCCCGTTACGCCAAGGCTTAGGCCGTTAGCCATAAATTCCTCGATATAGTGCGCCATGCTCGCTTGATTCGCGGGCAGGAAGTTTGAAAAAATAAAGCCCATAATCTTATCATAGTAGCCTTTGAAGCTTGGCAGCTGCATAAAGACACTAAGCGAGACCATCAGCACCGGCAGTAGCGCCAGAATCGTGTGAAAGCTAAGGCTTGATGCGTGGTGCATGAGCTCGGTATCGTAGAGGCGGTGGAAGTTTTTAAGTCGGTTTTGTGCTTGCTTAAGCGCGGGTATTAGTTTTTTCATACGGACGATTTTACATTAAAATTTTAGAATTTCATATAAATTTGCGCAATTTTTCTTTTGTATCGCGGTATATCGTCTATGAAATTTAAAGCTAAAAAATACGACTGAAAATATATAAATTTATATCTCGAATTTAGTCTAAATTTAGGAAAATTTCTCTAATATGCTAAAAAATAATATTAAATATATCCATAACGAAGGGAAAATAATGGAAAGAAGGAAAACGATGAAATTTAAAATTTCATTAGCGGCATGTATGTGTCTGCTATGCAGCAGTTTGGCTGCAGTGCAAAGCGGCAGTAATTCTGCGTCTGAAAAATCGCAGAATATGGGCGTAATCGAGGTAAATTCCGTCGGCGATAATATCAGCGAGAGCGGCATCGACGAGGGCTTTTTGAGCAAAAACGTGCAGCAAGGCCTGCTTGCGGGCAAGCGCGCTTTGGATCTTCCGTATCAGATCAACACGATCAGCAAGGAGATTATGAATCACCAAGGCGTTACCGGCTACGAGGAGGCGGTTAAATACTTCCCGTCCGCACAGATTCAGATGCGCGGCGGCGCTACGGTCGGACGCCCGCAGACGCGTGGCTTTGAGGGCAGCGTCGTAGGCAACAGCTTCTGGGACGGCTTTTATACGATTTCGACGACGGCGATTCCGATGGCGATGTTTGAGAGCTTTCAGGTGCAAAACGGCGTCGCGGGCTCGCTCTACGGCGCGCAAAATCCGGTCGGGATTTTCAGCTACACGCGCAAGCGCCCCGTAAAGGATCAATACATCATTTGGGCCGATTATATGTCGCGCAGTAACCTGGGTCTTGGTCTTGATCTATCCGATAAATTTGAAAAATTCGGCTACCGCACGGTATTTTACGGATCAAACGGCGATAGGCAGCCAAAGGGCTCAAATTTGCAGCGCCGCCTAGCCAGCGTCACGATGGAATTTTATCCGACAGGCGATCTAACTTTCGAGACCGCGGCGAGCTATTACGAGCACAATACCAAGGGCTTTGCGGGGCAGTTTGCTCTCGGCGTGCGAGACGGTAAGATCGTAGACGGCATGGAGCTTCCAAAGGCTGTGGATTCTTCAAAACGCGGTCTTGGGCAGAGCTTTGGAGGTATGCATCTAAAAACCACTACCGCAAGCGCGAAATTTAAATTTACGCCTACCGATAAATGGTATTTAGAGGGCGGCTTTCAGTTTCAGCGAGCCGATCGTGATACTCATGGCGTTGTAAATTATATCTTGCCTAGCACACATCCGCAATATACAAAGCCGGGCGATTATCAAACCAGACACAGCGGCGGTGCTACGGCGGCATATAGATTCGATCTGCCAAGCGGCTATCTCAAGGCTAATACGCAGTTTAACACGGGCGATATCGAGCACGATTTCAGCGTGCAGACTAACGGCTATCACTGGACGCAGGATAGATATAAGATCGCGAGCACCAACTACACTTCACCTACCATCGGTAATATCTACGATCCTAAAATTCTAAATTACACCGGCGCTAAGCGGGGAAGCGGTCTGTATCACTATGCTGTTTTGGATATGTATAACGTCTCGGTGCTAGATGATATCACGATAAACGATAAATTTGACGTAATGCTAAGTGCATCTAAGGCGTGGATGAGGCAGGAATCCTACAATAATCGCCAGCAAAGACTCGTCAAGGCCTATAGCGATTCTGGCTATAGCTGGGCGGGCAGCTTGATCTTCCATCCGGTAGAGGACGCTAGTATCTACTACACCTACGCAGATAGCTTGCAACAGGGCTCTACATTTACTTATCCGGCCGGCAATCCGCGCGCAGGCGAGGTTGTTACCACATCTCCGTATCGCTCCAAGCAGCACGAGATCGGCGCTAAAATTCGCGTAGCCGATATGATCGATTTTAGTGTGGCGTATTTCGATATCCGCAGACCTATCGCGTATCTAAATAGCTCTACGGGGCTCTATGGCGTAAACGGCGAGCAACGCAACCGCGGATTTGAGTTTATGAGCGGTGGACGAATCACCGAAAATTTAAGCGTGCTAGGAGGCTTTACCTATATCGATCCTAAGATGCATAACGTAAGCATCGCGGGCGCTAATCGTAAGGTCGCAAACGGCATCCCTAAACTAAACGCAAATTTGATGCTTGATTACGTGATCCCCGGCACCGATAAGCTTGCGATCAGTACGAATTTCCACTACACTAGCAAGATGTATCTGGATGATCTAAACACCCAGCACACGCCTAGCTTTTTCGTTACTGATATCGGCATTAGATATACGAGCGAGCATATTTTAGGCGATAAGACCACGCTGCGTTTTAACGTAAATAACGTATTTAACAAAAAATACTGGGCGGGAATGTATCCTGCGAGCGCCGACGGCGCGGGCGGCCTTAACGTAACTAGCGTGCTAGGCTCGGCAAACGGCGTGACGCTAGGCGAGAGCAGAAGCTTTATGCTCTCTGCGGAGGTAAAATTTTAAAAGCTAGCGGGTTTAAAATTTCTAATTGAGCGGCGCGAATGATTATGGCGCCGCTTTTAAATTTATGAAATTTTATCGCTCTAAGCGGCGAGATTAAATTTAACGAGGCTTAATTTTAATTTTAAAATTTAAGCCTTGGATTTTGAAATTTTAAACATTGATTTTAAAATTTCGATCTTAAAATTTTAAGTCGCCGCGCCTCGACTCGCTGGCAAAATTTATCCGCGCGCGGTTTAAAATTTAGTCGTTTTTGGTTATAATCTTTGCAAAACCACGAAACGGAGAGCAATGAAACAAGTTTTAATCATCGCAAGCGGAAAGTTTGCGCGCCATTTTTTATCTAAAGTTTGTAAAATCAAAGATGTCATCAGATCATATCGCGTCATAGCTAAAAATACGGATGCCGTGCCCGCAGAGCTTGAAAACGAGTCAAATTTTTCGGTCGAAATTTTTGATCCTACTAGCATTGAGCGGTT
Organism: uncultured Campylobacter sp.; assembly: GCA_963522285.1. Classification (GTDB taxonomy): domain Bacteria; phylum Campylobacterota; class Campylobacteria; order Campylobacterales; family Campylobacteraceae; genus Campylobacter_B. The sequence goes on from CAUQWV010000009.1 coordinate 58,181, forward strand.
GCGCGTGGTGCTAGCAGGAGAGGAATTTGACCGCTGCATAGTGATAATGGAGGACGAATTTGATACTAAAGTAACGCTTGAAAATTTAAAGACGCTCGCTCCGGATTTAGAGCTTTATGTGGCTGATTTTTGGGGACTTTTGCGCGAAAATAAAAATGAAGCTCACGTAAAAATCGTAAATACCCTCGCGCTAAATTCCTCGCGCTTCATCGGTTTTTTACCCGATAGCCCCGTTTTTGCTGATAATATCGGGCTTGGGCGCGGAGAGATAATGGAGGTAAAAGTGCCCGTAGGAAGCTCGTTTGCGTATAAAAAAATCAGCACGCTTTCTAATGCCAAATATCAAATTCCGATGATCTACCGTCACAATAATTACATCGTAACGACGCCCGGCTCGCGAATATATCCGAATGATACGATCTTGGTCGTTGGTGAGCCTAGCGCGCTGCGAGCGGTGTTTGCTGAAGTAAAAAAGCAAAGCGGGCAGTTTCCATCGCCGTTTGGGCTAAATATTCTCGCGCTAATCGATATGAAAAAAATGAGCGGCGACGAGATAGCTAGGACGGTTAGGGCGCTTGAGTTTTTGGATTTGCATATTAGAAATCATAAAATTTATCTGCGAATTTTAAATCCTCTGCTAAACGACGCTTTTAGCGAGCTTAAAGCTCTGTGTGAGCGGGATAAATTTGAAATTCTCATCAATTACTCGGGCGAATTAAATTTAAAGCGCGACGTGAGCGAAAATAAAGCAGGCTTAATAGTTTGCTCAAGCGGAGTTTTCGAGGCAAAAAAAGCGGCGCTTAAAGCGCTTGAAATTCCGGTGTTAAGCCTTGGAAAGGGCGAGCTAAAAGATGTGCGTAAAAGCGTCGTGCTAAGTGCCGGCGAGCGGCTTCGCGAGGAATCAAGTATCGTCTTTGACATCAGCTCGCAGCTAGGGCTAGACGTATATTTGTATCTTTTCGGCGAGAGCGAAAAGGGCGAGTTTGCGCAAAGCTACGTGAGCTTATCGAAGCTTTTTAAGCAGAGTTTATTCGTGATTCCTTGCGAGCGACAAAATCCGATTTTAGCGCTAGGTAGCGAGCGAGATCTGCTGCAGTTCGTGCCATTTAATGATAGAATTTTGGCGCGCAAGCTCACGTCGATTTTCAATCAGGATTTGGATCAGATGTATTTCAAGCTAGGCAAAAATCATCAAATTTTCGTTCCGAGCGATTACGGGTATGAAAAGTGATCGAAATTTATGTTACAATTACCCAAAAATCAAAGGCTAACGTATGAAAATCGATCTTAATTTAGGTAAAAAATACAGCGTTTTTATCGACGAATTGCATAGTTTAAAACTTAGCGGTAAGGTCGCTATCGTGACAAATCCTAAAGTAGGGGGGCTGTGGCTTGATTTCTTACTACAGCGGCTAGATTGCGAGCAAAAATTTATCATCACGATCCCGGACGGCGAAGAGTATAAAAATACCGCGAGCGTGGAGCAAATTTTAGAGCAGCTTTTTGGCTCCAAGCTTGATCGCAAAAGCACGCTCATCGCCCTTGGCGGTGGTGTCATTAGCGACATAACGGGCTTTTGTGCGAGCATTTATGAGCGCGGCATCGATTTTATCAATATACCTACGACCTTGCTAGCGCAAGTAGATGCAAGCGTCGGCGGCAAGACGGGCGTAAATAATCGCTTCGGTAAAAATTTAATCGGCTCCTTTTATCAGCCGCGCGCGGTTTATTGCGAGAGCAAATTTTTATCGACGCTTCCTGCGCGAGAGTTCGCGGCGGGTGTTGCGGAGGCGGTAAAGATGGCTGTATGCTTTGATGTCGAACTGTTTAAATTTTTCGAGACGCACGATCTAAAAAGCGCCGATGAAATTTCGCATATAATTGCCCGCTGCGTGGAGATTAAAGCGAGCGTTGTAGAGCGAGACGAGCGCGAAAGCGGCGTGCGTGCGGTGTTAAACTACGGACACACCTTCGCTCACGCTATCGAAAAAATTACTAATTATAAAAAATTTTTGCACGGCGAGGCTGTGGCGATCGGCATGGTGATGGCAAACGCGCTAGCGCGTCGCCTCGGTAAACTAAGCGGCGAACAGGAGGAGCGAATCCGCGCCGTGCTTCAAAAATTCGCGCTTCCGATAAAATTTCACGTAGCGGACGCGGCGGAATTTTACGAGCTGTTTTTTCTCGATAAAAAGAGCGAAAACGGTAAGATAAAATTTATCCTGCCCGACGGCATCGGTAAATTCTACACTTCCAAAGAGATCGCAAAAGATGAAGTAATTGCAGCGCTGAAAGAGTTTGAATGAGAGCGTTTGCGGCTATTTTTTTGATTTTCAATCTTGCATTTTGCGAGGCAAATTCTACGCTCTCCGCCGCGCATACGCGCTTAGAATCTAACGCTAGCTCTGCCGCTAGTGAGAAGAAAGATGAAAATTCCAAGCTATCCGCGTCGCTAAAAGATCAGATCCGTGTTATTGACGATGAGATCAAAAATAATATCTGGGTCTCTCGCTTTTCAAATTTCATCGGCTATCAAAATTTACAAAAGCAATCCAACCAGCTCGAAGCGGAGCTAAAAAAGAGCGCCGGCACCGATAAGATCGCAGAGATTCAAAAAAGACTTCGCGCCGTAAAAGAGCAGCTCATACTGCTAAAAGAGTATGAAAAATCTCCGTTTTTAGATATCATCGCGATGCCTGAAACTCCCGAGCCTGCGCGCATTACCAACCCTTTTTCGATAATTTCAGGTTTTTCTACGATTAGAAATTTGCAAGCTCAAAAGATGGAGCGGAAAAACGCCATCGAAAATATTAAAGCTTTAATCGATAAACTTGAAGCAAAAAGGGCGCTATACGAGCGTTTGATGCAGATAGATACGGACGCAAGCGCTGCGGCGGAGCTTAAAAGCTTAGATTACGAGCTTAGCGAGTTTAGCTCCGCATATGAGATCGCGCAGACTACGTACGACGTTTACGAAAAAAAGATCAATTCCCAAATCGCCGTGCAGACCGCCGATATAAAAGCTCAAATCAAGCGCGCGGGAAATATCGCCGTGTGGATTTTAATCGTCATCGCGCTATCGTTTTTATGCAAAATAATAGCGAAAAAATATATCAAAAACGACGAGAATTTTTATATCGTAAATAAAGCTATCAATGTTTTAAATTTTACTCTGATCGCGCTGATACTACTCTTTTCTTACATCGAGAATATGACGCACTTCGTGACGGTTCTGGGCTTTGCCTCGGCAGGTCTAGCGATTGCGATGAAAGATATGTTTATGAGCTCCTTAGGCTGGCTTACGATCGTGCTCGGCGGCAGTTTTCGCGTGGGCGATCGCATCCGGGTGCATAAAAACGGCGAGACCTACGTAGGCGATATCATCGATATTTCGGTGCTTAGGATGACGATTTTCGAGGACGTTACTATGACTACGTGGAGAGAAAATAAACGCGCCGGTAGGGTTATTTTCATACCGAATAATTATATTTTTACCGATCTTATCTCAAACTACACCCATAGCGGGCTTAAGACCGTCTGGGACGGCATCAGCATACTTTTAACATTTGATAGCAATCATAAAAAGGCGATGTATCTCATAAAAAACATCGTGCGGAAGTATTCCAAAGGCTACACCGACATCGCCAAAAAGCAGATGGGCAAGCTGCGCTCGCAATACAGCATCAAAAATCCAAACGTCGAGCCTAGAATTTTTAGCTTTTTTGAGCCATACGGCATTGAAATTTCGGTTTGGTATATGACGAACTCTTACGCGACGCTCGGGCTTCGCAGCAATATCTCGGCTGAAATTTTAGACGCTTTAAGAAGCGAGCCCGACATCAAGATCGCCTATCCTGCATACACGCTTTTTAACGGCAAAAATTATGCGGCTGTGGGCGGAAATTTTGCGGCGCAAGACCTCAGCTCCGAGCAGCAAGGCTCACAAAATTTAAACGCAGCGGCGCAGGGCGCGGGCTTTGCCACAGGAAGCGGATTCGGGAGCGAAATTTGAAAATTTATTTTAAAACGTTTGGATGCCGCACAAATATCTACGACACGCAGCTTATCAAAAGCAACCTCAAATCGGGCGAGATCACGCACGACGAGCAGGGCGCGGACGTAGTCGTGATAAACTCCTGCACCGTTACGAACGGCGCCGACGCAGACGTGCGAAACTACGTAAATAAGATGAATCGCCTAGGTAAAAAGATATTGCTAACCGGCTGCGGCGCGGTTTCGCGCGGCGAGGAGCTGTATAAAAACGGCGCGGTCTTCGGCGTGTTCGGGATGTCGCAAAAGGAAAAAATCGACGAGTTTTTGGGCTCGGAGTCAAAATTTTACGATATCGGCGATCTAAGTAGCGTCGAAAAAAACCTGGTAAGCGACTACGAGGATCACACCAAGGCATTTATTAAAATTCAGGAGGGGTGCGATTTTAACTGCAGCTATTGCATAATCCCCTCGGTGCGCGGCCGCTCGCGCAGCAGCTCTGAAGATGCGATCTTAAAAGAGGCGGCGAGCCTTGCCGCAAACGGCTTTAGCGAGATCGTGCTAACCGGCACCAATATCGGAAGCTACGGCAAAGCCGCGGGCACGAGCCTTGGCGCGCTGCTTCAAAAGCTGGGCGCGATACGCGGAATTCGCCGCATTCGCCTAGGCAGCATCGAGCCCTCGCAGATCGATGAGAGCTTTCGCGAAATTTTATCCGAGTCGTGGCTGGAGCGGCATCTGCACATCGCGCTTCAGCACACTTCGCAAAAGATGCTTAGCATAATGCGCCGCCGAAATTCCGCGCTAAGGGATTTGGAGCTTTTTTGCGAGCTTGCGGAGCGCGGGTTCGCGCTGGGGTCGGATTTTATCGTCGCGCATCCGGGCGAAAGCGAAGAGATTTGGCTCGAAGCGGTAGAAAATTTCAAAAAATTTCCGCTCACGCATCTGCATGCTTTTATCTTTTCGCCGCGGCAAGGGACCGCTTCGGCGTCGCTAAAAGGCCGCATAGACGGCAAAACGGCGAAGGCGCGGCTAAAGATGCTGCAGAACATAACGGCGCTGAATAATTATAAATTTCGCCTTTCGCACAAGGTGCCGCTAAATGTGCTGATCGAGCGGAAAAACGGAGAGTTTTATGAAGGATATGATCAATTTTATGATAAAATTTGGATCAAAAGCGATGAGGATTTGTCAAAAAAATGGATGGAGATAAGAGATTATGAGGTTAAATTTGATGGAAATTTTGCATAAAATCAAAAAAAGCAAGCTAAATATAATTTTGATTTTTTTAGTGTTGCTTATCGTTTTGCTCTCGATCGTTTATTTTAAAGACGATTCGCGATACATCACCGAGCGCGAATTTAGCGAGCTAGTCCGCGCAGATCAGATCAAACGCGCGCATATCGAGGACGGCAATTTAAATTTTACCTACGACGGCAAACGCTATAAAATTTTAGTCGATCTCGTAGATCTTAAGGAGCTATCAAATCACGCTCTAATCAGCAAAGAAAAGGATGATGGCACGAGCGGTATCAGTGCGATTTTGGTAATTTTTACATTCGCATTTTTTCTCTTCGTGTATTATTTTGAAACCGTTTTGGCTAGACGCCGCAGGATGGACGGCACCGCGCGTCAGAGCGCTAGCGCAGGCGGCGAGCTCGGCGAAATAGCGCCAAGCGTTAGCGACGTAAGATTTAGCGACGTCGCGGGCATCAGCGAGGTTAAGGATGAGCTAATCGAGATCGTGGATTTTTTAAAAAATCCCGCAAAATACCGAAATTTCGGCATCAAACTGCCGAAAGGAATTTTAATGATCGGCGAGCCCGGCGTCGGCAAGACCCTTATCGCAAAAGCCGTAGCCGGCGAGGCAGACGTGCCGTTTTTTTACCAAAGCGGCGCAAGCTTCGCCGAGGTCTTTGTGGGCGTCGGCGCTAGGCGGGTTCGCGAGCTGTTTGCGAAGGCCAAATCCTGCGCGCCCGCGATTATTTTTATCGACGAGATCGATGCGGTCGGCGGTAAGCGCGGTATCGGGCGCAACGACGAGCGGGAAGCGACGCTAAATCAGCTGCTGACCGAGATGGACGGATTTGAGGAAAATAGCGGCGTGATGGTAATCGGCGCGACCAACAAAATAAATATGATCGACGACGCGCTGCTGCGCTCGGGACGCTTTGATAGGCGCGTTTTCATCGGGCTTCCAAACTACAAAGACCGCATCGAAATTTTAAAAATTTATTTAGAGGGCAAAAGATGCAGCGCAAATATCAACAAAGTAAGCCGCCTCTGCGTGGGCTTTAGCGGCGCAGGGGTAGCGACGCTGGTAAATGAAGCCGCGATCAACGCTCTTAAGCGCGGCAGCGATACGATCGAGCTTAGCGATTTTGAAAACGTGCGAATGAGGGTCTTTTACGGCGTGCAAAAAAGCAGAATTCTAACTGAATACGAAAAGGAGATCCAGGCGTTTTATCAGGGCGCAAAGGCGCTTAGCGCGTATTGGTATTCGTTTGATTTCGAAAAGATCGAGCTTTTAAACGATAAATTTTTAAACGAGGATTTCGAGATCGAATCCAAAACGCAAATTTTAAATCAAATCAAAGTGCTTTTAAGCGGCATGGCAGCGCTACAGATCCATAAAAACGACGCTTTTTCAAATTCCGCTAGCGATGTAAAGCAGGCTATCGCGCTGGCGCAAAAGATGGTTTTTGAGCTCGCGATGGGCGATAGTTTCACCCCTAGCGCGCAGAGCGTGAATAAAATTTTGCAAGATTGCTACGACGAGGTAAGCGAGATAATCCGCACGATGCAGGATAAACTAAATCAAATTTCAAAGCAAATTTTCGTTTATGAGTTCATAACTTTCAAGGATGTTCAAAAAATCTGCGAATCTGATGGCGTGGAGCAAGAGGGCGCTTCTGCGCAGGAGCAAGATTTGCAAAAGCCCAAAGAAGATAGCGAAAGCTCTAAAGAAAAGCCGCAAGACGGCACGCTAAATTTCGATTAAATTTTAAAATTCCAATAAAGGAGAGGAAATGGTAAAAATAGGTGTTTTAACGATCAGTGATCGCGCTAGCGGTGGCGTTTACGAAGATTTAGGAGGCAAAGAAATAATTGCCGTGATGGATGATTGGCTAACTTGTGAGAAGCAGTATTTTTATGAAATAGTTCCAGATGAGCTAGAGCTGATCAAAGATAAGCTGATTTATCTTTGCGATGAAGCGGGTTGTGATTTGGTGCTAACCACGGGTGGCACGGGCCCTGCTCCGCGCGATGTAACGCCTGAAGCGACCGAAGCGGTAAGTGAGAAATTAATGCCAGGCTTTGGCGAACTAATGCGCGCAGAGAGCCAAAAGATCGTGCCTACGGCAATTTTATCGCGCCAGATAGCAGCGATCCGCAAAAAATCTCTGATTATAAACTTACCGGGCAATCCAAAAGCGATTAAAGAGTGCTTACTACCGGTATTTCCTGCTGTGCCATATTGTATTGATCTAATGGGAGGGAATTACATAACAGCGGATGAAAATAAGATAAAAATATTCCGTCCTAAACGCAAATAATTCGCAAAATTTAGCAGGAATTAAATGATTTATGATATTATTTGGGTGCAAATTTAAGGAAAAATATGAAAATAAATCACAACGATATTTTGGAATTTCATAAATATTTTAGCAAAATTAGCCACAGCAAAGGTCGTATTCGTATCCGCGTAAGTCCTAAAATTAGGGAGTTGCGAGATAGCGTGAGCGAGGAGAGCCTAAAGGCTAAAATAGCTGCAATTCGCGGGATAAAAGAGTATAAATTTAACTCTCTAATCGGCTCGCTGACGATTCATTATGATGAAAGCGTTTTTCCGATGCACCTTTGGGAGCAGTTTTTAAGCGGCATCAGTTCGCCTGAGCTAGTAGCGCTTGTAAATTCTAATATCGAGGCGATTTCTTGAGCGAAGAAGCATTGCGTAGCACTAAAAAATCGCGCAGAATTTCTAATAAATCTCGGAATTTAAATGAGGCGCAAATTGCAGATATCGCTCTTTTGCTTGAAAAAGAGGCGCAAATTTTGCAGTTTTATTCGCTGGGCGCAGTTAAATTTCAAGATAAAAAGTTAGGAGAAATTCTATCTTTACGAGCTGGATTACTTGAGCGGATGCTAGATTTTGCAAATTCTTGCGGGCTTGGTGCTATGCCTCCTGAAAATAGCAGTGAGGCACTGGTTGCAAAAGGTATGAATGAGTTTTTGGCTTCGGCACTTTTGATAGAAAAAAGTGCTATGATGTTTTATGACGATCTAATTAATTCGTGCAAGAACGCGGAATTTAAAGAGCTGCTGTATAAGGCGCAGGCGGTTTCGTATAATGAAATTTTGCCGATTTTAAAGGAACTGAATTCTAAATACGAGGCTGATTTAAATTCTTTAAATTTTACCGATTTATTGAACGAAATTTTAAAAAATCCGCAGGAATTAGAGCGGATATTTCAAAAATACGATTTGCAAAATATTTTAAATAGTGCTTTTTCTAATTTAATTAAAGGAATTTTGCAGAAAAATTAAATTAGGATTGCAAAAATCTAAAAAAGTCGCTATAATATCAAAATCTATGTAAAGTTGATAAAACAACTTTATAATCTTAACACGAGGAGAATGAAATGCCGATCCCATTTCTAGCAGGTTTTGCGCTTGGTTGCGCGGCGGTTTACGCTTATAACAATCGAGATAAAATCAAAGAAGGTGCGAATAAAATCGTGAGCAGTAAAAGCGTCGAGGAGCTAAAAAATAGCGTCAAAGGCGGAGCAGAAAAATTAAGCAAAAAATCAAAAGAAATTTTTGCGGAAGCCAAAGAAGGCCTAGACGATGTCGCTGAGGCGGTAAAAAGTAAAAGAAAGTCTGGCGGTAAAAAAGCTGCGACAAGTAGCGCTAGCACTGAGACTAGCACTGCAAAAAAAACTAGAAAAAAGCCGGGACCGAAACCGGGATTCAAAAGAACTAAAAAATCCACCGCAAGCGCTAAAACTGGCGAAACACCGGTAGGTGAGACATCCGCAGCAGCTACTACTCCGCTTAATATCCCGCAGATCGTAAAAATGGACGATAATTCTTCAGTAAAATTTACGTCCGCAGACGACAAATCAGAAAAATAGAGGCCTAAATGAATAGATCACTTACGACACAGCGTTCGCCGCTGGATCACGTTTTAAGCGGCGCTATAGCAGGGGCGATCGGCGGTTGCGCCGTAGAGCTCGTTAAAGCCAAAGAAGGCAAGAGCAAATCTAAAGCGATTCGCGATGCGCTAGATATAGCGTTAAGCGGCGGTATCATCGGCGGCGGCGCGATTTACAGCGCAAATAAGCTCGTACAAGGCGAGTATCTACGCGCAGCGGCAGGCGTCGCAGTATGCGTAGGCGCGCTCATTGCGGGTAGAAATTTTATTCTTAAGGTAGGCAATGAGTAATCCCTATATCACAAAAAAAGATTTGAAAGAAATTCTTGACGATTACGATTTCGGCGGCAAGAGATACGATGGAGGCTCGGCCGATGGCTTTGCCGGTGACGAAAGGCTCGGCGGTTGGGCTAAATGGATAAACGAGCGGGTAAATTCTACACCTTTTAATAGTTCTGCTTCCAGCAATAACTCGGACAGTAAAGATTCCGCCGCTCAAAGCTCAAGTGACGTAAATTCTACTCAAAGCTCGCAGAATTCCGCTTTCGGTGGAATTTTTAATTCCTTGGGTGGCAGGCAAAACGCGAACGGCTTATTTGGTAGCAACTCATTTATCACAGGTATCGTTCTAGGTGCTGCGGCGACCTATTTTCTAACCGACGAAAACGCGCAAAAAAAGCTTTTTAAGCTCATCGCAAAGGGCACCGAGATGTTTCAGATGGGCATCGAAGAGATGAAGGAGCGATTCGAAGACGCCAAGGCAGAGATGCAAGAGTAGTCGATGCAAAATTTTAAAATTTTACATGAGACCAAAACTAGACTACGCATAAAGGTCACGGGCTTTAAAGGGCTCGATACGAGTGCACTGCAAAAAGCTGCTGCGAGGCTTGAAGGCGTAACGGAAGCTAGATTTAACGCTAAAATTGGCTCTTTGATCCTTAAGCTTGACGCAGACGTAAATAAGGCAGGAATTCTAAAGCAACTTGAAGCTTTAAATTTAAGCGAGCTAAAATCAATTATCCCCGCTAACCATAAAAATTTGCCAAGCAAAAACGAATTTATCTTAGCGCTTCTCGCATTGGGGGGCAATTTAATCTTTCGCACTTCGCCTTTAGCGCGCGCATTTAGCATCGTAGCGTGCATGCCTATCTTAAAAGAGGGCATTAAAGAAAGCTTCCGCCACGGGCTTACTTCAAAGGGCTTGGAGGCTGCCGCTGTTGGGATTTCGCTCGCGCGCGGCGATGTATTTGCAGCAAACAGCACCAATACAATGCTTGCTCTTGGCGAATACATGGAGGAAAGCACCGTTTATAAAAGCGACGATCTGATCCGCGAGCTCGCCCGCCCGGACATCGCCGCGGCGTGGGTCGAGATAGATCAAAACGGCAAAAAGACCGAGGTTAAGATCGCAACTTCTAAGCTAAAGGTAGGCGATATCGTGGTCGTGGGCGCGGGCGATGTCATAGCCGTAGACGGACACGTCGTAAGCGGCGAAGCGATGATAAATCAAGCCAATATGACGGGCGAATCGGTCGCGGTGAAAAAATCTCGCGGCGATAGCGTGTTAAGCGGCACGATAGTGGAGGAGGGCAGGATCCGTATCTGGGCGGAAAATGTCGGAGAAAATACCTCCACGCAGCGCATCAAGCACTACATTACGGCGTCGCTGAATGAGCGCTCCAGCATCGGTATGCATACGACTCACTTAGCTGACAAGCTCGTGCCGGTAACCTTCGGGCTTGCGGGCGTGTCCTATCTGATAAATCGAAATTTTATGAGCGTAGCTTCGGTGCTGCAGGCAGACTACTCGTGCGCGCTTAAGCTGCCTACGCCGGTTGCTTTTAAGTCTAGCATTTCAAAGGCGGGAAAGAACGGGATTTTGATCAAAGGCGCCAAGGCTCTTGAGTCGCTTGCGAGCGCCGATACCTTTGTATTCGATAAGACGGGCACGCTTACGTACGGCAACCTGGAAGTCGCCGAGATCATATCGTTTGACGAGCGCTTCAGTAAAAACGATATTTTAAATTTAACCGCAAGCGCCGAGGAGCATTATTTCCATCCCGTAGCCGAGGCGATCGTGGATGCGGCTAAAAAGCACGGCTTTATCCACAAACATCACGACGAGGTGGAATTCGTCGTCGCTCACGGCGTTAAAACAAGCATCGAGGGCAAAAAGCTCATCATTGGCTCGCGCCACTTCCTGGAGGATGACGAGATGATCTCATTTGCGGCGCATGAGCAGACCATCGATCTTGCGATGCAAAAGGGGCTCGCGCTGCTTTACATCGCATTTGACGGCAGACTTTTGGGCGTCATCGGGCTTAGAGACGAGGTGCGCGCAAACGCTCGCGCCGTCATCGCTAGGCTCCGTAAGCTGGGCGCTAAACAGATCGTCATGCTAAGCGGCGACGTGAGCTCAAAAGCCCGCGCCGTAGCCAAAAAACTCGGCGTAGATCGTTATTACGGGGAGCTGCTGCCTACGCAAAAGACCGAAATCTTAGAGCAACTCAAAGCCGAGGGGCGAAAGGTGGTCTTCGTGGGCGACGGCATAAACGATGCGCCGAGCCTGATGAAGGCGGACATTGGCATCAGCATGCTAAACGGCGCCGAGATCGCCAAGGCTTCCGCTCAGATCGGGCTTTTGAAAAACGATATCGAGGGCGTCGCACAAGTAAAGGCGCTGGCCAACGACACCCTGCGGCTCGTAAATCGAAATTTCAACGCCACCGTGGGGATAAATTCGATCATTTTGTTTTTGGCGACCTTCGGCGCGCTAAGTCCCGTAGCTACGGCACTGCTGCATAACGGCACGACGATTGGGCTACTACTAAATTCCATTAAAGGGGTAAAATTTGAGCATTGAAGATAAAATTTTGGATCTAAATTTTCAGCGCAAAGCGGCTAAAACGGCGCTGGGAGTGAGTATGGGCATCACGGCTCTAACCGCGCTGAATATGAACTCGCGCATGTCGCAGCTGCATAAAATTTCCGGCCTAGTGATGCTAGGATGCGCGATCTGGCACGCTAGCCTTTACGGCTCACCGTACAGCGAGTTTCTGCAAAATAGAAAAGCAAAGAGCAGGGGCAGAAAGAGATCCGTAGCAAATTTAGCCTTGGAAAATTTATCGGACGGCAAAAGCGCTCCTGCAAAAAGCACGCCCCTAAAAAGAAAGCCTCGCGCGCGCAAAAGCGCCTAGCGGCATAGTGGTCGCGGCTTTTGAAAGTGCAAAGATAACTCTAAAGCCGCTAAATTTCTTTAGACACAGCCGCCGAATAAAACGTCGCAAGCGGTCAAATCTGCGCCGTTTGCGGTTAAATTTACTATTTTATTAACTATTTATCTATTTATCCATACAATTCCATCAAAATTTTAAGGAAAGACGATGAAATTAGTTTTATTGTTTTCGGTATTGGCTAGTCTTGCTTTGGGGCTTGATTGCAACGCCAAGACCTATTGCTCGCAGTTTAGCAGCTGCGAAGAGGCGACGCGGTATCTGCGAGAGTGTGGCAGGGCTCAGGAGGGCGGCACCCAGCATACCGATGGCGACGGCGACGGCGTGCCGTGCGAAAAACAGCTGTGCGGCCGTAATGGTCATAAATTTAGCGGATTTTCTAGCGCGCGCGATGAAAAGAGCGAAGTTTCAAATTTAAAGGGCGCTGCCGACTCATGCGGTGCGGGGAAATTTAATGATAGCGTTATAGCTATAAAATTTGCTTCATAGGTGTGAAATTTTATCTCGGCGCATCTTTAATTTTAATATAAGATGCGCCGTCTAATAATGCTGCCATGCTCGCTAAATTCGCAACGTTCGATTAAATTTTAATTATAAGAGAGCCAGTAAATTTTACATTTAGCGGCTATGTCGGTCGCTAGCTACCGAAATTTTAATCCGCAAACGCTTCACAATATCCTTTAAATTTTTTACCCGTCTTTACCTGCCGCAAATTTAAATTTCGCTACAATCGCTTTTTAAAATTTTGCGCCGAGTGCGCGCAAAAAGCTAAATTTAAAGGATCAAGATGGATTTTCAAATAGACGCCGAGGACGGCGCGGCGCGCGCCTGCACGATCCGCACGGCGCATAGCACGATCCGCACTCCCGTTTTTATGCCGGTCGGCACCGTGGGCGCGGTCAAAGCGCTCGATGCGACGGACGTAGAGCAGCTTTTAGGCGCGCAGATCATTCTCGCCAACACCTATCACATGTATCTGCGTCCGGGCTCGCGGGTGGTGGCGGAGTTCGGCGGGCTGCATGGATTTACGAAATTTCCTCGCAGCTTTTTGACCGACAGCGGCGGCTTTCAGGCTTTCAGCCTGCGCGCAAACACCAAAAACGACGAAGGCGGCATAAAATTTAAAAGCCACATCGACGGCAGTATGCATTATTTCACGCCGCACTCGGTGCTCGATACGCAGTATGAGCTAAACTCCGATATTATGATGATTTTGGATGATTTGGTGGAGCTGCCGCGCGAGCCGGGCGCATTGAGCTTCGATGATAGATCGCGGCTTAAAAAGCGGATAGATCTAAGCGTAGCGCGCACGATAAAATGGGCTCGCGAGGCGATAGATTATCACGAGACCATGAAATCTCGCGGCCTGCACGCGCATCAAAACATTTTCGGTATCATCCAAGGCGGCACCAATCCGCAGGCGCGCAAATTTTGCGCCGAAGCGCTGTGCGAGATGAGCTTTGACGGGCTTGCGATCGGAGGGCTTAGCGTCGGTGAGAAAAACGAGCTGATGTACGAAACCGTCGAGGCCATGATGCCATACGTCGATGCGGCGCGCCCGCGATATTTGATGGGGGTCGGTACACCCGAGGATCTCGTCGAAAATGTCGCTCGCGGCGTGGATATGTTCGACTGCGTGATGCCTACGCGCAACGCCCGCAACGGCACGCTATTTACGAGCTTCGGCAAGATTAGCATCAAAAACGCGGGCTTTATCAGCGATCACGATCCGATCGATCCGCACTGCGACTGCTACACATGCAAACGCTTCAGCCGCGGCTACCTAAATCATCTATTTCGCGCGCGAGAGCTTAGCTTTTACCGCCTTGCGAGCATTCACAATCTACACTTCTACCTGCGCCTTGCCGCGGATATGAGAGAGGCGATCGTGCACGGGCGGTTTGCCGAGTTTAGGCGGGAATTCTACGCTGCACGAAGCGGGGCGTGAGATTAAATTTCAGCAGGCTAGGGCATGGAATTTAGCGCGGTAGTTAAATTTAGCCGTGGCGACGGGCGGGATTTTAATACGGCGCGCGGTTAAATTTAAACGCGACAAAATTTGGGCGATGAAATTTAATTAGCTGCGGAGCGTGGAGCCCATAGCTTTAAATTTGATTTGAATTCGCGATTATATTTTTGCATCGATTAGAATTTTATTATGATAGGGCTATGTCTTGGAATTTCGCCGTATAATGCGATGTAAAATTTGGCTTTGAATTTCGCGCCGAATTGCGTGGATAAAATTCTGCGTCGATATATGCTGAGCGCGCGAGATTTAAAGATGGAATTTAGCGGTAGGATTTTACAGACGCGATGTAAAATTGCCACAGCTTTTGTCAAATAAGGGGCATTGCATCGAAAGTTCACAGGCACTGGTATTTTGTAAGCCGTGCATTAACGCGTATAAAACACATATATTACTTTAGTGTGTGATCTGCACCTACAATTGTGGAATTTTATTGTGATAAAATTTTAGTGCGGTAGAATTTTACTTTGATAAAGTTCAAATCCCCGCTAAATTCTGTCTTCGTGCTAAATTTTGCGATGAAATTTTTAGTGGAATTCTATCGTAGTAAAATTTAATCATAGCGAGATTTGCAGTAAAATTTCGCAGAATTATTTTTTAATCCGCCTTAGCATACAAAATCCAAGGAAATAAAGTGGCGACATAACGATAAAAATTATGATGTATCTCCACGCCGTGCTCGCAAAAAATAGCCCCGTTAGCTCCATAAATTTCATCGACGCGCCAGTATAGCGGTCGCCGATGCCGATGAAAATAATAGCCGCGAACTCCACAAGCAGCGCGGGAGCAAATAGGATCGAGCCTGCAGTTTTGAAAAACATAAACGTAAACGCCTTGAACTTATAATAAAACGAAATGAGCCCAAATCCGATCACGCCGCAGATGAAAATCTGCTCGAACTCATCCAGCCCCAGGCTCTTATCCTGCAGGATCGTAGAGATGACGCACAGGATGATAAAGACGTTGTAGTTCGCCATTTGACGCATTGGGTATTGATCGTGCGTCGCTATGGAGAGCAGGTTTATCGCGCGGTTAAGCGGCAGCAGATAAAATAGCGCAAAACTAAGGAAAATCAGCAGATCCATTACCATATAAACCGTGTCTTGATTGACGTAGTCTTGGATCTGTGAAAAAGATAGAAATATGCTTGCGATTTGCGAGCGGAATATCAAAATAATGACTATCGGCACTATGGGCAGGATTATGGATTTAAGCCCTTCCTTACGGATAGATGAAGTATAAATTTTACTCTCGACGCTTTGCGTAGTGCGCAGATCGTCTGTTTGGACGAACTCAAATCCAAAGAATTTCGGTTTTTTTGCACTCGCAGGCTTGGCTTTGCGGTTAAATTTAAATTTATTAAATTTTTTTGCGACCTTCGCTTCTTTTACGGCAGAATTATCCTCTGAGATCTTTTCGGCAGGACTTTGAATAAATGGCACTTCGGATACATTGTTTTCTGCAGAATTCTTATCACCAAAAATTTCATCGTTTTGCTTTGCAGATTCTTTTGGCTGTGGGGCTACTTTTTGCGCTACTCGGTCTTTGGATTTAGAGCCTTCGACGCGCTTTATATTTATCGCGCTGGATGCTAGTGTGTCGAAGCTTACCTCATCGCCGTCGGTTAGGCTAGGATCGCGCTCGCCCAGCATTTCGTAGCTATACTCGACCCCGCCCGTGGCGACTATGACATTTTCACCCCTGATAAATCCGATAAGTCTCATATACTAACATTCCCCGATTTTTTAATGAGAAATATTAGTCAAAATGAACTTAAAAAACGATTATTCTACGGTGACGCTTTTGGCTAAATTTCGCGGCATATCCACATCATTGCCAAGTCTGACGGAGATTTCAAGAGCTAGAATTTGTAAAATTATCATCATCTCAAAAAACTCGCTCATCGCGTGGCTCTGCTCACTTGTTTTTATAAAATCGTCTGCGATCTCTGGCTCTTCGGGGCTGATCGCTAAAATATACGCATCGCGCGCGGCAAGCTCCTCGACGTTGCTTTTGGTTTTTTCGTAGAGCAAATGCTTTGGCATCAGCGCAACCGTAAAGAGATTAGAATCGGCAAGCGCGATCGGACCGTGCTTCATCTCGCCGCTTGGATAGCCCTCCGCGTGCAGATATGAGATCTCTTTGAGCTTGAGTGCGCCCTCAAGAGCGAGCGGATAGAAAATGTCGCGACCGATAAAGAAAAAGCCGTGTCCGTGCAGATAGTGCTTACTCATGCGGTAAATTTTATCCTGCAAGCCGTCTTTGATCTTTAAAATTTGCGGGATATGAAGCATCGCCGAAATTTCAGCGGAATTCGTGCGCGCCGAGATGACTTCGCGCAGATTTGCAAGATACACCACAAACATCCATAGCACCATAACCTGCGTCGCAAAAGCCTTCGTGGAGGCCACGCCCTTTTCGATGCCTGCGCGGGTGAGGATCACGCTGCCTGCCATGCGCACGATCGAGCTGTTATCGACGTTGCAGATCGCAAGCGTCCTAAGACCGGCTTTTTTAGCGATATGCAGCGCCTCTAAGGTGTCGGCGGTCTCGCCGCTTTGCGAAATCACGATAAAAAGGGAGTTTTTATTCAAAAACGGTTCTTTATAGCGGAATTCGCTGGCGACTTCTACTTTCGTGCGGATTTTAGCGATGCGCTCGAAAAGATACGAGCTTACGAGCGCGGCGTGATAGCTCGTGCCGCAGGCGCATAATACAACCTCGTCGATACCCTCAAACATCGCCGCATCAAGCTCGTCAAATTTTATCTTACCGCCCTTGATCACGCGCCCCATCATCGCTTCGGTTACGACTTGCGCTTGCTCGTAAATTTCTTTTTCCATAAAAAATCTAAAGCCCTCTTTTTGCGCATAGCCTTTATCTTTCGGGAGCTCGCTAAAGGCGCAATTATGCGGTTTAGAGTTTTTAAAAACGTCGATTTGCCCAAGCTTTGCAACGCCGTAAATTTGATCATCCAGATACGCAGCCGTATTTGCAAGCCCGATGAGCGGAGCGTCCGAGGAGCTAAAGAAAATTTCGTTTTTATCGTTTTTTGCGACGATCAGCGGAGCCGCGTTTTTAGCAAAAAAAATTTCGCCGGGTGCTGCCTTGGTGATTAAAAGCGTTGCGTATGCGCCTTTTAGCCGTTTAATTGTGGCTTCATATGCCTTAAATGCGTCGTTGCTAGCCTTGAAATTTTTCTCGAAAAGATGCACGATTACTTCGGTATCGGTCTGGCTTAAAAATTTCACGCCGTCCGCTTCGAGCTCATCTTTTAGCTCGATGTAGTTTTCGATGATGCCGTTATGCACAACGAAGCTAAAATCTCCAAAATGCGGATGCGCGTTAAGCTCAGTAGGCTTTCCGTGCGTCGCCCAGCGAGTATGCCCGATCGCGACGCCAAAGCCTTGCGAAGTGAAATCTTTCATCTTATCTTCCAGATTATTCAGCTTGCCGACCGCTTTGAAGTACTTTATATTTGCGCTCTCATCCATCACGGCAAGCCCTGCGCTGTCGTATCCGCGATACTCGAGCTCCTTAAGACCGTCAAGTACGATCTTTTTCTTCTCTTCGCCGCCGATGTAGCCTACGATTCCACACATTTTGCTTTCCTTGTTTAAAATTTGGCGCCCATTTTACTACGCTATTTTAAATTAACGAAATTCGGCTCTAAATTTAGTCCGCTTATCCGTTTTGTAAGCAAAAAATTATATAATTAGCACAAAATTTGGCTTGGGAAATCGATGGAAATTTTAGAAAAACTACAAAGCGGCGAGAGATTAAATTACGAAGACGGCGTGAAATTATGGGATCTGGATCTTTTCGATCTGGGCAAATTCGCCTTTGCTATTCGCAAAGAAAAAAACGGTAAAAACGTCTATTTCAATGCAAATCGTCATATAAATCCTTCGAATTTATGCGCAGATACCTGTAAATTTTGCGCATTTTCGGCGCATCGCAAGAACGACGGGGCTTACACGATGAGCGATGATGAGATCATGCGTATCGTGGACGAGACCGTAGCGCGCGGCACGAAGGAGATTCATATCGTAAGCTCGCACAATCCGTTCGTTACGCCGCAGCAATATTTGGGAATTTTCAAAGCGATAAAGCAAAAATATCCGCTTCTGCACATCAAGGCGATGACCGCGGCAGAGATCGATTACTGGCGGCGAAAGTGGAAGATGAGCTACGAAGAGACGATAGAGCTGATGATGCAAAGCGGCGTGGATTCGATGCCGGGCGGCGGCGCCGAAATTTTTGACGAACGGATCAGGGATAAAATTTGCAAAGGCAAGGTCTCAAGCGAGCAGTGGCTACGTATCCACTCGCTGTGGCACGCTCGCGGGCGCCAGAGCAACGCCACGATGCTCTTTGGACATATCGAAAGCCGCGCGCACCGCATTGATCACATCTTGCGCATCCGCGCGCTGCAAGATGAGAGCCTGGCTCGCGCTAACGGCGGCGGCTTCAACGCCTTTATCCCGCTCGTGTATCAGCGCGAGAACAACTATCTGGACGTGAAGGGCTTTTTGGGCTCGGTCGAAATTTTAAAAACGATCGCGATTAGTAGAATTCTGCTCGACAACATCACACATATCAAGGCTTACTGGGCGACCTCGACATTAAATTTGGCCCTCGTAGCGCAGGATTTCGGCGCGGATGATCTTGACGGCACGATCGAGAACGAAAGCATTCAAAGCAGCGCCGGCGCCGGCAGCAAAAAAGGGCAGAGCAAGCGCGATTTTATCGATATGATCGGCACGGCGGGCTTTGTGCCGGTCGAGCGCGACAGTTTGTATAACCAGATCGAAATTTACGAATAAATTCTAAAGGAGGAGCAAGTGGAGAAATTCTTTCATCTCGCTGCCGCGAAAACGTCGGTAAAACAGGAACTTATCGCAGGGCTTACTACGTTTTTGGCGATGATTTACATCGTGCCGGTAAACGCTAACATTATGAGCATCGCAGGCATGCCGTTTGACGCGCTGGTTACGGCAACCGCGCTTATTACGATAATCGCGACGTTATTTAATGGGCTCTTTGCAAATACCCCCGTTGCACTTAGCGTCGGCATGGGGCTAAATGCGTATTTTACCTTTGCGTTGTGCGTGGATGCAAAGATGCCATGGCAGAGCGCACTTGGCATCGTAGCAATAAGCGGGGCGCTTTTTACCGTGCTTTCGTTTACCAATTTTCGCGTTTGGGTTATCAAATCTATCCCACTTGATCTGCGTCGCGCCATAAGTGCGGGTATCGGGGCTTTCATCTGCTTTATCGGACTTAAACAGATGGGCGTCATCGCGCCTAGTCAAGCAACGTTAGTAACTTTAGGAAATTTAAAAGATCTAAACGTTTTACTTGGAATTTTAGGCTTAGCGGTCGTGCTGGTGCTTTTTGTGCTTAGGATTAAGGCAGCATTTATCTTAAGCATCTTGATTACTTCGTGCGTTGCGTGGGTGGCTGGAATTTCGCCCGCACCTCATGGCATCGTAAGCGCGCCAAGCGGCATAACGCCGATATTTGCTAAGCTAGATATCCTCGGAGCGCTAAAGCTCGCGTTCGTGCCTTTTATAATCACATTTTTCGTTACGCATCTATTCGATAGCATCGGCACTCTAACCGGCGTAGGAAACCGCGCGGGGCTTTTTGGAGAGAATAGCAAAGACGGCATGAAAAAACTATCTAGAAATTTAACCTCCGATGCGATAGGAAGCGTTGCAGGCGCTGTTATAGGAACGAGTACGGTCACTGCATTTGCCGAAAGCGCCAGCGGCGTGGAAGCGGGCGGCCGCACGGGGTTAACGGCGGTATTTTGCGCTATATTTTTTGTGCTGACGCTGTTTATGCTACCGCTATTTAAGGCAATCCCCGCAAATGCGATCTATCCGATCCTCGTAATGGTCGGGGTTTTGATGTTTAGCGAGCTTGGCAAGATCGATTATAGCGACGCTGGAATTTTAATCCCTGCGTTTTTTATAGTATTTTTGATGCCTTTTACCTACTCGATCACCAACGGCTTAAGCTTCGGCTTTATCGCTTATATCGTAGTTAGACTCGCTCAGCGCAGGATAAAAGATTTAAATTTCGGCGTTTTGACGCTTGGCGCGATTAGCGTTTTAGTATTTTTAATGCATTAAATTTTAAGGAAAGATATGAGATTTTATAGTTTTGACGAGATGGATCGCGACGCAAGAGTTATAGCAAAGCAGGTTAGGGACGAATTTATGCCCGATGCAATCGTGGCGATCGCTAGAGGCGGGCTCACATTCGGTCACGCGCTAGCCAATGCGCTTGATATGCGAACGATATTTTCGATAAATTCCATCCACTACGCGGACACCAAAAAGCTCGACACCATCGACGTTTTCAACGTGCCCGATCTGGAGCTGTACAAGCGCGTGCTGCTGGTGGACGATATCATCGACAGCGGCGACAGCATGGTCGAGATCAAGCGCGTGCTGCTGGAGAAATTCCCGCAAATAGAGCTTAAAACCGCGGTGATTTTTTACAAACCTAAGGCGCTTATCCAGCCCGATTTTAAAATTTCAAAGACGGATGAGTGGATAAATTTCTTTTGGGAAAATTATACGATAGAGGAATGAAGCGGCGCGCAGTTAAATTTAGCGACTAAATTTTAAAGGATTCGGCGGCTTAAATTTTATGAAATTTCGGCCATAGAATTTTAGGCCATAAATTTAAAGCGCCCATAGCAAGGATGAGAGTGAAGAAGCTTTATCAAAACGAAATTTTCGTAATCTCCATAATGTGCCTATTTCAGGGCATATTTTTGCTTTATGCGATCTCAAATTTAAGCATCAGCTACTACGAAGCCGAAATTTTTTATGAGAAAAAATCCCTCGTTTCGTTAATCGTAAATTTAAGCTGCGAAATTTTTGGGCGCAACGACTACGCCCTGCGCGTACCGTTTATTTTGATCCACTTCGCAAATGCCGCGATGATCTATAAAATTTCAAAATTTATTCTAAAGCGTCGCTTCGACAGAGTGGTCGCTACGGCGCTATTTATGGCGCTTCCTGCGTCGATGAGTAGCGCGATCTTGCTAAATCCCGCGGGCATCATCGTTTTTTTCACGCTGCTGGCGATATATTTTGCAAAGAGCGAATACAATATCGCGCTTTTCGTGCTTCTGTCCGTTTGCGCCCTGATCGACCGAGCGTTTTTTATGCTCTACGTAGGCTTTGGAATTTGGGCGCTTTATACGCGCAAAAAGGAGCTTTTGCTGCTTTGCATAGCGCTATTTAGTTTCAGCGTGATCTTTTACGACGTAAGCTCGGAGGGCAAGCCGAAGGGGTATTTTTTAGATACCGTGGGCGTTTTTGCGGGCGCGTTTTCGCCTTTAGTGTTTTTATTTTTCATCTACACGATCTATAGAATTTGGATCAAAGAGGAAAAAAGCCTGCTGTGGTTCATCGCTACAAGCGCGCTTTGTCTGACGATGCTTTTTTCTCTAAGACAGCGCGTGCCGCTTGAGATGATGCTACCGTATTGCGTCATCGCCACGCCTTTAATCATTCGGGTTTTGTTTAATTCGTACCGCGTTAGATTGCCTAAATTTCGTACCTTTCACAAGATCGCCGTGGGCGTGACTCTGGTAAGCTTAGCGGTGAGTTATTTTGCAGTGATTTTCAGCGACGTGATGTATGAGGCGATGTTCGCAAACAAACCGCAGCGGCATTTCATCTATAAATTTGACGTAGCTAGGCAGCTGGCAAGTGAGCTAAAAAATCGCGGAGTAAAAAGCGTAAGCTGCGAAGACGAGAGGCTCTGCCTGCGCCTGAAATTTTACGGACTGCCTAGCGGAAGCGGCGCTTTTATTTACGCGGATGAGCCGGAATATGTCTCGGTTCATAAAAATTCGATACAAAATATAGATATTTACAAGCGAGGCGTGCGAATTGCGAAATTTTATGTTAAAATATAAACAAAATTTTTATGAAAGGTAAAAATTATGAAAAAAGCATTTACTATGATAGAGCTGATTTTCATCATCGTGGTGGTTGGAATTCTAGCGGCGGTGGCGGTGCCTCAAATCAATCGAAATAGCCTTGTGGAGGCGGCAGATCAAGTAGCTGCTCATATTCGCTATACTCAGCAGCTGGCTATGAATGATAACAAATTCGATCCTAATGACCCGGATTGGTTTAAAAAACTTTGGAGAATTCAATTTAGTTATACTACCGCCAAAGGTAGTGCCGAAGGTTGGACTTATACGGTGTATTATGATAGCACTATGAGCGGCAATCCTAACGGTAGTGTCGATCTGTCTGATCTATCAAGAGTCGATTTTGCTACGGATCCACAAAATCCAAATAAAATTTTAAGTGCCGGCTTTCAAAATCAGGCGATGAATAGAAATGCCGAGAGGATTAATAAGAAGCTAAATCTTACAAAAACTTACAATATTAGAAATATCACATTTACTAATTGCGGAGCCCCTACTAATCAAACTATAGTCTTTGACTCATATGGACGTCCTATGGGACAAGTAGCCGACTCTACAGTGCCATATGATAGGCTTTTTGTGGGTCAAAATCCATGCATAATCACGCTTACCAATGATGCTAATGAGCAAGCCTATATAAGTATTCAGCCCGAGACGGGATATGTAAATTATACCTTAAATAAAGCGGGCTCACGATCGCAGTAAATTTAAATATTAAAATTATATATTGCGATAGATTAGGTTATTGATAAAATTAATGTAAGGAGAATAATGAAAAAATACATAATGACGCCGATTTATTACGTAAACGACGTCCCGCACATCGGTCACGCATACACGACGATTATCGCCGATACGATGGCTAGATTTTACCGCCTACAAGGACACGAGGTATTTTTTAAAACGGGCACCGACGAGCACGGCCAAAAGATCGAGGAGGCCGCAGCCAAGCACGGCCAAAGCCCAAAGCAGTACGCAGACGGCGTGAGCGCTAAATTTAAGGACCTGTGGGACGAGTTTGACATCAGCTACGATATGTTTTCGCGCACTACCGATGCCGCGCATGAGGCGGCGGTGCAAAACGTATTCCGCAAGATGTATGAAAAGGGTGACATTTATAAGGGCGAATACGAGGGCAACTACTGCGTAAGCTGTGAGAGTTTTTTCCCTTCCAATCAGCTAATCGACGGCGAGTATTGCCCCGACTGCGGCAAAAAGACTAAAATTTTAAAAGAGGAGAGCTATTTCTTCAGGCTTAGCGCCTACGCAGAGCGGCTTTTGAAATGGTACGAGGACGAAAAGTGCATCCTTCCCCTAGGCAAAAAAAACGAGGTGATAAGCTTCGTAAAAAGCGGGCTAAAGGATCTTTCGATCACGCGAACGGGCTTTGATTGGGGTATCAAAATTCCGCCCGAGCTAAACGATCCGAAACACGTGATTTACGTCTGGCTGGACGCGCTGATGGATTATCTTAGTTCGCTCGGATTTTGCGCGGGCGGCGAGCGGATGGAGTATTGGAGCGACGCGCTGCACATCGTGGGTAAGGACATTTTGCGCTTTCACGCCGTTTATTGGCCTGCGTTTTTGATGAGCCTGGGACTAAATATGCCGCGCAGCGTCACGGCTCACGGTTGGTGGACGCGAGACGGCAAAAAGATGAGCAAAAGCCTTGGTAACGTCGTGGATCCGCGCGAGGTCGCAAACGCCTACGGGCTGGAGCAGTTTAGGTATTTTTTGCTGCGCGAGGTGCCGTTCGGTCAAGACGGCGATTTTTCGCAAAAAGCGATCATCAACCGCGTAAATTCCGAGCTTGCCAACGAGCTTGGAAATCTACTCAGCCGCATCGTCGGCATGAGCGCAAAATACTCGGACTACATCATAAATTCCAAAGACGTGATGAAATTTTTCACCGCCGAGATCGAGGAAGCAAACTCCTATCTGAGTGCCGCGTTAAGCGCGCTTGAGGAGGTCGCTACCAATAGATACTTAGAGGAGCTTTGGAGGGCGCTTGCGCTCGCAAACGCTTCGATCGCGAAATACGAGCCGTGGAATTTGATTAAAAACGGCGAGCAGGCTAAGGCGTTGGCTCTCGTCGCATTGGTCGCAAACATTTTGGCTAAAGTCGCCGTGCTACTAAGCCCTGCGATGCCGA
Organism: uncultured Campylobacter sp.; assembly: GCA_963522285.1. GTDB lineage: Bacteria > Campylobacterota > Campylobacteria > Campylobacterales > Campylobacteraceae > Campylobacter_B. The sequence continues at coordinate 82,703 of CAUQWV010000009.1, forward strand.
AGACGGCGGCACGTATCGCAGATACGCTCGGCTTTGAAATATCCACTTCGCTTTATGAGAAGTTGGTGCTTCGCGGCAAAATTTTAGATTTTAAGGCCAAGTCGTGCGAGCCGCTTTTTACCAAGATCGATCACGAGCTAATGCCGAAGGCGGACTACGATAGACTGGACGGCGCTGCAAATTCCACAAGCTGTTCGAGCATAGACGCCACGGCAAAAGGCGCTCCAAGCTTAAACGCAAACGTTTCCGGTTCGGGCGCTACGGCGCAAGAAGCCCAAGGCGCGGCATCTGAAGTGCAGATCAAAATCGATGATTTTAAAAAGTGCGTTATCAAGGTCGGCACGATTTTGGAGTGCGAAAACATAGAGGGCAGCGAGAAACTATTGCGATTTATGATCGATCTAGGGGAGAAGAGGCCGCGTCAAATCATCAGCGGTATCGCGAAATTTTACGATCCCGCCGCGCTTGTCGGCAAGCAGATCTGCGTGCTGGCAAATTTAAAACCCGCTAAAATTTTTAAACATAGCAGCGAGGGTATGATTTTAAGCGCCGAGGACGGCAGCCTTACGCTGCTTAGCACTCTCGCGCCTGTAAAAAACGGCGCGATCGTAGGTTAGCGATGATGGCTCTAGCGCGCAAGGCTTCGAAGCTCGCTATCTACGGCGCGGCTGGGCTATGCGCGCAAAAAAGCGGTGCTTCGGATAAAATTTTAAAGCTTTGCCGCCGCTTCTCCTTCGCCGCAAAGATCGGCGCGGGCGGGCTTGTATGCGCCACGCCTTTGGCGCTAAAGCTCGGCGCAGGGGTTGCTTTAAAATTTGCGGCGCGCAAAATTTTAGCATTCGGCATTTGCGAGTTGTCGAAGTTCGCCGCTTTAAAATGTGCAAAGCTCGGCGCGCGCGCGGTTGTGCACTCATTTTCGCGCACCGATAAATTTACAGACGAGCGCACGAAAAAATATGCGAGCGCGGATGGCGAGAGCTCTAAAGCAAGCGCCGCGTCGCGAAGAAAGCGCACGGCAAGCGTTTCTAGCGCGAATGTCAAAAAAGACACATCGCTTTCCAAAAACGTCTCTGCTAAAAAAAATGCAGCGACAAAAAGCGCACCCGTAAAAAAATCCCCGCTTACTAAAAAGCCTGCATCTGTCGTAAAAACTGCATCGACCGCTAAAAGTATCGCGCCCGCCGCAGCTTCCGTATCTGTCGCAAAATCGGCGTCCGCAAAAAGCGTCGCGCAAAATAAAATTTCCGCAGCTAGCGCAAAATCAGCACCGGCTAAAAGCACCTCTCAGAACGCAAAATCTCGCCTCATCGCAAAAGATACTGCTACGCCTGCCGTAATTGCCGCAAAAGACGCCGTCGCGTCAGGCGCAACCTCCGTATCTACCGCAAAGCAGCCGTACCGCGCCGCAAAGAGCGCGCTTCTTAAAAGCTCCGCCGCAGGGAAGGCGTAATGGTAAATTTATTAAATTTAACCCGCATCGTAAACGGAACGATGCTAAATAATCCCGCGATCTCCGCTGTCGAGAGCTTTGCGATCGAGCCTGCAAAAGTCGCGAAAAAGGGCGCTTTCATAGCGCTCGGCGCAAACGAGCGCGACGTGCGCACCGCGATCGATAACGGCGCGTATGCGATCATTTTCGATAATAATTTCAAGCCGCTTAACGACGAGATCGCCTTTATTAAGGTCGAAAATTTATGCTCGGCGCTAGTGCGGCTGATAAAATTTTTGGGCGAGACATGGCGGCACGGCTTCGTGCTGATAAACGAGGTGCAAAGCGAGATCCTGCGCTACACGAGCGTGCCGAAAAATTTGATGTTTGCGCCGCGCAGCAAGGGCGAGCTTTTTATCAGCCTGTTGAATGCCAAAGAGAAAAATACCTACTTCACCACCGACGGCGATCTTTTGCAAAGCCTCGGTATCTCGCCTGCCACGATCCCTGCGAGCGACGATTTTAGGCTGCTTTACGGCGGCTCGATATTTTACAGCAGCTTCGTTTTCGGCGGGCTTTATTACTCAAACTTAATCTTTCCGCAGCTGTTTTTGCCCGAGCTATGCGGCGTGATCGAGTATCTCTCGCGCAAAAACATACCCTTTAAATTTCAAAGCTTAAGCGCATTCGGACATTTCGAGCCGATTTTTGTGGATAGGTTTTTTAACGTTAGCTCGCTTGGCGGAAGCTACCGCGCCTTTATCGCCGAGAGCGATCCTGAGCTTTTTGCGCGCGAGGCGGAGTTTTTGCGGGCTAAATTCCGCGAGAAAATTATAGTCTGCGCCAGCTGGGAGGACCGCTTGGACGGCGTTAAGATCGACTTTCGCTTCAATAAGTTAAGCGCGCTAAAGAGCCTGCCGGAGTTTCATTACGCGCTGGTTTTTGCGGAAAAAAGCGCGATCGTGCAGCTTCTAAATCAAAAACCGCAAGAAAAAAATCTATTTTTTTAAAGGCGCAATATGCAGAGCTTTGATGAAATTTTAAACGGAAATTTTTGGATAAAGGGACTTTACGAAAACGGACTTTTGCGCGAGGTAAAGGAGCAGATTAGCACCGAGCTTGAGATAGCGCACGCAAGCTACATCGAGGTCAAAAGGGAGCGCTCGCAGGCGCTGCTTTTTACGAATGTGCGAAACGCGCAGGGCAAACGGATGCCGCCGGTGCTAACCAATATTTTCGGCTCATCTTCTGCGTTAAATTTAATCCTCGGTCGCGAACCTGACGATATCGCCGCCGAGATACAGAGCCTGCTAAAGCCGAAGCGTCCGCAAAGCTTCGGCGAAAAGCTTGATTTTTTGTCGCACTTAATCTCGCTGCGTAAAATTTTTGTAAAGCGCCTTAGCGGTCGCGGCGAGTGCCAGCAGGTCGCGCATCTGGGCGCTGACATCGATTTGGGCGAGCTTCCCGTCCTTAAGACCTGGGAGAATGATGGCGGCGCGTTCATCACGATGGGGCAGGTTTATACGAAGGATCTGAACTCGCAAACGCAAAATCTCGGCATGTACCGTCTGCAAATTTACGGGCGCGACCGCTTGGGGATGCACTGGCAGATACACAAAGACGGCGCGGGCTTTTTCGACGAATACCGCAAAGCGGGGCGCAAGATGCCCGTATCCGTGGCGATCGGCGGCGACCCGCTCTATATCTGGTGCGGACAGGCGCCGCTGCCGAAGGGGATTTTTGAGCTGCTGCTTTACGGCTTCATCCGCCGCAGCCCCGCTCGCCTCGTAAAATCGCTTACGAATGAAATTTACGTTCCCGCCGATGCGGACTATGTGATCGAGGGCTTTGTCGATCCCGCGGTAAGCGAGCCGGAGGGGCCTTTCGGCGATCACACGGGATATTACACGCCGGTAGAGTCCTTTCCGGTGATGGAGGTTAGCGCGATCACGCACAAGCGCGCGCCCGTATTTCACGCCACAGTCGTGGGTAAGCCGCCGCTTGAGGATAAATTTATGGGGTACGCGACCGAGCGGATCTTTTTGCCGCTGTTTTGCACGAGCGCGCCCGATCTGATCGATTATAAAATGCCCGAAAACGGCGTATTTCATAATCTGATTTTGGCTAAAATCGCCGTGCGCTACCCCGCTGCAGCCAAACAGATCATGCACGCGTTTTGGGGCGTGGGGCAGATGAGTTTCGTCAAGCACGCCGTTTTTGTGCCGCAGGATGCGCCGAGCTTAGATGAGTACGAGGCGCTTACGAAGTACGTCCTAAACCGCATAGGCGCGCGCAGCCTCGTTTTTAGCGAGGGTGTGTGCGATCAGCTCGATCACGCAAGCCCGAACTCCTGCTTCGGCGGCAAGCTCGGCATCGATGCGACGACCGATCTAAGCTCGCAGGCGCCGCAAATTTTAAGCGATGAGGAGCTGCTGGCTAAATTTCAAAGCGAGGAACCCGCTATTTTGGCGCTTAAACAGTACTTTTGCGATACGAAAAACCCGCTCGTGCTGATAAACATAGACAAAAAAGAGCTCGTAGAGCGGAGCTGGCGGCGGATTTTGAAATTTAGCGAGCATTTTAAAATTTTGATTTTCACCGATGCGGGGAATGACGCGAGCAACCTCTATATGAGCGTTTGGCGCGTCGTAAATAGCATCGATGCGCTGCGCGACGTATTTGTGGCGCAGGACGATCGCATCTGCATCGACGCTACGAGCAAGCACGAGTGGGAGGGCTATACGCGCCGGTGGCCGCAGGAGACGCTATGCAGCCGCGAAGTCGTGTCGAGCCTCATAGAGCGCGGCATCGTGCAGAACGAGCCCGAGCTATTTAAGAAATTTGAAATTTTTTGAAGTGCGGGGCGAAATTTCGCACGGATTTGAAATTTTAAAATTTAGCTTTGATTTTAAAGGTCGGTTGCGCGTTAAATTTAGACGGAATTTTATTTAAATTTACGGGCTCGAAGCGGTAAAATTTCATAAAATTTACCGCTTCGCGAGGGCTAAAATTTTAAGGCGTAAAATTTGCTGCGGCGAAATTTTAAAATTTCAAAAATTTTTAAAGCGGTGCAAAAGCTCGATATAGCGCAAGCGAGCACAAAATGAAAGGACATAAATGATAGAGTGGATACAAAATTTTTTTAGCGGAGCGATACCGAAGCTGCTGCTAAACGCGACGCTGGAGACGCTGTATATGACCTTCGTAAGCACCGCTTTGGCGTTTATTTTGGGGCTAGTGCTTGCGATCGTGCTTATCCTTACGCGTCGCGGCGGGCTCTGCGAAAACCGCATCGTTTATGCCGTGCTGGACGTCGCGATAAACACGCTGCGAAGCTTTCCGTTTATAATTTTGCTGATCGTGCTCTTTCCGCTTACAAAGCTTCTTGTGGGCACGAGTATCGGCACCACCGCGGCGATCGTGCCGCTTACTATCGGCTCGGCACCCTTTATCGCTCGCCTCATCG
>CAUQWV010000010.1:0-77123 GCA_963522285.1 uncultured Campylobacter sp.
TTAAACAGCTTCTCGCTAAGCTCGGCGCAGATGTGCGGCACGATAGGCTCGAGCAGGTTTAAGATCACGAAATAGCCCTCGGTAAATACGTCTTTGTTGCTCTGCGCATTTAGCGCATTTAGCGCCTCCATACACGCGGCGATTAGGGTATTGAAAGCAAAGCTGCTCTCATAAACCTGCTGTGATTTCTTAAGCGCCTCGTAAACTTTGAGGCGGGCGTATTTTTCCTCTTTATTTAAAGCGGCGTGGTCGATCTGTGGAATTTTATCCGTAGCATAAGCGTTTTCGGCGCGATCGTATAGGCGGCTAAGAAATTTATACGCGCCCTCTACCGCGCTGTCGTTCCACTCAAGCTCCTTTTGAGGAGGCGCGGCAAAAAGTATAAAAAGTCTCGCCGTATCGGCGCCGTAGGTCTCGATAATGTCATCGGGATCGACGGTATTGCCCTTGCTTTTACTCATCTTTGCGCCATCTTTTAGCACCATGCCCTGAGTTAGCAGCCGCTCAAACGGCTCACTATCGCGCAGATAGCCTATGTCGCGAAGAGCCTTTTGGAAAAACCTTGCATACAAAAGGTGCAAAATCGCGTGCTCGATGCCGCCGATATATTGATCGACGTTCATCCAGTAATTCACGCTTTGCTCGTCAAACGCCCGCTGCTGCCATGTCCGCTCATCGCTTGCATAACGCGCGAAATACCACGAGCTTTCAAAAAATGTATCGAGCGTGTCGGTCTCGCGCACCGCGTCGCCGCCGCATTTAGGGCATTTACAAAACTTCCAGCTAGGATGCGTATCGAGTGGATTGCCCTTGCCGGTGATCTTAATATCCTGCGGAAGCTCTACGGGCAGATTTAAAATTTCCTCGCTTACTAGCCCGCATTTTGGGCAGTGGATCATAGGTATCGGCGCGCCCCAGTAACGCTGGCGGCTCACTCCCCAATCGCGCAGTTTAAAATTTACCACGCGATGCCCGAGCTTTAACTCCTCAAATTTTGAGATGACGGCACTTTTTGCCTTCTCGCTATCCATGCCGCTAAATTCCGCGGAATTTATTAAAATTCCAGGCTCGACGTAAGCCTTACTAGCGTCGTAATCGCCGCTTTTAGGAGCAATACTTTGAATGATCGGCAGGTTAAATTTCTTCGCAAACTCGAAGTCTCTTTCATCGTGCGCAGGCACAGCCATAACCGCGCCGCCGCCGTATTCTGCCAGGACGAAATTTGCGATCCAAACGGGGATCTTTCTGCCGCTTAGCGGATGAAGCACGCTGATCCCGAGGCTCACGCCGTCTTTATCGCTTGCTTGGCGCTCGCGCGGGCTTTGATTTAAAATTTCTCTCACCTTCGCCGCAGCTTCGGCGTCAAGTAAATTATTATCCAAAAGCCTCTTTACGACCTCGTGCTCCGGCGCGACCGCCGCGTAGCTCATGCCGTAGATCGTATCGGGGCGCGTCGTAAAAACCTTAAAACCCTCGATGCCGCCAAGCTTGGCGCTGCTTTGCTCGTCAAATTTAAAGCTAAATTCCAAACCTTCGCTGCGCCCGATCCAGTTTTCCTGCATCGTAAGCACCTGAGCGGGCCACTTGCCCTCAAGCTGCTTTAGGCAATCCAAAAGCTCCTGCGCGTAAGCGGTGATTTTTAGATAATATCCAGGCATCTGTTTTTGCACGACCTCGTTGCCGCAACGCCAGCACCTACCCTCTTCGACTTGCTCGTTGGCAAGCACCGTCTGATCGTGTTCGCACCAATTTACCACGGCGCTTTTTCTATAGATAAGCCCTTTTTCAAAAAGTTTGATGAAAAATTCCTGCTCCCAGCGCGTATAAAGCGGATCGGATGTAGCGAGCATGCGACGGGCCGAAAAGCTAAAGCCCAGGCGGTGCAGCTCGTTTTTCATATAATCTATATTTTCGTAGGTCCAAGTTTTAGGGTGAATGCCGTGTTTGATCGCCGCATTTTCCGCAGGCATGCCGAAGCTGTCAAAACCGATCGGCTGAAGCACGTTGTATCCGCGTAGTCTATAATAGCGGCTCAGCGCGTCGCCGATGCTGTAGTTTCGTACGTGCCCCATGTGGATGCGGCCGCTTGGGTAGGGAAACATCGAAAGGATATATTTTTTAGGCAGGCTATAATCGTCCTTAGGCTCGAAAACTCCCTCTTCATCCCAAATTTTCTGCCATTTAAGCTCAATACTTTTACTATCGTAAGGCATTTTGCGCTCCTAGAATTCGTCTTTGGTTTTTGCCGACTCAATCGCTATTAAAATTAGCGAGAAAAAGTTTGCAAGTAGCGCGCCGATGGCAAGCGAGGTCACGATCGATAGATCTCCCGGCGCTACTACAATCAAAACGAACGCCGGTATGAGATGCAGATCCGCTACGAGCGAGCTTGCAAAAAGCTCAGCTGCTAGCATATTTCGCACGCCTACCTTCAAAAGCGTCGAGACTGCATTCACGCTGGTTGCTATGAAAAGTAAAATTTCATTCTTCTCATACAAAAACCCGCCTATCGTAGTCATACTCATAAGCGCAAAAAATATGTAAATTACCCTTCCCCAGTTCATCTTTTATCCTTACACCGTGCCTTTTTCATACATGGCGCGATTCTTTTCTTTCTCTTTGATACGACGCTGTTTTTCAGCCAAAAACGCGCGGTACTTCTCAACGTTAAATTTAAACAAAATCAGCATCGGAGCAGCTACGAATACAGAGCTGAAAGTTCCTGCTATGACGCCCACTAACATCACGAAGCTAAAGCCGTGGATCATCTCGCCGCCCCAAACGAATAAAATCACGATGACGATGAGAGTCGTAAGCGAAGTAAGCAGCGTGCGCGATAGTGTGTGAGAGATCGATTCGTTTATAACCTCGTCAAGCTTAATCGATTTGCTATCTTTTACTCCTTCTCGAATTCTATCGAAAACAACGATGGTGTCGTTTAGCGAATAGCCCATTATAGTTAGCAGTGCGGCTAGAATTTCAAGGTTGAAATCCACGCCGGCTAAAATCATCGCACCTACGGCAACTACGACGTCGTGTAGATCCGATAGTACGGCTGCAATCGCAAATCTCCACTCAAACCGCAGGGTGATATAAACCAAAATGAGCGCAAACGACACGCATACCGCTAAAATTCCGTTTGTGCGAAGCTCTTCGCCGACTTTAGGACCTACGATATCGACCTTGCGAATGTCGAAGTTTCCACTACCTTGTAAAATTTTTTGCGCCGCTAAAGCGGGATTATCGCCCAGTTCACTCGCAGCGCCTGAATATCTAATCGTAACTTCTTGATCGCTACCGAATTCTGTAACGTTGATATTGCCTAAATTTGCCGCCTCGAAGCGCTTTCTGATCTCATCAAGCGGTGCTTTAGCGTCGTATTTAACCTGAATGAGTGTACCGCCGCTAAAATCGATGCCGTAATTAATGCCCTTAATGAAAAATAGCGCAATAGAGCCTATTATCAAAACAGCAGAAAGCGCAAAGGTAAAATATCTAAATTTCATAAAATTATAAATTTTGCCCTTATCAAACACTTGCATTTGCGCCTCCTCTTACTTTATAACCGAGCCAAAGCGCGGTATTTTTGCTCTTTTCCATCTTATCCATTACTAGCTCAAACATTCCGTGAGTGCCTAAAATAGCCGTTATCATCGACGCTACGATACCGATGCTCATCGTGACGGCAAAGCCCTTCACTGGACCCGTGCCGTAAGCATAAAGCGCAGCAGAAGTAATTAGCGTAGTGATATTTGAATCCACGATCGCACTCATCGCATTTTCATAGCCTTTATTTATACTTTGGCGGATCGAAACTCCCGTCCTTAGCACCTCTCTAACGCGCTCATTAATGATGACGTTCGCATCTACCGCCATTCCGATAGTTAGTACGATTCCAGCCATTCCAGGAAGCGTTAACGTTGCACCAAAAAGCGCCATACAAGCGATCAAAAATAAAATATTTACTACAAGCGCGATATCGGCAAAAAGCCCCGCCACGCCATAGTATAAAATCATAAAGATCAAAATCGCAACCGCTGCAAGGCTTAGCGCTGCCATACTTTTATCGATGCTATCTTGTCCTAGGCTAGGACCGATGCTGCGCGTTTCTGAGACTTTAACCGGAGCCAAAAGCGCGCCGCTTCTAAGCGCGATCGCTACGTCGTGCGCCTCCTCGACGCTAAATCCGCCGCTGATCTGACCGCTGCCGCCGCCGATACGCTCGTTTATGCGCGGCGCGGAGTAAACCTTGCCGTCAAGTACGATAGCTAGACGCTTGCCGACATTTTTGCCAGTAAAATCGCCAAAAATTTGAGCACCTTGAGAGTTCAGTGTAAAATTTATGATCGGCTGGTTGGTGTGCTGATCGAAGGCAACCTTCGCATCGACTAACATCGCGCCGTCTAGCACTGGAATTTCGTTTATGAGATACTTGTAATTCGGATTTTTAACGTCCGGGTAGATCACGTCGCCGTAAGCTCTGGCATCCGCCGCGCTGATAGTCTGCGCGCGGTCTTGGCGCACGTCGTCCACCGCCATAAGCTGCAAGTGAGCCGCTTTGGCGATCAGATCTTTGGCGCGCTGCTCATCCGCTGCACTTTTGACGCCCGGAAGCTCAACCAAAATATAACTCTCGCCCTGCTTTGCTACCGTCGGCTCCGCAAGTCCGAATTGATCCAAGCGGTTGCGGATAGTTTCTACAGCCTGTTCAATCGCGTATTTTTTAGTCGCTTCGACCTCCTCAGGTGTTAGTGTGACGCGGTATTTTTCGCCAGATTTTTGAATGTCTAATCCGCTTGCGGCGCTATGCAAAATCGCATCAAATTTAGAAGCCTCGTCTGCGTCTAAAATTTCAAACTCAAACGAATCGCCTTCCAATTTTAGCCCGTCCATAAGCAGATCATCGCGCTTGGCGGCGTAATTAACGCTAGCGGCGATCGATTTGATCTTCGAAACGACCGCCTCGTCGCTTTGAACTTCCAAAAGCATATGCAGGCCGCCTTGCAGATCTAGACCCAAGTTTATCTTGCTTCCCTTTTCGGTCTGAAAGATCGAAGGCGCGGCAAAAATCGCCGAAAAAATAACCGCAGCCAAAAAGATCAGCAGGCGGTATGAAATTTTACTGCTCATCTAATTTTCTTGCTACGAATTGTTTATCTAGCTCAACCATGACCTCATCGTTAAGCTTAACTGTGATAAAATCATTGTTTGTTTTCACGACCGTGCATTTTATGCCACCGCTAGTTATGATCTTATCGCCTTTGCCGAGCGCATCGACCATCGCTTTATGATCCTTGGCCTGCTTTTGCTGCGGTCTGATAATCAAAAAATACATAATCGCAAAGATTACGACGATAGGCAGGATTGATGCAAAGAAATTTCCTTGTTCCATGTGTTTCCTTCATTAGAAATTTAAAAAGTAGCTATTTTACATTAAGTTACATAAATAAAGGCTTTGTTCTTGCCCTTGCGCTTTCAAATTTTATTTTCGTAGAAATTTTAAGCTCTAAATTTGACGGCTTGGCTGCTTTAGCGGCGGAATTTTTCTCGCCCCTGATCGCGATAGCGGCACTTTTTTATCTGCTAAAAGCAAGCAAGGCGGAGTGGTTTTGGTGCGGGTTTTTTATCGGCGCGCTGTGGATGCACTGGATCAGCTTCAGTCTGATCTATTTCGATCTTGCGTTTTTGATCCCGCTTGAAATTCTTGGAATTTGCCTCGTTTATGCCTTTATTTTCCGCATCTTTGCGATCTTTGACGCGCCCGTTTTGCGCGCTGCATGCCTTTTGATTCTAAAATTTATCCACCCTTTCGGCTTTGATTGGCTAAATTTTGAACTGCTGCTAAGCCATGGAATTTTTAGAGCCGATCTTAGCGCGCTGGTTCTGATTTTAGCGGGACTTTGCGCGATTTTGTATCTACGCGGACGCGGCGCGGCGGCTAAGCTTAACGCCCTAATTTTCGCGGTATTTTTGATCTGCGCGCTGCAATTTAGCCAAAAAGAGCCCGAGCCGCTGCCGATTAAAATTTCACTCGCAAACACCGATATTTCGCAATATGATATCTGGGCAAAGGATAAAATTTTATCCGCCGCGTTGGCAAATTTGGCTCGGATTGATGAGGCGATCGCGGCGGGGCAGGATGCGATAATTTTGCCCGAGAGCGCCTTTGCGATGCCGCTAAATTTAGAAAACGTGCTAGTTGAAGCTCTAAAGGAAAAATCGCGCGCAATTACGATCGTAGCAGGCGCGGAAGCGTATGAGAACGGGAAATTTTACAACAGTGCCTATCTCTTTGCAGGCGGGCAAATGAGCCGCTTCGATAAGCACATTTTGGTGCCGTTTGGCGAAATGGTGCCGCTGCCTGAATTTGCGCGAAATTTCATAAACCGCGTGCTGTTAGGCGGCGCGACCGATTTTTCGACGGCTAGCGGTTTTAGCGACTACGAGCTTGGCGGCAAGAGCGTAAGAAGCGCCGTTTGTTACGAGGCTACGCGCGCGGAGCTTTACGAGGGCTCGCCCAAATATGTCGTAGCAATCAGCAATAACGGCTGGTTTGTGCCGAGCTACGAGCCCTATTTGCAGCGCCTCATAATCCGCTACTACGCGAGCTTGCACGGCACGCTGATCTATCACGCCGTAAACGGCAGCGCTAGCGAGATAATCGCTCCGAAAAAGATCTGGATAAACCGCCTTAAAGATCATCTAAAATAGCCTAAAAAGTTATTTTTAAACGACTTTTGGATAATATTTTAAAATTTTATTAGGAGCTAAATTTATGGCTAAATACAATCGCATACTCGTAAAATTTTCGGGTGAAGCGCTAGCGGGAGAGAACGGCTTTGGGATTGACAGCGAAATTTTAAAATTTATCGCTAAAGAGATCAAGCAGCTCGTGGAGGGCGGCATCGAAGTGGGCATCGTAATCGGCGGCGGCAACATCATAAGAGGCGTAAGCGCCGCAGCTAGCGGTATCATCAAACGTACCAGCGGCGATCATATGGGCATGCTAGCGACCGTCATCAATGCAATCGCGATGAGAGAGGCGCTAGAATACGCAGGCATGGACGTGCGCGTACAAAGCGCGATAAAGATGGAAGCGATCTGCGAGACCTTCATCATCGGTCGCGCCAAAAGGCACCTCGAAAAAGGCCGCGTCGTGATATTTGCCGCGGGCACGGGAAATCCTTTCTTCACGACCGATACTGCGGGCACTCTCCGCGCGATCGAGATCGGAGCCGACGCCATCATAAAAGCCACCAAGGTAATGGGGATCTACGACAAAGATCCGCAAAAATTTAAAGACGCCAAATTGCTTTCCAAAGTCACTTACGATCAAGCCCTGCACGACAACATCAGGGTTATGGACGATACGGCTATCGCGCTTGCCAAGGATAATGCGCTTCCGATCATCGTGTGCAATATGTTTAAAAGCGGAAATTTATACAAAATCGTCGATGGCGGAGATCTAAGCTCCTGCTCGATCGTAAAAAACTAAAATTTTAAATTTAAGGAGAATTGATGAGAACCGAACAAATTGTAGCCAAGGCTTTAAAAGTAACGGGCGGAGACCGATATAAGCTATCTTTGATGATAAGCAAACGCGCCGAGCAGCTAGCTGCGGGCGAACCACCGTTAATAGATAATGTAGATACTCGCAGAATGAAATTTGCCGATATAGCAATCTTGGAACTAGCCGAAGGTAAGATCGCATTAGATGGAATCGTTGACAAGGATTAATGATAACTTCTTAGAAAGTCTCATCGACGATGTCGTCGATACCAAAGACATTCAAAGCGCCAAGCAGCTGCTTTATAATCTAAAAGAGCCCACTCCGTTACTGGTGGATGCTATAAATTTATGCATCGCACAGCACGACGGGCAGTTTCGCAAAAGCGGCGAGCCGTATGCAATCCATCCGATTTTGGTAGCTTGCTTCGTATCTTTTATGGGTGGAGACGACGCGATGGTGATATCTGCGCTACTACACGACGTAGTAGAGGATACGGATTACAGCATCGAGCAGGTTAGACAAAGATTCGGCGACGAAGTAGCCAAGATCGTAGAAGGGCTTACTAAAATCGTAAACATCAGAGAGGATAAATTAGCTCCATCCGGCGATAGTAACGCCAAGCTGCGAACTACCGCGCTTACTTTCCGCAGGATGCTGATGATCTCCATTAACGATCAGCGCGTCCTAGTCGTCAAGCTCTGCGATAGGCTACACAATATGCTAACCCTAGACGCACTTCGCCCAGATAAGCAAAAACGTATCGGCGAGGAGACGCTTTTAGTTTATGCTCCGATCGCGCACAGGCTTGGAATTTCATCGATCAAAAACGTGCTTGAAGATCTCAGCTTTAAATACGTCATGCCTAAAGAATACGCAGCGATCGCCGATTACGTCGAAGAGCATAAGCAGCAGCTTCAGATGAGCTTGAGCAAATTTAGCGAAAAGATCAAGGAGTATATGCTCTCAAACGGCTTTAGTGAGGGCAGCTTTGAGATCCAAAAGCGAATGAAACACTACTACTCGATCTTTTTAAAAATGCAGCGCAAAGGAATTTCGATCGAGGAGGTGCTCGATCTTTTGGCTATCCGCATCATCGTGCAAAAGCCTATGGATTGCTACTTGGCTCTTGGCATCATCCATACTAAATTTAATCCGCTCATATCGCGCTTTAAGGATTATATCGCGCTTCCGAAGCAAAACGGATATCAGACGATCCACACGACTGTCTTTAACGAAAGCATGATCGTAGAGGTGCAGATCCGCACCTTTGATATGCATAACACCGCGGAATTTGGCGTCGCAGCGCACTGGAAATATAAATATAGCGGCTCGATCAATCCGAAGCTTGATTGGCTAAACGACATCGGCATGCAGGAAGAGGACGACGCCAACGCCGAGGATCTTTACGAATATGCTAAAGATAGCCTCTACGTAGAGGATATCGCCGTATATTCGCCCAAGGGCGGAATTTTTACGTTGCCGCGCGGCGCTACGGCGCTTGATTACGCCTACGAGATACACTCTCAAGTGGGCTTAAAAGCGACCGAGGCCTTTATAAATCGCGTCAAGGTGCCGCTTCTAACGGAGCTAAAAAACGGCGACATCGTTCATATCATCACCGGAAGCGAGCCACACTACCGCTGCAGCTGGCTAAGCTCTGTAAAAACCGGCAAGGCGCGCGCAACGATAAAGGCGTTTTGCAAGCAAAAGATCAGAGATATAAATTTTGAAGTAGCGATTAAAATTTTATGCGCGATCTTTACGACGAGCAAGGAGAGCATTCTAAGCTGGCTTGAAAAAGAAAATTTAAGCAAAAAGATCGGCAAAGCTGCTTACGACTCAGTATTTTTAAAAGATGTCGTAAACGCGCTGAAAAAATACCCGCTCAAAGAGAAATTTTTCAATATGAAATTTCGCAGCAAGTATGAGATCGAGAAGCAAAAATTTGACAACATCGTGGTGTATTCAAATTTTAAAATCGACGAGGTTGAGTTTGATTACTGCTGCAACCCAAAGCGCGGCGACGACATCATCGGCTTTCGCAACGGACACGGCGTGACGGTGCATCATAAGCTGTGCGAACGCGCAAGCGAGCTAATCAAAACCGATGAGATGATCTTCGTAAAATGGACGCGCAATGCGCCGCACCGCTACAAGATCATATTAAATTTAGAAAACAAGCGCGGCTCGCTGGCGACATTTTTAAACTATTTAGTCAAGCTCGAGATCGATCTGGTGTCGATAAGCCTCAACGAAAATAGTGAAACGACGTCGGATTATTTTGAGATCATCATCGAGCTGAACGAAAATTTAGACTCCACGGAGATTAAAGATAAACTCAAAAACCGCTTTAAAATCGTGGATTTCGTATCGCTTACGGACGTATATAAAAACTAAAATAAGGGAGAGCAAATGGTTGACATTCAAGGCATTATGGAAAATTTTAAGCGTGGCGTCGCGGAGATCATCGGTGAAGAGCAGATCGAAGCTCTAATTAGGCGCTACTACGACAGCGGCGAGGTCTTTTACGTCAAAATTGGCATGGATCCCACTGCTGCGGATCTACACCTAGGACACGCCGTCGTTCTAAATAAACTTGCGTTTTTACAAAACCACGGCGCGATCGTGCAGTTTCTAATCGGCGATTTTACCGCTCAAATCGGCGATCCTACGGGCAAGAGCGAGACGCGCAAAAAGCTAGCGCGCGAAGTCGTGCTGCAAAACGCCAAAACCTACGAGCAGCAGGTCTTTAAAATTTTAAATCCCGCAAAAACTAAGGTGATGTTTAATTCCGAATGGACCAACCGCCTGGGTGCTAGCGGTATGATCGAGCTATCAAGCACTTTTAATGTTGCCAGGATGCTCGAGCGCGACGACTTTGAGAAGCGCTACAAGGCAGAGCAGCCGATCAGCATCAGCGAGTTTATGTATCCGCTGCTGCAGGGATACGACAGCGTTTGCATGAAATGCGATATAGAATTCGGCGGCACCGATCAGAAATTTAATCTTTTAATGGGTCGCCAGCTGCAAAGAATTTATGATGTCGGTAAAGAACAAAGTGTCGTGATGATGCCGCTTTTGGTAGGTACCGACGGCACGAATAAGATGAGCAAGAGCCTTGGCAACTACATCGGCGTAACCGATACGCCTCATGATATGTACGGCAAGGTGATGAGTATCAGCGATGCGTTAATGTGGGATTGGTATAATCTGCTAAGCCAAAAAAGCAGCGAAGATATCGAGCTCATAAAAGGCTTCGTGGCGGATGGCTCGATCCATCCTAAGGCGGTTAAGGAGGAGCTTGCTTCCGAGATCGTCACGCAATTTTATGACGAAAACACCGCCTTTGAAGCCAAGCAGGAATTTGACCGCGTCCACGGTGCCGGCGAGCTTCCTAGCGAGATCAAGGAGTACCACGTAAGCTCGCCTGCATGGATCGTAAAGGCGCTCATCAGCTGCAAGCTCGCCGTATCTAGCTCGGATGCGCGCAGGCTGATAAAATCAAACGCCGTCAGTATCGATCAAAATAAAATTTTAGACGAGCAGCTTCAACTTAGCTCGGGCGAATATACACTCCAAGTAGGAAAGAAAAAATTCGCTAAATTAAAGGTGGATTAATGAGTATAAAGATAGGCAAACACGAGATTGCGCACCCGATAATTCAAGGCGGCATGGGACTTGGTATCAGCTGGGACAAGCTAGCCGGCAATGTCAGCCTAAACGGCTGTCTAGGCGTCATTAGCTCGGTCGGCACCGGCTACTACGAAAATCTTAAATTTGCCAAAAAATCGCTCGAGGGTAGACCCTATCAAAGCGAGAATTTTTATAGCAAAGAGGCGCTTTTTACCATCGTACAAAACGCCCGTAAAATTTGCGGCTACGCGCCTTTAGGGATGAACGTAATGTGCGCGGCGAACGACTACGAGCGCATCGTGCGCGACACATGCGAGGCGGGTATCGACATCATCATAAGTGGCGCGGGCTTGCCTACTAATCTGCCGGAATTTACGGCAGATTTCCCAGACGTCGCGCTCGTGCCTATCGTATCCTCCGCCAAGGCTCTTAAGATCATCGCCAAGCGTTGGAAGCAGCGCTACGACAGAATTCCCGACGCCGTAGTGCTCGAAGGCCCTCTTAGTGGCGGACATCAGGGCTTTACCTACGAGCAGTGCGGCGATCCGGCGTTTGCGCTGGATAATCTAATCCCGCAAGTAAAAGCAGAAATCTCGCAATGGGGCAGCTTCCCGCTATTTGTCGCAGGCGGAATTTGGGATAAAACCGACATCGATCGCGTGAAATCTTTGGGCGCAGACGGCGTGCAGATGGGCACGCGCTTCATCGGCACCTTTGAATGCGACGCCGCGGAGGAATTTAAGCAGGTACTTCTTAACGCCAAAAAAGAGGACATCCAGCTTCTAAAATCGCCCGTAGGCTACCCTGCGCGCGGAATTCATACCAATCTGCAAGATATGATCGCCGCAGGCACGGCACCTAAGATCCGCTGTATCAGCAACTGCGTAAGCCCATGCGAGCGCGGCAAAGGCGCTAATGCCGTAGGATACTGCATCGCCGACCGCTTAAGCGATGCGTATCTAGGCAGAACGCAAAGCGGTCTGTTTTTTACCGGCGCGAACGGATGGCGATTAAACGAGATAATATCCGTGAAGGAATTGATAGAAAAACTTGTAAATGGCGAAGATAGTTAAAATTTTTCTAATCGCAGCTTTTAGCTGCGTATTTGCGTTTGGAGCTTCCAGCGAGGCGTTTTTTGCGAAATTCGACAAGGATTTCATCGTAGCGACGCCAAATTATAAGCGCTCGCTGCACAAGGAGCTAAAATCGCTCTACCAAGGCGCGTCCGATAAAGAGGTCCGCATCAAAGCACTAAAGAGATTGGTTTACAGCTCGAAAAATTTAGGGCTTGATTCCTCGCCTTATGAATCTGCACTAGCCAAATTACAAGGCAAAGCAAGCGATAGCAGCACGAATTCTAAAAAGCTCAAAGATGAAAACGCAAAAAATTCCAAAAGCTCGGACGAGAGAAACGCTTCAAATTTAGCGCATAACCCCAAAGCCTCCGCCTCTAAAAATTCTAAGAATTCAAAAAATTCCACTTCCAAAAATCTTAAAAAGGCGCGCGCGCCAGAAGAAGCCGATCTAAGCTCGCTATCTAGTGAGGATTTGGAATTCTTACGCTCGACTAGACCCCGCGGCGCAGACGACGCAAAAAATTCAACATACGATGCGCATAGCAGCGACTCAAGCGAAAATCCCGCAGAAACTAACGAGTCCTCGCAAGCGCAGAATTCCGCGGGTAGCGCTGCGACCGAGCGACTAGATTCTGAGCTTCGCAAAAGCAGCGTAAAAAAATCCGCCTCCGATGCCAAACTCGCTCTAGCATCGCTGCGCGGTGATGGAGATGAGATCGTGCTTGAGTTTAACCGCGATCTAAAGCGCGGCGATTATAAAGATTTTACGATCGCAAGTAGCGATAATTTTCGCTTCGTGATTGATTTTAGCGCGCGCCAAAAGTCACAAAAAACGCAGCTTAAAGATAGCTTTGTTAACGATGTGCGCGTCTCGCAATACAACGATAAGACCGTGCGCGTCGTACTTAGC
This sequence comes from uncultured Campylobacter sp., assembly GCA_963522285.1. Taxonomy (GTDB): domain Bacteria; phylum Campylobacterota; class Campylobacteria; order Campylobacterales; family Campylobacteraceae; genus Campylobacter_B. Next base: position 13,130 of record CAUQWV010000010.1, read on the forward strand.
GACGAGAAAAAATTTAACGCGAATATGCAGATCGACGGAAATTTAATGATCTTAAGCGCCGCCGAAAACTCCAAGTCCGCAAAATCCGCGCGAGCAGAAAAAAACAAGGATCAAAAATCAGGGCGCAATCGCAGACGCGAGCAAGATAGCGAGCCGCAAATCAGCACGATAGATGATGCGCAAGGTGCCAAAACCGCGTCCGTAGCCGCCGGTAAAATTTACAAATCCACTAAGGGCAAACTCATCGTAATCGACCCCGGTCACGGCGGCAGCGATTCGGGCGCGGTCGGAAACGGGCTGAAGGAAAAAAACGTCGTGCTAGCCACATCCAAAAAGCTCGGTGCGCTGCTTACCAAGCGCGGCTACAAGGTGCTTTATACGCGCAGCACCGACGTTTTTATAAATTTACGATCGCGCACCGCTTTCGCCGCTAAAAAAAACGCCGATATGTTTATCTCGATCCACGCAAATGCCGCTCCTAACGCTAGCTCAGCACTTAAAATGAGCGGCGTGGAGACCTTTTTCTTAAGCCCGGCTAGAAGCGAGCGCAGTAAAAACGCCGCCGCGCTCGAAAACAGGGGCGATTTGGAGGATATGAACACCTTCTCGAAGCAGACCTTCCTAAATTTCTTAAACCGAGAGAAGATAATCTCCTCAAACAAGCTTGCCATCGATATTCAAAGCTATATGCTAAGCTCGGTTAAAAAGAGCTTTTCAAGTAGAGACGGCGGCGTGCGCGAGGCGCCATTTTGGGTGCTGGTGGGCGCTACGATGCCCGCGGTGCTCGTGGAGATGGGCTACATCACGCACCCGCAGGAGGGTAAAAATTTAGGCAAAAGCGCCTATCAAGACCGCATAGCCCAAGGCATCGCAAACGGCGTGGATGCGTACTTTCAGAAAAACAAGTGATGAAATTTTACGCGCTGCGCATTTTGCGAGCAAAATAAAATTTTATTTCGGCGCGAGATTTGCTCCGCGGATATAGTTTGGTGAGCGGCACAGATCTTGCAATAAACACAGCGCGGAGGCGGTAAATTTAAAATTTTAAAGCCCGCCGCGCTAAATTTAAAGTAAAACGTGCGGCGTTTGCATGCAAAATTCGCTCGCATGCCAAATATTTACTACGGGCGGTAAATTTTTACGGAGCGTCTTGCGGCGCCACGCGCTAGGGATATATAACAGCTTAGGCGCGGAATTTTTAGCGCAGCTGGTGGTAAAATTTTAAAGCACATACTTGGCACCACTTGCTCAGCATAGTGCGACTGGCGGTAAAATTTACCGACAAAATCGCATTTAAGCCGCGCGAAAATAGCGATTTTGTCGCGCTAACGCAAGTCGTGTTTCAAACCGCGTCTGCGCAATTAGGATTGCACTTTAAGTTATGAGCGTGTATATTGCGCCAGTCGCGCTTAAAACAGCACGGTCGCGCCCTAAAATTTTGCGCTATGTCCGCAGAGCGCACGATATTTGCGTAATGCTGCGAACGCGACAGTTACAGCGTGCCGATACCTGCGCTGTATATGCATTAAAGGCGCGGCTAAATCGTAAATTTAAAGATAAATTTTAAAAGGTCCAAAATGAAAAAAATCGTATTTTTGATCCTGCTTTTCGCAGCCGTTGCGCTCGCGCTCTACGTAACTTCGCGCGTCAATCCGAGCCTTTTTTCTGAGATCAAAATCCTAGGCGCGCTGCTAAACGCCACGATCTTCGGCGTCGCGCTCATCGCCTTAGCGATCGGCGAAAAGGAGCTCGTGCGTTTTCCGTTTCTTACCGCCTCGCTGCTGGCGCTGCTTTCGGGGCTGGTAGAGGGCGTGCTGCTCTTCGAGAATCGCTACTACATCGCGATCACGGCGGTGGCGTTCGTCGCCTTCGTCTTTTATCTGCAGATCAGGCATAAAAGATTTTCAAATAAAATTTATAAAAATTCTGCAGACGAAGGCTCTAGAAATTTAGATGGGGGCGAGAGCGAAAATTCCAAAGAAAGCGGCGAAATTTTAAATTCTCAAAGCGAGGATGAAATTTTAAACTCCAGTGGCAACCTCAGTGAAAATTTCGAAAGCGGCGCCGACGAAAATTCCGACGAAAATTTTAAAATTTCAAATGAAGGCGCGGGCGAAGGCGGCGCGGGCGAAAATTCCGCGCCCTACGCAAGGCACGATAGATGATCAAATCCGCGCTGATCGCGCTTGCGGTGATATTTTTACTGCTTTTAAATTTAGCCAATCTTTTCGGTATGATAGGCATAAGCGGGCCGGTGCCTGCGATGATCTGGTTTGCGATCAGCTTCTGCGGAGTTGTTTACTTGTACAAATTTTGCGGAGCAAAGCCCGTCGCGGCGCGGATCGGGATCTTTGCCGTAGCCTTCGTGGGCGGATTTTTCACGAGCGTTTTGTACTACGGATTTTTTAATTCGCAAACTTTGGAATTTGCCTTTACATACGCCTTTTTCGCGGTGGTTTTTACGCTCGGTATCGGCGTGATTTTGTAGCGAGTTTTAATTTAGCGCCGCTGCTTCAAATTTCACCGCCGACTTAAAAACAAGTCCCGCGCGATTTTGTAGAATTTCAAAATTTATCCGCACGGGCTAAATTTACATCCTGATCTTATAGGTCTTATAGTTATCCTTCATCCTAAACGTCAGCAAATTTTGTAAAATTCCAAAGAGGATCATAAAGGTGATGAAGCTGCTGCCGCCGTAGCTGAAAAACGGCAGCGGCACGCCCACGACGGGCGCGAAACCCACCACCATCGAGATATTAACGCCCGTATAAATGAAAATGAGCGAGGCAAGCGCGCTCGTAAAGACCCGTATCAGATAATCGCTTTTAAAATCGTAGTTCAGACTCAGCAGATGCAGTATCAGCAGCGCATACAGCGCAATCAGCGCGGCAGCCCCCACAAAGCCGAAGCGCTCGATCGTATAAGCGAAGATAAAATCGCTCGTCGCAATCGGCAAAAATTTAAAGTGCGTCTGCGTCGCTTCGTCTCTATCCTTGCCGTAGATGCCGCCGTTTCCGATAGCGATGATCGCCTGCTTGACCTGGTAATTGGGCTCTTCGCTGATGAAATCGGCGATGCGCTTTTTCTGATAATCGTGCATGTTTTCGTACAAAATCGGCGAGCTGGCCACAAAAACGATGATCAGCGTAAGCCAAATTTTTTTATCGACGCCGATGATGAAAAGGATCGCAAATCCGGTCAAAAAAAGTATCGCGGCGGTGCCTAGATCGGGCTCTTTCGCGATCAGAACAAAAGGCAGAAGTATGTAAAAGCTAAGGCGCAAAAAATCCTTCAGCCCGTAGCCGTTTTTCGGCGGCGGATTTTTGTGTATCAGATACATCAGCATCAGGATAAACGCGGGCTTCATCACCTCACTGGGCTGCAGCGTAAAATGCACGAAAGGAATCTCCAGCCAGCGCCTAGCTCCTAGCTTGCTAACGCCGAAAAAATCGACGCTTAGCAGCAATATGATATTTGTCCAATAAAATATCGGTATGAGATATAAAAATTTGCGTATCGGAAAGAGAAAAAACAGCGTAAAAACGGCAAATCCGACGCCAAAATATACTACCTGTTTCGAGGACAGCACGTCGTTTGCCTCGCTTATTAAAACGTATGAAAAAACCACTATCGGCACGATCAAAAAAGGTTGAATGAAATCAAAATATGCTAAAATCTTTTTGTCAATTTTAAACAACGCTTAATCCTAATTAAAATTTTGACGTAAGAATAGCCAAAAAAGGTATAAATTTGGATAATCTAATAGCACAATGCAGCGAAAGGCTTGATGTTTTTTTAAGCTCGCAGCTTGGAATTTCGCGCAACCAAATATCAAGCCTAATCAAATCCGCAGCGGTCAGAGTGGACGGAGCCGTGCAAACTAAGCCCGGCTACAAGCTATCCGCGGGCGAGCTCGTGCACATCGACTACCCCGCGCCTGCGCCGCAGCGAATGAGCGCGGAGAGGCTAAACTTCGACGTTGAAATTTTATACGAGGATGAGGATCTGCTCGTAGTAAATAAGCCCGCGGGCCTTACCGTCCACCCCGCCGCAAGCGTCAAAGAGCCCACGCTAGTGGACTGGCTCAAGTCTCGCGGCTATCTGCTTTCCACGCTCGGCGGCGAGCTTCGCGCAGGCATCGTGCACCGCCTGGATAAGCTCACCAGCGGTGCCCTGCTCGTCGCCAAAAACAACGCCGCGCACGCCGCGCTCTCGGCGCAACTAAGCGATAAGAGCATGGGGCGGATATACCTCGCGCTCATCGACCTGCCGCTGAAAGAGCCCTGCGTGATCGAGCGCCCGATCTCTCGCAACCCCGCAAACCGTCTAAAAATGGGGATCGTGCCCGGCGGACGTAGCGCAAAGAGCGCGTTTTATGAAATTTTAAGCGGAGCGGAACTAACGGAACTTCAAAACTCCGCCCAGAAGCACGATGAAATTTTAGGCGCAGGCGACGGTACGGCTGCGGGCAAGAGCGCGGGGGCGGATAAAATTTCAGCCGCCGATAAAATTTCGGCTGCGCGGGGGGGCGCAAGTAGAATTTCCATTGAAGACAAAATTTCGGGCGACGCTATGGATAAAATTTCAATGGATGATGCGAATAAAATTTCGGCTACCGATAAAATTTCAGACGCGACTACGGGTGCGGGTGAAATTTCGGCCGTATCCACAGGCGGGGATAAAATTTTAAGCGCTAGCAAAGGCGCAGATGCGAGTAAAATTTTAGCGACCGACGTAAGCGCGCGCGGGAATGAAATTTTAAATGTAAGCCTAGCTGTCGGCACGGATAAAATTTCGGCTACCGACGTGAGCGCGAGCAAGAACGCGGGCATGGATGAAATTTTAAACGACTACGTAGGCGCCGATAACGCGGATGAAATTTCAAATAGCTGCATGCGGAGCGCGGATAAAATTTCAATCCAAAGCGTAGATAAAATTCCAAGCAGCCGCGCGGATAACGCAGATAAAATTTTAACCGCCGATATGAGTGCGGATCGAACCCGGGCCGCCCGTCTCGCCGAGAATAAGGCTTTAAATTTTAAAAATCCCGCTCAAAACTATAAGCTGCCGCCGATAAACCTAAAGAGCTTTAATCTCGTCGCGGCGAAGCTCTTCACGGGTCGCACGCATCAGATCCGCGTGCATTTAAGCTCGATAAATCGGCACATTTTGGGCGATCATTTATACGGATTTAAGAGCGAAAACGCTAAAATTAGCAGGATTTTGCTCCATGCCTATTTGCTCTATTTCATCCATCCGCGAAGCGGCAAAGAGGTGAAAATATGCGCGGGCTTGCCGAGCGAATTTCTAAATTTTACGACAAATCAAAAGGTAAAGGATGAAATTTATGAAAAAATTTTACCGACTAACGTTGAGCGCTACTTTAGCGATACTAGCGGCTGGCTGCGCTACGTCTAGCGCGCCTAGCGCAAGCGACGAAAGCCTGCCGCGCGTAGAGGGAATCAGGACGATTACGAGCGACAATGAGATCGGACTTGAGTGGCCTAGATACGACAGCAATACCGCCGTATTGGGCTTTGTCGTTTATCGCGCGCCCGCAAATGGCGGCGAAGCCAAAAAGATCGCCACTATCGCAGATCCATACTCCACCCACTACGTAGATACGAGGCTGCAGCCGGGCACTTCGTATAAATACACTGTGCGCACATACGGCGCCAAGGGCGTTTCGGCTCCTTCTCCCGTCGCTATCGCAAGCACCGCGAAGATGCTAGAGTCCGTGCCGTTTGCGCAGGCGATCTACGGGCTTCCGGGCCGCGTTAAGATCATCTGGCGTCCGCATCCAGATCTTCGCGTAAGCTCCTATCTAATCGAGCGCCGTCCTAAGGGAGGCGAGTCATGGAGCACGATTAAAGAGGTTCGCGGCAGACTTAGCGCCGAATATATCGATAATATCGATTACGGCGAAGGATACGAATACCGCATCACCGTCAAAACCGAAAACGGAGAGCTGTCCAAGCCTAGTGCAGTCATTGCCGCAGCGCAGGCAGAATAAAGTTTGCCAAATTTCATAACCCAAAGCGTGAGCCTGCCGCGGCTACCAGCTAGATTCGGCGAGGTCGAATTTTTAGAGACGGCGCGCGGCAGAAACCTGACGCTTGTGCGAACCAAGAGCTTTGATAGCGAGTTTTTTATCACCCTAAAGCCCAGCAGCGGCAAAGTGATAGTAAAGGGCGAAAAGATCACCAAGCCCGCCAAGATCGGTCATCTGCAGCGAGCACTCGAAATTTTTAAAGAGCGCTTCTGCGGGCCGATCATCTCGCAGGCGTTTGCCTACAAAGACAGCTCGCTTACCGAAAAAACGCCGCTGATTTTGGGCGAGAATGAAATTTTATCCCTCGTAAAAAGCTCTAAATTTAATAAAATTTTTATCGAGATCGGCTTCGGCTCGGGCAGACACCTGCTTCATCAAGCGCGCTCAAATCAAGACGCGCTGCTAATCGGTATCGAAATTTACAAGCCCGCGATCGAACAGGTCGCAAAGCTAGCGATCCGCGAAGGGTTGCAAAACATCGCTCTCATAGCCACCGACGCGCGGGTTTTGCTGAGCCTGCTTCCCGCGGGCTGCTTGCAGCGCGTGTTTTTGCACTTCCCCGTGCCGTGGGACGACGCGCCGCACCGCCGCGTCATAAGCGACGAGTTCGCCTCACAGATCGCACGCACGCTCGGGTGCGGCGGCCGCTTCGAGCTTCGCACCGACAGCAAGGAGTACTTCCTCTACGTGATGCAAAAACTCTCGCCTTACGTTCGGCGCAAAGCGGGCGGAATTTCGCATTTTAAAAACCGCGACGCCGCCGTAGCGAGCAAATACGAGGATAGATGGCGCAAAATGGATAAGGACATCTACGATCTGATCTATGAGAACAAAACCACGGGCCATGGCGAGCCGCAGCAGTTTGAGATGGAATTTTTAAAATTTGACGCGGCGGCAATCGCGCGAAATTTTAAAAATTTTACCTTCAAAGGCGAGGATTTTTTCGTGCATTTTGAGGAAATTTTTTACTTTGACGCGCAGAAAAGCTTAGGCACGGGTAGCGCTTGCGCGGCGGACGGTGGCGTAAATTTTGATGCAGGCGGTGGCTCAAATTTTGCCTCAAAAACGAACTCAAATCCTTGCGCAAACCTAGATAGCAGTTTTATCTCGTACGAAGCAGGCGCCGACGGCATGTCCGAAGCCATAAATTTAGACGCAATGCGCGGCGGAGATTTAACCAAGCGCGCAAGCATGGATGAAATTTCGGCAAGCGGCGGCAAAATTTCAGCTACGACAGCGGACGATAAAATTTCAGCTTGCGAGAACGCTACGCAAATTCCAAAAAAAGCAAGCGCTCCACTGAATACAAACCGCGCGGATGAAGCGGGTGCAAAAGACGACGCAAATTTAAACGAGGATCGCTTGAACGCAAGCGGCGTAGATTTAACGAGCGACGTTCCCGTCGCAGTAAGCGCTAAATTTAGCCGCCCCGCCCCGAGCGAAAAGCGCGCTTTAGCCTGCGAGCAGATCGCAACAAGCAGTGCGTTAAATGCTAGCGGCACGGAGGGTGCGCTTGCAGCTATCGATACGACAGGCGCAAGCACTACACTCGCAGCGATCGGCACAATAGATACTAGCAACGCGTCGAATGCGGGCGGCTCATTCGTAGCAGTCCCAACGAAAGAAAGCGCCGCACCAAATGCGACCCACGCAGTCAGAGCAAACACAATGCAAATTCTAAAAAAAACGGATGGCGCGCCAAATACAAACCTCCAAACGGACGCAGATGAAAAAGACGGCGGTGCAGCGAGTGCTAGAAATACGACAAGCACAGGCGCCGCAACAGATACGATCTGCGCGGACGAAGCGAATAAGGCACTAAACATAAGCGCCGCATCTTGCAAAAACGAATTGCAAACCGAACTGAAGAACGAGCTAAACCACACTGTCGAACAGCAAGCCGAATTACAAAATAAGTCAAACTCTATCAAGTCGCAAGTCGGGCGCCGAAGTGAGCCAAGCCATGACGAGCTACAAGCCGAACACCAAGGCAAATTAAATCGCGCCGAGCAGCAAGACGAATGGCAAAGCGAACCAAGCTGTACCGAGCCGCAAAACGAATGGCAAAGCAAGCCGTGCGCCGCCGAGCCGCAAGACGTGCTAATCCTGCTTTCGCTCGGTGCATTCGACTTTCCGCAGCAGTGTTTCATCCGCGCAAATGCAAGTGGTACGCGCTACTTCATCCGCCGCCCGCTTCCTACGCGCGAAAACCACGCGGCACATCAAAAAATTTCGGAGATATTTTCACAATGGCAGAGATAACGGACGATTACAACATCATCACCGCAGCGGGCCTCACGCTAGGCTACGAAAAGGCGGGCGCGGTCATCCAAGACGCGAGTTTCGGCATCGGCGCGAAAGACTTCGTCATCATCACGGGCAAGAGCGGCAGCGGCAAATCCACGCTGCTTAAGTCCTTCTACGGCGGCATCGACATCATCGGCGGCGAACTAAACGTCTGCCTGTGCGATCTAAAGGGCATCACAAACTCCGATCTGCGCACCCTGCGCCAGCGCATCGGCATTATCTTTCAAAACTACCGCCTGATCAACGAATGGACGATCGAGCGCAACATAATGCTTCCGTTAATGATAATGGGCTACAATCAGCAGGTCTGCCAAGACCAAGCCAAAAAGCTACTGCGCCACGTCGAGCTCGGGCATAAGATGGGCAAGTATCCGCTCGAACTTAGCGGCGGCGAGCAGCAGCGCGTGGCTTTGGCGCGTGCGATGGCGCATAATCCGCGCCTGCTGCTGTGCGACGAGCCAACGGGAAATTTGGACGACTACTCCAGTGCCATTATTTGGAATTTGTTACGCTCGGCGTGCGAGTCGTGGAACGCCTGCGTCGTCATCGTGACGCACAAAATGCCCTCTACGCTGCGTTTTAGGCACCGACATTTTGAGATTAAGGACGCTAAAGTAAATGAAATCGATTAAAACCCATTTCGGCGTGATCTTTTCGCTCGTCGCGCTACTTTTTTCGGTGCAGTTTGGAATTTTTATGAGCAACCTAACCAAAAGCTACGAGCGTTCGATCCAAAACGAATACAACATCGTGCTAGTCTCCAAAACTTCGCTCAGCCTGCAAGACGCGCAAAAAGCGGTGCCGAAGATCAGCTCGATTAGCGAAATTTCCACAGCGGGCATAACCGAGCGGCTGAAGGGTAAAATTTCACAAAACGCCTTTGCCGAGCTTAGTAAAAATTTGCCTAAATTTTACAGCATCAAGCTTGAAAGCTTCCCCGACGCCGCGCAGCTTGCAAAGATCGAGCAGGATCTAAAATCGATCGGCTCGCTTACGCGGGTTGAAATTTTTAAAAAGACCCACGATGAAATTTTTAAAATTTTACTGCTTATCAAAAGCCTCGTTTACGGCTTTGCGTTTCTAATCGTGCTTTTAGGCGTGATGCTGATCCATCGCCAGATGCGTATCTGGGTTTACGAGCACAAAGAGCGCATCGAGATCATGGAGCTTTTTGGCGCGTCGTTTCTGATAAAAAGCGGCAAACTCTACCGAATGGCGATAATAGACTCTTTCATCGCCACGCTGATCGTGACCTGCTTCTACATTGCGCTTCCAGGTTGGGAGGTGTTTTCGACCACGCTTAAGGGTATCGGCGATCTACGCACCGCCATAGTGCTGCCTTACGACGCGTTGATCCTTTTGGGCGTGGCTTTAGCGCTATCTATCATCGCAGTAAGTTTTGTGATGCTGCAAATCGGAAATAAACGAGCATGAAAAGAGCTTTTTTAGCGCCACTTCTTGCGCTAGGGCTTGCCGCGGCTCTTACTTATGCCGCGCCCGCAAAGCAGCAAAGCACGAAAGATAAGATCGTCAAAGCGGGCCAAGAGCTAAAAAGCTCGCAAAAGGAGGGGATGCAACTCTCACAAAAGATCGACGAGATCGCAGGCCAGATCGTAAAGGAGCAGGAGGGCTTTAAAAAGCGCGAAGGCGAGATCAAGCAGCTAAGCGACGCGATCGAGGGCTTAAAGGATCAATACGCTGCCGAAGCACAGGAGCTTGAAAAGCTCAATAGCCAAAACGTCACGCTTCTTAGCGTGCAAAACGATCTGGAAAGCAAGATCGCAAGCGTGATCTCGCAAGAGCTATCGTTTGATCTCATCACCGACGTAAATTCCACCACCACGCCCGATTCTATCATGGCTAGCGAAATTTTAGAGGGGCTCGGCGTCGTTATGAACGACGAGCTGAAAGGGCTGATCAAAGACTACGAAAATAATCAAAATTTTATCAACGAGCAGAACAAAAAGATCAAATCGATCCAGGCAAGCATGGCGGGCTACGACAAGAAAAAAACCGAGCTTAACGCCAAGCAAACCATCCAAAAAGAGAAGCTTGCTCAGATGAAAAAGGACAAAGAGGACTATATCGCGAGACTGGAGAAGATAAACGACGAGCAAGACGCCATATCTAAGACCTTGCAGGAGCTTAAGATCATCGACGACGCCGAGGAAAAAGCCAAAGCGCAGAAGGAGGAAGCGGCGCGCCAAGCAAAGCTCGAAGCGCAGAAGCAAAAGGAGCGCCAGACACGCGAAAAAGAGTACGCCAAAGCAAAGGCGGCTGCCAAAAAGGCAGGCAAGTCCGAGCCAGCGCCTCCTAGCGAGCCCGAGCCAGAAGTGAGCGAGCCCGCGGATGAGCGCGTAAGCAAGATCAACCAAAAGGTCAAGCAGTACGGCTCTAGCTATCAGTCCTCGCGCGTTAAAAAATACAGCGGAGCCAAGACCGCAGCACCTTTAAACGGCGCGTATTTGAAGCGTAAATTCGGCAACTACAACGATCCCGTGTATAACATTAAGCTTTTCAACGAAAATATCGTGCTGGGCTCAAACAGCGGCGACACGCAGGTTAAGGCGGTGCTGCCGGGCAAAGTGGTCTTTGCCAAAGAAACCGCCGTGCTCGATAAGGTCGTGATCCTAGAGCACAGCGGCGGTATCCACACGATCTACGCGCATCTAAATCAGATCCCGCCTACCGTGCGCGTCGGCTCCAACGTCAAAAAGGGCTACATCATCGGGCGCATCGGCTCAGATCTGACCTTTGAGGTGACGCAGCAGAACTACCACATCAACCCGCTCGATCTCATCAGCCTGAGGTAAGCGTGAAAAATTCTAAATTTAGCGGATCTTGCGAGGATGCCGAAAGTCTAAATTTAAGCGAGCAAAGCTTGGGCGGCGAGTTAAATTTAGATGAGCAGAATTCTTTAAAAGAGCAAAATTCCGCCGCTTCAAATTTGAGCGATGAAAGCTCCGCTGCTGCGACAATAAATTCTAGCGACAAGATTTCCAATACGACGTTAAATTTGAATGACGTAAATTCCAAAGCGACGCTAAATTTGAACAATCAAAATTTAAGCAGCCAAAGCTCTGCCGCCATAGGTATCGCCTCCACGTCAAATTTAGATGGCGAGAATTCCGCCACGGGCGCTGCCGCTGTATTAAATTTTAAAAATAAAAATTCTACGATGACAGACGCCGAAGCGGCATCAAAAACGGCGGATGCCGTGAAAGCAGAAGCTGCGACGAGCGCCGTAGAAACAAAAACGACGAAAACAGCGCAAAACAATATTGAGATTACAAAGGCAGCGGAGGAAATAATGACAGCAGAAGCAGCGACAAAAGAAGCAAAAGCGGCGATACCGCAAATCCAAGAGCTTACCAATTTTCTTAGCGAATACACCGCCAAGATGCTTAGTATCGGCACTTACACCGCGCGCATCGAGCGCTGCGTGCGCAGGATAGCGGACGCTTACGACTATGAGGCTAGCCTGATGATCTTCGTGCGCCACTTCATCATTAGCGTGATGGACCCTGCGGACAACTCCATCCGCCGCACCTACGTCAAAACGGGCGCTGCGGCGCAGATCAGCTTCGATCTGATCTCGGAGCTAAGCGCGCTTAGCTGGGAAATTTACGACGAAAAAATCCCCCTTGCGCGCGCCAGAGCCTCATTTGCCGAAATTTTAGCCTCGCAGAAGAAAAGTTTCGCCAAAACTCTTGTTTTGCTAAGCATCGCAAACGCCGCATTCTGCGAGCTTTTCGGCGGCGACAGCGGTGCGATGGCATTAGTTTTTGCGGCTACGGCTTTTGGAATTTGCGTCCGCTATCTGCTTAGCAAGCTTAAAATCAACCTAAAAATCCAATACATCGCGGTTTCGTTCGCAGTCTCATTCATCGTCTCGCTAGGCGCTCGCTACGGGCTTAGCGCCACGCCCGATGTAGCCGTGGGATCGAGCATATTGTTTTTGATCCCCGGCGTCTGGCTGATCAACTCGGTATTTGACATCCTAAACGAAAATATGCTCGTAGGTATCAGCAGAGGGCTGAACACCGGGCTTTTGATCATCTGCATCGCGATCGGGCTCTTTCTGACGCTTAGCATCTCAAATTTAGGGCTTGTAAATGTTTGATATAGCACTTTTGGTATTTAAGGACGCTTGCTTTGCCGCTGCGGCGGGGCTCGGGTTTGCGTATGCGTGCATGCCGCCTAAAAAGACGCTTGCCTTCTCGGCGCTGCTTGCGGCGGTTGCGCATTCGTGCAGGTTTTTGCTGATGCAGAGCCAAATTTTTTCGATCGCCGCCGCGACGCTTTTTGCGTCGTTTCTGATCGGCGTTTTGGGCATGCTCTGTGCCAAGCGCCTCAAGGTGCCCGCAGAGATCATCGCCTTTCCCGCGCTGCTTCCGATGATACCTGGCATCTACGCCTACAAGGCGGTTTTGGCGCTGTTTTCTTATATCAGAGCTGCGGGCGCAGAGCATAAACTCGCCCACCTCATCTCGTTTTTCGACAACGCCCTCGCCACAATCTCGATCTCGCTGGCGCTCGGCACGGGCGTCTCGATAACGCTGCTAATTTTCTACGAGCAGTCCTTGATGATAACTCGCGGCGCAAGGAGTAAATAGCGCTAAATATGGGATTTTAAGCGTGCACGACGGGCAAATTTTATAAATTCTATTTTATTGCTCTCGTTTTATCTCTTTGGTTTTTTCATCGTAATAATATCCTTGCTCCACACCCAGCAAATTATCTTTTATATCGTATTTATATGTATAATTTTCATCAAAAATACCTAGATAAAAAGCATACCGACTATATTTTCTACCTTCTAACTCAAAAAACGCTTTATACGGTTTTATATCTTTCTTTTTAAAGTTATATAAATTACAAAAGTTATCGTATTTTTTATCTATTAAGCTTACATACATATCAAAAAATAGCATGTCGGTTGGAATAGAAAAAATTTTATCATTAGGATATTGGTGGTCGTATATTTTAGGATTAATTTCATTTAAAAATATTTTTTCCGTAAATAACATATCAAATACATGTTTATCATTTTCTAATCCGCTAAAATATAATTTGTATTTTAAATTTCCATCTGACAAAATTAAACTATTATTATTTTCCCAGGGGTAAACAATTTCGCCTTTGAGCATAGACATATTTACAAAATCTTTGAAATTTGCTACGGCTTGTTTACCGTTGCAAGCCCTGTCTCCCAAACCCATAAAATATTCTAAATTTATATTGTCATCTACAATGAAAAATTCGCAAGCTTTATCTGGACGATTATTTCCACCGCATCTTTCCGCCAACCCGCTATAAAAATTATAAAATTCATCGTCCACTTTACCGTATTGCTTCTTTATTTTTCTTTCCATATCACGGAATTCCTCCGCTGAAATATTTATAGATTTATAGGTCTTTTTAAGCATGCACTTTAACGCCCTATCTTTAAGCTGTATATCCGTAAGATTGCCATCTATATCGCATACCCATTCATATGGATCGGTTTCAATTTTTTCGGCTGAATTTGGGTATTTATACTCCGCAATAATCGAAAGTATCGCGCACAAAGCGCATATTATTATGATGAAGGCCAAGCACAGATAATATCTCGTTTTCAAATTTTGCTCCTAAAATTTTCCGCAATATACCTCACATAGACTTAATCCGCGATAATTTTAGAATGTCTCAAATATCATTAAATCGGGCTTTCGCTTGATCTACTCTAGCAAATTTCATCTCAATGCTTCGTAGATATTTAGCTCTCTTGCGCCGCTCGTCGTGCCTCTATCGCCAAAGTAAAATTTAGCCGAGCTTTTCTGACTTAAATGCCCTTTTTGCCGTCATATAAAAGCCGCTAAAGATAAAAAGTGCCATGCAAAGCGAAACGAGCGACCATAAAATTTTACCCGCTAGCCCGAAAAAATAGCCCGTGTGAAGCTGATAGTTCGCATCTTTAAACTCGCCCACGGTGATACCCTCCGTCTGCTTCTGCTGTGCGACTTTGCCCTCCTTTAGCTTCACGCTCGCGCCTATTGGGCGGGCGGTAGCGGGCGCGTCGGGCTCGTAGTATCTGACGTCGATCTTATCTCCGGCTGCGAGCATTAGGATAAATTCTTTATACTCTATGCTGCTTGATCTGAATATCTCATAAGCCCTCTGCGCGTCGCTAAATTTATACGTAGCGGGCTTTTTGCTCTCCTCTTTAGCAGGTGCGGCGGCGTGATCTTTAGAAGCGGCGGCTTTAGGTGCGCTAGCTTGCGGCAAATTTTGCGAACTTACGAAAAGCTTCATCACGGCATCGTTATACCAGCTATACGACCAATTAAGCCCGGTTAAACAGATGAGCAGGTAAATCACCGCACTTAGCGAGCCTAGACTCGTGTGTAGGTTATAAAAAAGAGCGTATTTTTTGAGTTTAAAATTTGGCTTTATAGCTTCGATAAATTTGCGCCTAAGCCTTGGGAAATGCAGCCAGACGCCGCTTATTACGAGCAGTAACATCGCCACGACACTCGCGCCTACGATCTGTTTGCCGATCTCGGCTGCGGTTTTATTGCCGCTTAGCGCTAGGCCCAAATTTCGATGCAACGCCATCACCGTTAGCACAAAGCTCGTGCCGCGATCCTTGCCGATGATCTGCGCGGTGTATGGATCGACCAGATACGCATCATTTCTGTTTGCATAAATGACGAAGGCTTCGTCATCGCTTTTGGGCACGACGAGCCTTACGGGCTGCTTAACACCCGTTTGCTCGCTAAAGCTTTGCAGAATTTTCTCTACGCTTTGCATTTCGCCCGTTTTTTCGACCCTTTTAGAGCCCGCGTTTATCAGCTCCTCAAGCTCGTGCTGATACGACAAAATCGCACCCGTAGTGCCAATGATAAGCAGCGGGATAGAAAAAACGATCGACAAAATCAGATGGACGTTAAACAAAATTTTATTGCGCTTCAAAAGCGAGCTCATTGTAGATCCTTGCGAGATAAATTTAATCTTTATTTGATTGAGGTTCGCAATTATATTGTGCAATTTTAAATATTTAGATAATTATCATTAAGATTTAGGCTGCGAAATTTTAAGGCGCGCTATGGTATCGCAAGAGCGCTTAGACACTTCGCGAAACGTAATAAACCGCGTGCTGCAAGATCTCAAAGCTAAAAATTTGATCCGCCCTTCGCGCGGCAAAATCACGCTGGTAAAGTAAAGCTTTAATTAACGCGCCCCTTTCGTAAAGCGTGCTAAAAATCTCGTAAATTTAGAAATTTTGCGCTAAAATTGCCAAAGACGCGAGCTTGCGTAATCCAAAAACAAGGTCATTATTATGTCGCAAAGTATAGTCGAGTTTGCTACGATAATCCTTTATGTTACGATAGGCTTTTGCCTTCTTGTTTCATTGTTTCAGACAAACAGATCGTATAAAACCGTGTATCGCGGGACATTATTTATCCCAACCGATCCGCTTTTAAAAATATCTATGTTTATAATATGCCTAAGCTTCGGCGTAGTCACTCTATCCAGCCCGCACGTAGCAAAATATAACGGCAATCCGATACCCTGCTTTTACACCCATGATAAAGTTTGCTCGCAAGAGTATAAAGCGGCAGGCATAAATTTAAGATGCTTCGAAGAAGGTGATCCCAGATGCGTGGATGGGTATCTGCAAATAAGCGAGCCCAGACTAATACTCGGCAAAATCATATCTGTCTGCGCCATAATTTTTTCATTTATCGTGCTAATTCAAAAAGGAATCAGAATAGATAAAAGCGGCATCTGCAAAGAATGGGAGGTTTTGCCGTTTAAACATACGGAAAGGATAAACTTTGACGAGATGAGCTACGCCGTAGGGTTTATAAGAGGCGTAAAAATAATCAGCATACGCGGCAAAATTAGCGGCGTTAAATTTGGGGCGGGATTTTTATATGCACGAAGGGATATAGATTTTTTGCAAAATTTTATATCGGAAAAGCTAGCTGAAATTTCAAAAGCTAAAGCAGCCGAGCGAAACGCCTAAATTTAAATATATCGTCGTAAAATATCCAAAATGAAAGGAGCTGCATGAGGCTTTTGTATTTTGTGCTTTTTGCAAATGTAGTGCTATTTGTACTTTGCGGTTTAAAAAACTTTCTGTTCAAAAGCAACGCTTCTTATAAAACCGTGCAAAATGGCGCCTGGCTCATACCGCCTAGCCCTGTAGCCAAATTTACGCTCGTCATATTTATTTTATCTTGGGGGTCGATAGTGGCGTTTGACGAGCCCTGGATAAAAAGGATAAAAGGTAAAGGTAAAGTTACATGCTTTGACGCAAACGACCCTTTATGTATAGACGGCTTCTTGCACAGAAGTGGCGACGAGACCGCACTTGTGATCGCGATGGGCATTGTTTTGATACTTATATCCCTATGGCTATTAACCGAAAAAGGGGTCATCATAGACAGCCACAGTATAAGGAGAGAATGGGAATGTTTGCCGTTTAAATTTAGCACAAAGATAGATATAGAAAATGCCCTTATGGAAAAAGGGATGAAGGGCGAGATGCCGATTTTAAAAATAAAAGACGGGCAAAGCGGCAAAAATTTTACGCTCTCATTCCCATACGCACAGCAAGATATAAAATTTATCGAAGCAGAGATAAGAAAGAGGCGCTATAAGATGATGAAATCAAAAGAGGCAAAAGCTCCCAAATCCGCGCTCAAAAAAACCATAAGCTTAAAAGGGGCGAGCAAGCGCGCAAACATAGAAATTCTAAAAAACGACAAAGAGGACGCGGGCGATTAAATTTTAAATTTAGCCACGCGCGAGCAATAGCTGTGAAAATTTATGATAAGCCGTAGCAAAGCGGCATAATGATCGCGCGAACAAGTGCGCGTAAGCCCAAGAAGGCGAACCGGGCACTAGCCTAAAAAGACGAACCGAAAGCTTAAAACGAGCTAGGCGCTAAAATTTAACTCACGATCTTAAAAACCAAAATTCTAAACCACTTCGTCAAAATCGTCAGAATTTAGCCTATTTTTTACCTAAAATTTCGTAAAATTACCACTTTAAATTTACAAAAAAAGGACGCAGATGAATAAAAGTTTGGAATTCAGAGCCGACATCGGAATGCTCTTCGTGGCGATCGCTTTTGGGCTCGGGTATCTGCCCACCTCGCAGGCGCTTGCGAGCAACAACGTCTTCGTGCTGCTATTTTGGCGCTTTTTTGCCGCGAGCATCATCGCAGGCGCGATATTTTTCCCCAAGCTCAAGGCCATAACTTCGCGCGAGATCAAGCATGGAGCGGTGCTTAGCCTGTTTTTATTCGCAGGCTTTACGTCGCAAACCTTCGCCTTTAAATTCGCGCAAAGCTCCTCCGTAGCGTTCATCATCGGCCTAAACGTCGCGCTCGTGCCCTTCATCGCCGCGGCGCTTTTTAGGCATAAAATTTACTCCTACGCCTACGCAGGCATCGCGCTAGCGATCGCTGGGCTCTATCTCATCGGCGACACGCAGCTTGGGCTCGGCAAGGGCGAAGCACTGGCGCTAGTTTGCGCGTGCGCGTATTCGTTTCACATCGTGCTGACCAACCGCTTCGTGCAAAGCTGCGACGTAGCGGGCATCGCCTACGTACAGATCCTCTGCCTAAGCGTGCTTTGCTGCTTTGCGGCGATCTTTTTTGAAAGAGTCAGCATCGTGCCGGTGATGGATCGAAGCTTTTTCGTCGCGATGGCAGTGATCTGCCTGCTGGGAACGGTTTTCGGCTTTTTTGCGCAGGCTTTGATGCAAAAATACACGACGCCCGTAAAAACCGCTCTGTTTTTCACGCTCGAGCCCGTAACGGCAGGCATTATGGGCGTATTCGTGGGCGGCGAGAGGCTAAGCGAGATGCAAATTTTAGGTGCGGCGCTCATCCTCGCAGGCGTCCTGATAAGTGAGATCGGAAGCTACCTCAGCGCAAAACGGAGCAGATCCGCAGACGTTTGATTTCGCGGCGGCGCAAATTCCATAAATTCCATGCCGTGTGGAATTTTGCGCCATAAAATTCCGTGCCGCATAAAATTTGCACGCAAAATTCCATGCTGCATAAAATTCTGCGTCTTTAAAATTCCACAGAGAAATTCTGCGCCATGCACAATTCTATGTCACGCCGAAATTTTGCGGCGCTTCTTGCAAGGATACGTTAAAATTCCACGACAAAATTTCGTATTAAATTTACCCAGCAGTGGCGTGCGGCGAAGCTTTAGCGATAAAATTTCATTGATTAAGCGATACAATAGTAAAATAATAAAATTTTAACAAAGGAGCCCCTATGAAAAAAATCATCCTTCTTGTTGCCACGCTTGCGGGCATAATGTTTGCCAAAAGCGCAGAGCTCGCCACGCCGCCCGATCATAAAGACGGCGTAAATCACCTGGAATTGGTGCTGATCTTAGACAAATCGGGCTCGATGAGCGGGCTTGAGAGCGATACGATCGGCGGATTTAACTCGATGATAGAAAAGGAGCGCAAAGAGGGCATCGACGCTAGCGTCACGACCGTGCTTTTCGATACGAAATTTAATGTCATCCACGACCGTACGCCGCTTAAGAAGGTCGAAAACCTAACGTCTAAAGAGTATTATGCCGGCGGCAACACCGCGCTACTAGACGCCGTCGGCAGCACGATAGCGCGTATCGAGCGGGTACCCGACATCTACGCCAAAAACAATCGCGTGCTTTTCGTCATCATCACCGACGGACAGGAGAACTCGAGCCGCGAATACTCCAAAGCGCAGATCAAAAAGATGATTAGCGACAAGCAGGAAAAATACGACTGGGAGTTTATCTTTTTAGGCGCTAATATCGACGCCGCGAGTGAGGCGCAAAGCATCGGCATTAAAAGCGAAAATGCCCTAAAATACGAGAATTCCAAAGAGGGCGTGAGCAAAAATTTCGAAGCGGCGGCCGAGATATCCAAAGATGTAGCGACCGATAATAAAGCAAACTCGAAATGGCGCGACAAGGTGCTTCAGGACAAAAAATAGCAAATCGCGAGACGAGGTGCACTAGAAATGAAGCGCCGCTGCGGAAACGGACGGCACAAAAATAGGCGGCGATGTGAAAATATACGGCGCCGAATCATAAATTTTGCTCGCCAAATTTAAACGTTTCGCGAAGGGCGCCGATTTACGGCGAGTAAACCGCTATTTCGCAAGCAGCGACAAATTTACGGCGCGCAAATTCCATATTTTGCGAGAAGCATGTAAATTTCGCCCTTTGCAAGTGACAGCTAAATTTCACTCTTCGCAAGCCGCGCTAAATTTTAAAATTTGGCCGCCGCAAAACGGGCACAGCTACTAAGCGTGGCTGCATAAATTTAGCAAATTTAACAAGGAGGAAGCTTATGAAGGTATCGGAGATCG
This sequence comes from uncultured Campylobacter sp., assembly GCA_963522285.1. Lineage (GTDB taxonomy): Bacteria > Campylobacterota > Campylobacteria > Campylobacterales > Campylobacteraceae > Campylobacter_B. The sequence goes on from CAUQWV010000010.1 coordinate 32,863, forward strand.
ACACGCCGGCGCTACTGATTGATCGCGAAATCGTGCTTCGCAACCTGCAAAAGATGCAAAGCTACGCGGACGCCGCGGGCGTGAGCCTACGCCCGCACACCAAGACACACAAAATGCCCTATTTTGCGAAGCTACAAAAAAGCCTCGGCGCTGTGGGCATCACGGTCGCCAAAACGGGCGAGGCCGAGATCATGGCGGCAAACGGGCTAAAAGATATATTTATCGCAAACGAGATCGTGGGCGAGCTGAAATTTCAGCGCATCATCGCGCTTTTGCGCGCAGGGATAAACTTAAGCTTCGGCGCAGATAGCATAGAGCAGGCGAGCCTGATAGAGTGCGCCTTTGAGCGCAGCGGCACGAAGGCCTGCGTGCTTGCCGAGATCGAAGTGGGCGAAAACCGCTCGGGCTTTGTAGAAAAGCAAGATTTCGCGGCGTTTATAAAATTTATAAAAGGCTGCAAAAATATAGAATTTCGCGGCGTATTCTCTCACGACGGCCACTCCTACAAGGCTGCCGATAAAAGCGAGTGCGAGCGCATCCACCTAGCCGCGCAGCGCCGCACGCTGGAGTTTGCGGATATCGCGCGCGAGCTAGCTCTACCCGCACGCGTCGTTAGTATCGGCTCGACGCCATCGCTTATCAATGATTTTGAAATTTTAAAGGGCGTCACCGAGATCCGCCCGGGCACCTATATCTTTATGGACGCCTCGCAGGCGCAGGCGTACGGCGATTATTCGATGAATGCGGCGAGTATCCTTACGACTGTCATCAGCAGGCCTACGGCGGATCGCATCATCACCGACGTCGGCGCCAAGGGGCTTACGCAGCAAAGGCGCACCGAGGGCTTTACGGCAACGCCCGGGCTCGGGCGCATAAAGGGTACGGATGTGTGGATAAATGGCGTTTACGACGAGCATGCGATCATCTACGACAGAGCGCTACGAGACGCCGTGCGCGTGGGCGATCGGCTCGAAATTTATCCGAACCACATCTGCCCCGTCGTAAATTTGCACGAGTTTGCCTATCTCGTTAGCGGCGGCGAGGTCGTAGAAAAGATCCCCGTGCTATGCAGAGGCAAGTTACAATGAGCAGACAAGCTTAAATGTGCGGCGAAGTAAAATTTAGCCTCTAATCTAGGGCGCGGCCAAATCTAAGGCGCGAATTTATCGCCGCTCAGGCTGCGGCGCAAAGCGCGCCGAATTTGACGACGAAATTTAACGAAAGGTGAAAATGAGACTTTGGACGATAAGCTTTAAATATCTCGACGCAAAGGGGCTCGTGGCGCTGTGGCGCGAGGCGTTGCTAGCTAAAAACGTGCTAGCTGGGCTTACTAAAGGCTACAAAAATCACCCGCAGCTTGACCGCTTTTACGCGCACGAAAACGCGCTAAAGGCGGTAAATGCGTATCTGGCGGAAGTTTATGAGGAGGGCTGTGCTCGCGGGTATAAATTTGACGCCGCGAAGGTGGGCGAATTTGACGCGCTAAATTTGGCTAAAATCAGCGTCGCTCGCGGGCAGATAGAGTATGAATTCGCCTTTTTACAAAATAAGCTGAAAACGCGCAACAGAGTAGTTTACGAGCGAAATTTAAGCGTAAAAAATATAGAAATCGCAGGCGTTTTTGAGGAGGTTGCAGGCGGGATCGAGCCGTGGGAGAAGGTTAAAATTTAGCGCCGTTTCGCGCGGCAGCGGAGAGGAACATACTCGGCTTATGCGGGCGAGCTTTTCGTATGCGGCGCTGCTTTTAAATTTATCGGTTTGCCACAAAGCCAAGCTTTGCGTAGTATCGTACAGGATCGCGCGCCGTGCGGCCTCTGCGGCGTCGCATACGCCGCGATCGATCAGCGGCGTAACGTGGCGGATCAGCGCTAGCGTCATGATCTTGCCCTAAAGATAGAAGTTTTCGCGGCTATTTAAGCCTCTCGTAGCTTTCGCATGAGCTTTTCCATATCTGCTCATGCTCCGCTACCGAGCTCATAAATCTATCCTTGCCGCCCAGCTCACAGGCTTTTTTGTAGTATTCTACGGCTTTAACATTATCGCTGCCCTCGTAAAGACGCGCTAAATTTAAGCACGCAGCCCAGCTATCCGCGATATCCATATCGCAACCGCGCACATAGTAACCTATGCCCTTTATAACGTCTTTGCGCACGCCTCTGCCTCCCATATACGCAGAGCCCGCGTTACTACAGCCTATCGCGTGCCCATCATCGCAGGCTTTGTCGAACAGCTCCGCCGCCTTCGCCTCATCGCGCGGCATCCCCTCTCCGCTTTGATACAAAATGCCTAAATTTACGCACGACTCCACATCGCCGCCTTTGCAAGCTTTGACGTATAACGGCGCAGCCTTTAGCAGATCTTGCGGTACGCCCCAGCCATAATTATAAATCTGCGCCAACGCCCCGCACGCCTTCACATCGCCCTTATCGCAGGATTTTGTAGCCCGGCTTATATCGTCTGCGGTGATTTCAAAATTTTCGGCAAGCGCAAAATTTGCGGAAAGCGCCGCAGCGAATGCTAGAATTAAAATTTTATTTTTCATTTTCATCCTTTTTGGTTTTTTAAGATCGCCCGCCAAGCCTAAGGCGCAGGTTTACCGTTAAGGCGCAGTTTGATCGCTAGAGTTCGGGTTCGTTCTAGCCTGCTCTTTGCTTTTTAGCGCCTCGTAAATTTCATCGACGCCGCTTAGGTTTTGATCCAAAACCTCCCTCGCCTTTTTTAGAGTGCGTGCGCCAAAAATCCCATCCTGCTTCACTCCAATGCTTTTTTGGATATATAAAATTTTATCCTTTTGCATCGCAGCGGAATCCTTAGTCGCCCCGGAAGTGGAATTTGAAGCAGGGCTTTCAGAGCCGCTAGAGCTTGCACTCGTAGAATTTTCGTCTGCAGAATTTACGCCATCACTCGCGGAAGCGGAATTTTCGTCCTCAAAAAATGCAGGCATCCACCCTCGCAGCAGCCCCGCTGCGCCGGTTTTCGGCACGTAGCCCGTATTTGCCGCGCCTCCGTAGATTGCGCTAGCCAAAACGGCGCAGAGCAGAGCTTTGCAAAAGCGAGCAAACGCCGCGCCGCCCCTGCCGCAGCGATATTCTCGCGGAATTTTACGAGCTTTTACAGCGCACCGCACTACGCTTGCCAGCCACAGCGCCACACTGCCTAACAGCCCCGCAGCAGCGATTGCCACGCCACATGCAAACGCCCAAAAATAATGCTCCGCAAAGATCATCTCGAAGCAGCCCTCGCACGCCAGCGCAGCCGCTGCGATGAACGCGCCTCCGCCTACGTACCACACTACGCGGTCATAGCGTGGACTTAGCACGCCAAGCGCCCCAGCCATCGCTCCGCCCAAATCACGAGCGCATTGCTGCGAAATAAAGCCCTCGCAAACGCGCATAATCGCCGCGGCAAAACTCTGCGCGCAATCCTCGCGCAAAGAACGCGGGGAAAAGAACTTCTTTAATCGCGCAAAGGGCGAAATTTTAGAATTTGACGCAGCAGGATCTCGCGTATTCGCGCGATTTTTAAATTTTGCAGCGGCGAAGTTTTTGGAATTTGCAGAATTTATCGCGGAGGAGTCTATGGAATTTGTGGAATTTTCAGCACCCAAGGCGCTTAAGTCTCTGTAATCTTGCTTGCTGCGTAATTCGCAAAGATCCTCCGTAGTGCGATCAGAAGTGCCACCTAAGCCCTCTTGCGAGCCGGCAAAATTAGGTCCATTCTGCGCGAGAGCTTCGTCGCTTTGCTGCCTAGCCTCAAAATCGCCGGCAGAATTCTCTCCACCTTCCAAAAGATCCGCCCCGGCAAATTTTATGCCACCACTTACACCGCCTGCGAACCTGCCTTGCTTTCCGCGCAAGCCCAAGCGATTATCTTCTGCGCCCATAGGATTTGCCGAAGCGCTCGCGAATTTCATACCCGCAAATTTTACGCTCGCGCCGCCCTCAAGATTTTCTTTGTGCAAAACGTCTTTTGTAAGGCTCAAATCGTCGCGATCAGCCGCGCTGCGGGCAGAATTTACAGAGTTAAAATGCCCATCCGAGCTGCGCAACTGATCGAGATTTAGCGTTTCACCGCGCAACTTAGCACTAGCTAGGCGCATCGCCGCATCCAGCGCAGGCTTCGCGCGAAATAGCGCAAAAAGGCTCTGCGCATCGTTCCGCCCTAGCCTAGCGGGTGCGCCGCGCACCACCGCAAGCTCCGGCACAAAAACTTCGTCCAAAAAGTTAGGTCTTACGAATGTCGCGCCACCGAAGCACGCCGCATCGTAAGCCTTGCCGCAGACGGCAAAACTCAAGCGCAAAAAATCATCCTCCGCGCTAAATACCGCTTCGCAGCCGCCCTGCGCCGCTCGCAGCGAGCTTAGACGAAACAAAAGTCTGCGAGCTGCAAAGCCTACGCCCTTGCTGCATAAAAATTCCAGCAGCTCGCGCCCAAAAACCTGCGAGCTAGCGCCTATGCTGACGCTCGGGCGAGCATAAACGGATACTTTGCCGGTGCGAGTGAAATACCCGCGCCCATCGCAGTGCTCGCAGCGAAAATCACCTGCACCGCCGCACTTTTCGCAGCGTAATCTGCCTGCGCCGCCGCAAGTGGGACAAATGCGCGAGCCGCTACCGCCACAACTAGCGCAGGGAATGAAGCGATAGCCCATAGAATTTGACGCAGAGCCTGCAGAATCGCCCCCAGAAAGGCCGCGCGCATGAGCGTCCGTAGAGCTTAATGCCGCACGGCTATAGCCACCGGTGCCCTTGCAATCGGGGCAGATCAAGCGCCCGCGCCCGCCGCAGTTAGCGCACGGCGCCTTGCCTGCGCCTTCGCAAGCATTGCAGCGCCTCCTGCCCGATCCGCCGCAATGCTCGCAACGCAGCTGAACGCTAAAGGGCTTAAAATCGTGGAATTTTATGATTTGATCCGCATTCATAGCGGCTTTTTGGGGATCTGCACGCAGGCGTAGTATAAAAGTCTCGCTTAGCTCCACATCAGTGCTTGCGATGCGTAGGCACTCGCGCGCGTGAGCTTCGAACTGCGCGATGTCAGCGAAATGTAGCTGAGCACGCTCGCCACCACTTATCTGCGAGACGCTAAACTTGCCGACAAAGTCATAACGCACGCCAAGCCTCGCGCAAAATCCGTAAAACTCGCGATCAAGCTCGCGCAGATCGGCGCCACCGCTACGCGCTAAAGCCTTGAGCCTAGCGATAAACGTCTCTACAAACTCTTCTTTATCCAGCTTGTCCATGATCGCTCCTTTCTTGCGGGCGCGCCACAAAGCCGCGCCGCATAAATTTTAAAATTCCTTTATTGAAATCCTGCAAATTTTAGCATTTCATATAATTATACCGCGAAAGGGAATTTTAAAATTCCAAAATCTCACGCAGGATGGAATTTAGCGCCATTGCGCGCCGTAAAATCTCGCTGTAAATCAAAACTCTAAAATAGAGCTAGACGCGGAATCTCGCACTGCGGCGCGGTGACGTACATAACTGCCGCAACAAATACGGCGCGAACGGATCGCAAAACGGAGCCGCCAGGCATACGGCGCGCGAGCGATAGCAGCGGACATGCAAGACTTTAATTCAGCAGCAGCGCATAATTTGGCTCGCGACGATGTACGACACAGCGTAACGCGAAGCAAATTTCACGCCTGCATAAAATTTTAAATTTCACGGCTAGCTCGTGCGTACGACATGCAATTTAAAATTTCACGACAGCTATGGCGCGGCGCGCAGCGATCTAAAATTTTACGACAAACAGCATCGCACAAATTTCAATCCCGCGCGACAATCAGGCGACGGGTGCGTGGAGTGCAATTTAATTTACGAGCGCATAGCCGACATATCATCGCACAAATTTAGTCACAGCAGGCAGCACGGCGCGAAATTTCATTGCCGCGACGCATCGACTCGTAAAATTTAGCTCTACGATGTCGCGCGGTTATAACACTCCTGCATTTGCAAGCAGAACGGATCAACACCCGTATCCACCGCAGGCGATGTACGGTGGTTGGTAAAATTTAATCTGGGCGCCGCAAACCTCCGCCAACATGACTGATCCGCACGAGCGTAAAATTTTAGCTTGCGATACCGCGTAATTTAACTCGAAGCGGCGTATGTCGCGGCGCAAGCGCGAATTTTAGATCGTGCGGCGATCTACTGCGCGACCGACGGATTAATTTCACGGTGCGCTCGACATGGAATTTAGAATCTCGTAGTGACACATGACAATGTGCGCGGCTGCGTGAAATTTTAAATTTCACGACGAGCTCGCGGCATGAAATTTTAAATCTCGCCGCGGGTGAGCTTGCAAGCTCGCGGACGGCTCGCTTTAAGATCTTGCGCTCGGTTTTTGCGCGGAATTTTGCGAGCGGAATTTCAAATGCAAACCCGCGCGGGTTTCGCGCCGAATTTCTGCGTAGATCTTGCGCGAAATTTAATGAAATTCCGCGAGCCGAGCCCGGCGCGCCAAAATCCGACCAATCCGACCAATCAAAACTCGACCGGCTAAAACCCGGCGCAATAAAACCCAAGCATAGTAAAACCATGACGCACTAAAACCGGGGCGCGATAAACTCGCCGCAACCTGCAAGCAAAATTTATCGCCGCCGAAGCCCGCAGCTAAATTTTACCGCCCAAGCGCGGAATTCTCGGCTTTAATTTTGAACGCGGAAAATAAAATTTCACGCCAGTCCGCTTATAACGCCCTCGCTAGTAATCCTCATATTTAGCGCGTTAGGAACCTTCGGTAGCCCCGGCATCAGCATTATCTTGCCGCAGACGGCGACGATGAAGCCCGCTCCCGTGCGAATTTGAAGGTCCTTAACGCTGAGCTTAAAGCCGCGTGCGCGCCCAAGCGCCTTGGCATCGTCACTGAAGCTATACTGCGTCTTTGCGATGCAGACGTTTAGCCGCTCAAGCCCCAAGGCCTTGATATGCTGCAGCGCCTTTTGCGCCTCTGGCTCAAAAACGACCTCGCTCGCGCCGTAAATTTTAGTAGCGATCTTTTCGATCTTGCTCGCCGTATCGTCGCTAAGCTCGTAGGCGAATTTCAGCTCCTTAGCGCGCTCGCACTCATCTACTACGAGGCGGGCTAGCTCAAGCGCGCCCTCGCCGCCTTTGGCGAAATTTTCGCAAATCGCCATCTGCACGCCGCGCTGCTTGCAGTACTCACGCACGAAAGCGATCTCCTCGTCGCTATCGAAGCTAAAGCGATTAAGCGCCACGACCGGATTTAGCCCGAAGTTTTGTAAAATTTCAATATGCCCGCCTAAATTTACGATGCCTCTTTGAAGCGCGGCAAGATCAGGGCTCGCGATACTTTCTTTATCCGCGCCGCCGTTGTATTTAAGCGAGCGGATCGTGCTAACCAGCACCGCGGCGTCTGGAGCGATGCCGGCGCGGCGGCACTTGATGTCGATAAATTTTTCAGCCCCGAGCTCGCTTCCAAAGCCCGCCTCCGTCACGGCGTAATCGGCAAGACTTAGAGCTAACTTGCTCGCCATTATGGAGTTGCAGCCGTGCGCGATATTTGCGAAGGGTCCTCCGTGCACGAGCGCGGGCGTGTGCTCAAGGCTTTGGATGAGATTTGGCTTCATCGCGTCTTTTAGCAGGATCGCCACGGCGTCCGCGCAGCCCAGATCGCGCACATATATCGGCTCTCCCTGCGTATCGTAGGCGACCATGATGTTTGCGATGTTTTCCTTAAGCTCGGCAAGATCGTTTGAGAGGCACAGAACCGCCATTATCTCGCTAGCCGCGGTGATATTAAAGCCGTCCTCGCGCTGCACTCCGTCGGTGCGCCCGCCCTGTCCAACGGTGATGTGGCGCAGTGCGCGGTCGTTCATATCCATGCAGCGCTTCCACAAAATTTTATCGATCTTTAGCGAGTTTTCTTGATATAGCGAGTTGTCGATGACCGCCGAAATGAGATTGTTTGCGGAGGTGATCGCGTGAAAATCGCCGTTGAAGTGCAAATTTAGATCGTCCATCGGCACCAGCTGCGAATACCCGCCGCCAGCAGCTCCTCCTTTGATACCAAAAACCGGCCCCAGCGACGGCTCGCGCAGCGCAAGGCAGACGCTTTTGCCTAGACGCTTTAGCGCGTCGGCTAGACCGATGGAGGTCGTCGTCTTGCCCTCGCCAAACGGCGTCGGATTGGTCGCCGTGACCAAAATAAGCTTCGAAGCGCGCGAGCGCGGCTTGATGTTTAGCTTGGCTTTGTAGTGGCCATACAGCTCGATCTCATCCTCGCTAAGCCCCAAATTTTTCGCAACGTTTGAAATTTTATCCGGCTTCGCCGCATTTGCTATTTCGATATCGCTCAACATTTTCTCTCCTTAAATTTAAAATTTTATCGCGCAGCGTTTATACGCTGCCTGCTTAAGCTCTCGCGGGCTCGCTAGCGCTAAATTTCTACGAAAACCCTCCGCCTGCGAGCGACAAATCCGCGAACCGAGCAAATCAAAGCTCACAGCGTGAAATTCGCCCGGCTAAATTTCCATCTCGATGCCCACGGGGCAGTGATCGCTGCCCATCACGTCGCTTAGGATGAAAGCGTCCTTTAGCCGCGAGCGCAAATTAGCCGAGATAAAAAAATAATCGATCCGCCAGCCTACGTTTTTTGCGCGCGCGTTAAAACGGTAGCTCCACCACGAGTAGGCGTCCCGCAGCTCGCCGTGCACGGCACGGAATGTATCGACAAAACCCGCCGCCTCGACCTCATCGAGCCACGCGCGCTCGATCGGCAAAAAGCCCGAGGTTTTGGAGTTTGCTTTGGGGTTTGCGAGATCGATCTCGCGGTGCGCGGTATTCACGTCGCCGCAAAATATCACGCCAAGCCCCTGATCCGCGAGGCTGCGCGCGTAGGCTAGAAATTTTGCGTAAAATTCCATCTTATAGGCTAGCCGCGCCTCGTCCTTTTGGCCGTTGGGAAAGTAGATATTAAAAAGTACGACATCGCCGAAGCGATGCTGCAATACGCGCCCCTCGTCGTCGGGGAAAAACAGCGCCTTGCTCGTCTCGCTTTTAAATTTCGCTAGGCTCGCCACGCCCGAATAGCCCGCGCGAGCGGCGGAATTTAGATCGATCTGAGAAAATCCGAGCTCGTAAAGCCCTTTCGGAGCGTCCTTTTCGCTCACCTTGATCTCTTGCAAGCCCAAAAAATCGGGGTTTTGCTCCGCAAGCCACGCAAAGCCGTTTTTGCCGAGCACTGCGCGCAGCCCGTTTACGTTCCAACTAATCAGTTTCAAATTTAGCCTTTGGCGCAAAAATTTTGGTATGATTATACGAAATTTTGACTAAATTTAAAGGAAAATTATGCGCAATCAGCCCAAATACCGATTTTTTGCCAACTGGAGCTACGCGATGGCGGGTCTTGCCGAGATGCTGCGCAGCGAACGTAGCTTCAGGCTCGAGCTTTGCGTGTTCATCCCGCTTCTGCTATCGCTATTTTTTTGGAATTTCGGCGCGGTGCTAAATCTATTTTTGATCTTCGGCGCAGTCTTTACGCTCACAACCGAGTGCATAAACTCCGCCATTGAGCGCGCGGTCGATCTTGCCACGAGCGAAATCCACCCGCTAGCCAAGGGAGCTAAAGATACCGCAAGCACGGCGGTGATGATGAGCCTATTTCTCAACGCCGCGCTGTGGGGATACGCGCTGATAGATAAATTTTTTGTCGGCGCGTAATTGCGCACTTCGGGGGTTTAAGCTCCGACGCATGAGGCGAGCTTTGGCGATCGAAAAGCTTGTAAATTTACGCCTGGCGCTTGCTTGCCACCGGATGTAATCGGACCTAGATCTTAAAATTAATCTAAAAAATTTATGCTTTAAATTTAGCCTTCTTGTGCGAGTAAATTTAAAAATTTACTCGCACCTTGAAATTTTAAATAAACTTTTAAAATACGATCGATAAATTATCTGCACAGATTTTACACCATAAAATTTTAGCTAAAAAATTATAATGACTTTCAAGATGCTTTAATACAATTTTCACTAAAATCACGCTGTCTTAATTAAAATAATTTTCAAAAAAAGGAAAATTTTGTCTAAATCCTTTCACAAAATCTCGCGAAAATTTCATTTGTGGCTATCTTTGATATTTTGCTTACCCCTTATAATTATTTCTATAAGCGGCTCGGTCTTAGTCTATGCGGAGCGGATCGATGAAGCTTTGCTGAAAGACAAGGTGTTTAGGACACAAGAAAGCGTGGCGAAATTCCCCGTTAGAATGAAATTCAGCGCTTTGCAATCCGAGATAAAATCCAAATTTAAAGAGTACGCGATCATGGGCTGGAGCATCGCGCAAGATCCTTTAAAGACCGATAAAATCAGACTTTCCTCTCAGAAACTGCAAAAGCGGATCATAATTTACTTAGATGCCTTTAGCGGCGAGATTAAAGGCGCGCCCATGCCGCGAGATGAGGGCTTTATCGGCGCGATAAGTAAACTGCACGCGGAGCTGTTTTTAGGTCTCGGCGGTAGAATTTTTACGGGTATCGTGGGGCTTAGCGCGCTACTTATCGGCATTAGCGGCTTTTTTATCTACAAAAAATTTTGGCAAAACTTATTCTCGCTAAGGCTAGATCGGGCCATATATTTTATGCGCGGCACTCACCGCCTAATCGGAGTCGCGAGCACTCCCGTAATGTTTGCTATAGCTATAAGCGGAGCATGGTGGGAGCTAAGGGTGGTAACTTACAAGCCGCTCGCAAATCCATGCGGCGCGGTCTTGCAGAATTTTAAGACCGAGCGAAATTCCACCGTCGCGGCATCAAACGGAGCGGCAAGCATGAAAGCGGTGCAAAATCTTGCGACGCTAGATGAGGCTTTAGCACGGATAGCGGTTAAATTTAAGGAATTTCGCTCCACCTATATCGCCTTTCCGCTCTGTCCGGGCGGTGCTTTTACCGTATACGGCTTCGAGGCGGGGCAAAACTCGCTGCAAAGCCCTTACGCGAGCCGTATCACGATATCGGATGCAGGCGAAATTTTAAAAGCGGACTTTATAAACGATGCGGATTTTTCGGACAAACTTCAAGACGGCTTTCGTCGCGCCCATGCGGGCTCATACGGCGCAATAACGAAGCTTATATGGTTTTTAGCGGGGCTTGCGCCCCTATTTTTAAGCATTTGCGGATTTTACATAACCCTAAAAAATAGAAATTCTAAAAGGAGAAAGTTATGAAGAAAGTATCTCTTTCGCTCGTAGTCGCATTAAATATGCTAACTTCGCTTTATGCGGAAAATAACGCCACTGCGAGCACCCCGGAGGACTTAGGCACCATAGAAGTGCAAGATACCCAAAAGCTCCGTCGCGACGACAGAGATTATGAGGCTAGAAAGCTCGTTAAAAGTACCACCAGGCTCGATCTTACGGCGAGAGAAACGCCCCAGTCTCTTACCGTGGTGACCGAAGCCAAGCTAAAAGATATGGGGATAACCGATTATCAGGTGCTGATGCGAAATATCGCGGGCATTACGAGCGGGCGTATGGATGAGAGGCTCTATCCTACGGCGCGCGGATTTAGCATAGATTATTATCTGCTTGATTCGATGCCTAGCTTCGGAGGTTTTAGCCTCGGGGCGAACGATCTAAATTTGCTGCCGTATGAGCGCGTCGAGGTCGTAAAGGGCGCGAACGGATTATTAGCAGGCGCAGGAAATCCTGCCGCGAGTTTAAATTTTATCCGTAAGCACGCAGATTCCACCATCCCAAAAGGTTATATAAGTCTAAACGGCGGCTCATACGACAAATACGGGCTTAAAACCGATGTGCAAAGCCCGCTCAATCAAAGCGGTTCGGTGCGCGGACGCCTAGCGTTTATGCATGAACGATCGCACTCTTATATGGACTATTACAATCGTCGCAATACTGCCGTTTATGGCGTATTAGATATCGATGTAACAGACGATTCAAGATTGAGCCTCGGCTCGTTTTATCAGACTCTACGCCGACATGGCACGCGCTGGGGCGGAATGCCCGCGTTTAACTCGGATGGTACGCGCACGCACTTCGGCAAAAACAAAATTTTCTCTCAGCCTTGGACGCGATACGACATCTCTACGCTTGATTTTTATGCCGATTTTAAACAATATGTCTCAAACGAGGCGAGTTTAAGCTTGAGTTATTCGTTTCGTCGTGCTCATACCGATTCAAATTTGCTCTATTATGGCGGCAGGGTAGGCCCTGGCGGCATCGGAAACGTCGCCGATCTTAGCGTTTATGCTAACAAGCGCGAAGAGAATATCCACAATATCGACGCCTATGTGAATATCCCTTATGAATTTTTCGAACAAGATCATGAATTTGTATTTGGTGTGATGTATAATCTTTACAAAAAAGGATCTGATAACGTAAGTAGCTACTGGAATAACCGAAATACTCCAGCAGGCCTTGCTTATGCCGCGCGTACTAGAATAAATTTTAACGACCTTCATATTGAAGATCCACGCTTACCGTATGTAGATCAAAATAATGCCGATCGAACTATTCAAAAAGCAATTTATGCCGCGAATAAACTCTCAATCACCGAGGATTTAAAGCTCTTATTAGGAACGCGGATGAGTTACTATAAATATAAAATTACAGGTGGAGCAGATAATAGAAATTTTACCCGCGAAATTACTCCATATGCAGGGATCACCTATGATTTAGATGATCATCATACCCTTTATGCAAGTTATACGAGTATTTTTAAACCTCAAACCTACAAGGACAAAAACAATAAATATCTTGATCCCATCCAAGGCAAGGACTACGAAGCGGGCATCAAAGGCGAGTATTTTGACGGCGATCTGCAAGCAAGCCTGGGCGTTTTTAAGATCATCCAAGATAAGCTCGGCATCCGCACCGACGAGTATATCACGGGCAGAAATTCTTACGCTTACAGGCAGGGTCGCGGAGTAACCAGCAGGGGCTTTGAAGCGGATGTAAACGGTAAAATCACCGATGCGCTAAGCCTAAGCATGGGGCTAGCACACTACAAAGCCAAAGACGCTGACGGCAATATCTACGCCAGCGACTCTTCCCGCACCAGCGCAAATCTTTTTGCAAAATATGAGATCGGCACATTTAGAATCGGCGCAGGCGCGATGTATCGCTCAAAGATTTATTCCGACTCGCCATACGGCAGGATCGAGCAGAAAGCCTACACGATCGCAAACGTAATGCTAGGCTACAAAGCGAGTAAAAACCTAGATGTGCAGCTAAACGTCGATAACATAACCGATAAACGCTATTTTGAGGGCATCGGTTCTAATCGAATGATCTACGGCGATCCACGCACCTTCAATCTAAGCCTTACGTATAGCTTTTGACCCAAATAGTCGCGGTGGAATTTATCTAGTGCTTAGCTCTAATAGAATTCCATCGCGACGCGATAGATAAATGGCAAATTAAGCCTAAATTTCGTAAAATCACCGCCAAGACGCGAGGTCGCGTAATACGTTATAAAGGCAAACAATGCAAAGTTCAACCTCATAAATCCCGCTAAATTTAAACCAAACCAACAAACAAATTTAAATTTAACGGAGAAAAACCATGAAAAGACGAGACTTTCTAAAACTAGGTGCGCTAGCTGCGGCTTCAGCGCAGGCAAAACAATTTGACGCGGCGGCGCAGGCGATATTTGACGAGCAAATGGGGCTTTGCGCAAATAAATTCGGCGCGTTTTACGTCCAAACCATCGGCGGCAGGGTCGTGGGTACCGAGCCATTCGAGGGCGACGCGATGCCAACGGTGCTAAATAACGCTCTAAGCGATCACATCCAAAACGAAACGCGCGTGAAAATACCCCTACGTGCGCAAAAGCTTCCTAGCTGATCCCTCAAATCCAAAGCCGCAGCTTCGCGGTAAAGAGCCCTTCGTGCGCGTTAGCTGGGACGAGGCGATAAAGCTAAGCGCTAAAATTTTAAAAGAAAACTTCGATAAATACGGCTCAGAGGCCATTTACGGGCAGCTTTATCAGTGGGGCAGTCTGGGTAAGGTCGGCCACTCGCAGCGTACCGCAAAGCGCATGCTAAACGCGCTAGGAGGCTACGTGAGCGAGCTTGGCGGCTACTCATACGGCGCGGCGACGGCGTTTTTGCCTCACGTGACGGGCTCTATCGATCCGACGCATAATCCTACTCGCTGGGAGGGCGTGGTAAAGGAGGCTAAAACGATCGTATTTTGGGGCACTAACCCAGTCGTCTCAAACAAGATCGCCATCGGCGTACCGATGCATAACTCCTACGCCTACTACGAGATCATGAAAGAGAAATTTAAAAAAGGCGAGATGAAAATTTACAGCGTCGATGTCTACCGCAACGAAACGGCGGAGTATTTCGGCGCGCACTATCTCGCCGTGCGCCCTTGCACCGATACGGCAATGCTGATCGGGCTTTGCGAATATCTTTACGAAAACGGGCTTTACGACAAAGAATTTATTGAGCGCTACACGGTCGGGTTTGATAAATTTAAGGAGTATTTCACCGGCACGAAAGACGGCGTGAAAAAGGATCTAAAATGGGCAAGTAAAATTTGCGGCGTGAGCGAAAAGGAGCTAAAAGAGCTAGCGGGTACGCTAGCTAAAAAAGACGCGCTTATAGTCACGGGCTACGCGATACAGCGACAGCACCACGGCGAGATGGCGTACTGGGCGCTGATCGCGCTAGCAGCGATGCTAGGCGATATCGGCAAGACCGGGCGCGGATACGTAATGAACGATCAGATGCATAAAAACGCCGATATTAGCTTCATCGCGCCAAAGCTTCAGGCCTTTAATCCCGCGGTAAACGAAAAATACATCGCCCCGCAAGGCAAGCTAGCCAAGGCCAAATACCACGAGATACCAAACAGCAGACTCATAGACGCGATCATGGAGCCGGGCAAAGAAATCGAGCGCAATGGCAAAAAATACGTCATGCCGCACATCCGCGTGATGTTTAACGCCAACGGCTCGACCTTCACCCGCCATCCCGATACCAACCGCGCGGTCGAAGCGATGCGCAAGATCGAAGCGATCATCACGACCGAGCCCTTTTGGACGAGTACGGCGAGGCTCAGCGACATCGTGTTGCCGTCGGCTCTTGAGTGCGAGCGCACGGACATAGAGTTCGCAAATTCCACTAGCGAGTACCTTTTTGCTATTAAGCCGCTAGTAAAGCCCGCGGGCGAGAGCAAGAGCGACTTTGAGATCGCGCGGCTCATCTGCGCACAGTGGGGCGAGGAGTACGAGCAGGCCTTTAGCGAGGGTAAAACGGAGCTTGAGTGGGTGAAGGAAATTTACGCCGATGCAGTCCAAAAAGCCGAAGGCATGGGCATAGCGATGCCGAAATTTGAGGAGTTTTGGCAAAAGGGCTACGTTAAATTTGATCAAGTAGACGAGAAAAAACGGTACTTCACAAACTACGCAGACTTCCGCGCCGATCCCGAGAAAAACGCGCTAAAAACCTCGTCAGGTAAGATCGAACTCTACTCCGAAGCGGTCGAAAAGCTAGGTTACGGCGACTGCCCGCCGCACGCGACGTGGATGGAGCCGTTTGAGTGGCTGGGCGGCGACGTGAGCAGATACCAGGTCGCCATCAGCGGCGCACACTCTAAATTTAGACTCCACTCGCAGCTAAACAGCTCGCTCATCCGCAACTACGCCGAGATCGCGAACCGCGAACCCGCGCTAATTAGCCCCGCCACGGCGAAGGCGCGCGGCATCAAAACGGGCGACGTGGTAAGGATCTACAACGACCGAGGCGAGATCCTCTGCGGCGCGCTGGTAAGCGATACCGCGCAAGATAACGTCGTGATCGTGAGCGAGGGCGCATGGTACGATCCGGCCGTCTGGGGCGAGCGCAGCCTATGCAAACACGGTAACATAAACGTGCTAACGAGGGACGTACCGAGCTCCCAGCTATCGCAAAGCAACACCGCGCACACGAGCATGGTGCAGATCGAGAAATTTAAAGGCGAACTGCCGAGCGTAACGGCGTTTGATAGGCCCGCGACGATAGAGGCTTAGCGCGCTTTCTAGCTCTTGTGCCAAAGCCCTACCAGCCGTTTATCGCAAACAAAATCGCTAAGTTTTTCTGCGCCAAGAGCTCGTCCGAGAGGCGGTCGTATTCGCCCCCGAGCCCCATTTCTTGCGCCATAGACGGCGGCTCATCGTCCCAAGAGCCCATCGCACCGAATACATCGGCAATCCCCGCTGCGGAAAACGCCCTCAAGCTCGGCTGCGGCAGCGCTGCAAACGAAACGGCGTAATACTCGCCCACAGCGACTTCGCCCCGCAGCGTCTTAAGCGCATTATCAAACGTCTGCGCGAAGTTTTCGCAGCCTATCTTGCTCGCAAAATCCCTGATTTGCACTAAAACATTCTCGAATTCTGCGCTGTTATCGCGCGCGTTTAGCCCATCCCGCGGCATCCCGCGCCAAAGGCGCTCGACGTATTTCACGCGCCAAGCCTTTTTGTCGCGATCGTATTTCCAATCAGGCGTAAAAACGCCGTCAAAGCCCTCAAAGCGGCATACGATGCCGTTTACGTTCATCCCAGAAAAGCCCAAAAGCGCTCTATCTTTTACGAAAGTTGGAATACTAAGCCCCGCGTCCTTCAGACCTAGCTTTAGGCACTGCTCTATCCAACGCCGCCGTGCGGAGATTGGCTCGTCCTCGCGCCCTTTTTGCGCGACTTGTTCGGTAAAAAATTTGCGCGCCTTTTGCAAAAGTGGCAAGCCCGTGCTTTCGTCGGCGCCTTTTTCGCTCGCCGCTTTTTTATTTGCCGCCTCTTTTCTGTTCGTGCGCTTTTGTTTCACTGCCTCGCCACTTTCTCTGGCTTCATCCGTCGCGCCGCCATGTGCTGCGCCGTACGCATCTTTTTGCTCCGCAGCTTTACTTGCGTCGTTTGCGCCGTCCTGCGCTGCGCGGCTCACACCCTCTGCGGTGCGGAAATGCTCCTTTGCAAACTCAAAATTTAAATATTTTATATATTTTTGATCTTGCGGCAGCGGCTCAGGATTGCCGCGCAGAGCTGATTTTAGCGCGACGCACAGCGCGCACGAGAGATATATTTCGCCGTTCATAGATATCCTTTAAATTTAGATCGTTCCCGTTCATGCGACGGATTATTTATGCTCCGCGCCAAAAGCTAGCGGCGGCAAAATTTTAAAATTTTGCGCCTTAGCGACAAATTTAATCACGATAAAATTTGCGCGCAAAGCAAAAACAAATCTGCGCAAAGATAGAATTCCTAACCGCCGCGAACATAAAATTTTAAAAGCAGCAACCATATCGAAAAAGGTGCCGTTATAAATTTAGAGCAGCTCACACACGGACACGGATAAAATCCCGAAGGCAAAATCTACGAGCGGCACAGGCAAGGCGATGTGCGTTAAATTTACGCGCACTTTAAAAATGACAAACCGCTTTAAAAAATTCCAATCGCGCTCGCGCTATGAAATTTTAAAAGTGATGCCGCGCCGAGCTACCGCAAAATTTAAAGCGAATTAGCCGCCGGGCTCCACATAATTAGACCCAAAAAATCGCGCCGCAAAATTTTAAACGTAGTTTGCTATATCCGGACTACCATTAAATTTAAGCAAGGCGATCGCGCTGCGGGATCAAAAATCGCGCCGATACCGAGCAAAACGCGCTATGAAATTTTAAAGACAAGTCGCCGCGCCTACGCTGCCACCAAATTTAAAATGAACCAATCGCACCGCAAAATTTTAAAAGCGAGCCATTGCGTCCAAACTAGCTAAATTTAAAATGAAGCAATCGCTCCGTTTACGCTACGAATGCCGCTCGTCGGCAAGCTACCACTCGCAAGCTCTGCCCGCAAGCCGCCGATCGCAAGTTTTACGCCACAAGCGCCCTACGCTACGACGTTTGGAAACTCATAGACCACGCGACCGCTTTTGATCGTGCATACCGCAGCGCCCGTAAGCTGCTTGCCGAAAAGCGGCGAGTTGCGCGATTTGGACTTATTTAACGCCTCGTCGTAAACGTAGGAAATCTGCGGATCGATGATTGCGATGTCGGCCAAAAAGCCCTCTTTGATCTCACCCTTGTCTTTTAAATTTAGAATTTTAGCCGGGTTAAACGAGCACAGCCGCGCCATGTCCTCAAGGCCGATGACGCCCTCGTTTACGAGCCGAAGCGTAAGAGGCACGAGGGTTTGAAGCCCTAGAATTCCAAACGGCGCATGGTCGAATTCGACGAATTTATCGTCGGTGTTGTGCGGCGCATGGTCGGTTACGATGGCGTCGATCAGACCGCTTTTAAGCGCCTCTCTGATCGCCTGCACATCGCTTTGGGTACGAAGCGGCGGCGACATTTTAAAATTCGTATCGTATCCCATCAGCTCGCGCTCGTCGAAGGTGAAGTGATGAGGCGTAGCCTCGCAGGTGACGCAGATGCCCTCGCGCTTGGCCTGCTCTATGAGCTTGAGCGACCACGCCGAGCTTACGTGCGCGATGTGGATGTGCCCGCCCGTCTTTTTGGCAAGCAGCAGATCGCGCGCGATCATGATCTCCTCTTTTTCGCTCGCCATCCCCTTTAGACCGAGGATCGCGCTTATCCTGCCCTCATTCATCACGCCGCCGTGGCAAAGCGAGCAATCCTCGCTGTGATTTATCACGAATGAGCCGAAGTGCGCGGAGTATTCAAGCGCCTGTCGCATCACGGAGCTGTCGGTCACTGGCAGCCCGTCGTCGCTGAAAGCCACGCAGCCCGCCTCAAGCATATCGCCCATCTCGACGATCTTTGCGCCCTTGCAGTCCTGCGAGATCGCGCCTATGGGCAGCAGATCGATAAGCCCGCGTCCTTTGGCCTTAGCGATCATCGCACGCGTGATGCTTGAGTTGTCGTTTACGGGCCTAGTATTTGCCATCGGGAGGCAGGTCGTCACGCCGCCTGCGACCGCAGTTTCGCTGCCGCTGATGACATCATCTTTGTATTCAAGCCCTGGGTCTCTAAAATGCACGTGCATATCGATAAGACCCGGCATCACGAGCTTGCCCGCAGCGTCTATGACGTGGTCTGCGGCGGGACACTCGCGCGTGATCTTTGAAATTTTATCGCCCTCGATCAGGACGTTCGCCTCCTCGCTGCCGCCCCAATTAACGATCGTGCCGTTTTTTATCAAAATTTTCATCGTGCGCTCCTGTTTAAATTTATCGTATGAAGTATCGCCATTCGCATCGCCTCGCCGTTTTCTACCTGATCCAAAACGCAGCTATAGCGCGGATCATCGGCTACGTCGGAGTTGATCTCCACGCCGCGGTTGATCGGGCCCGGGTGCATTATCATAACGCCCTCTTTCGCCGCTTGCATGCGCCTCGCGGTAAGTCCGAAAAATTTCGAGTATTCGCGCACGCTCGGGAAGCTCGGCTCGCCGTCTTGCCGCTCAAGCTGAATTCTAAGCATGATGATGACGTCGGCGCCCTCGATCGCCTCCTCTACGCTTTTGCATATCGGGCAGCCGAACGCGTCGCAGTCGCGTAGCATCATTGGAGGGCCGAAGAGCCGCACGTTTATGCCGAGCTTTTTCATCGCCCAGATGTCGCTTCTAGCCACGCGCGAGCGAAATATATCGCCGATGATCGCGACGTTTAAATTCTCGATCCTGCCTTTGTGCTCGCTGATCGTAAAAAGATCCAGCAGCGCCTGGCTCGGATGCTCGTTCAGCCCGTCGCCCGCATTTACGATCGATGCGTCGCAGTTGGCCGCAACAAATTTCGCCGCGCCCGAGCAGCTGTGGCGCAGCACGAAGATATCGGTACGCATCGCCTGCATATTTCTGATGGTGTCGATCAGCGTCTCGCCCTTTTTCGTGCTGCTGTCCGCGGCGGTGAAATTTACGCTGTCCGCGCCCAGACGCTTGGCTGCGATCTCAAAGCTAGTGCGGGTGCGGGTGGAGTTTTCGAAAAACGCGTTGATGACCGTCTTGCCGCGAAGCGAGTCGGATTTTTTAACGTCAGAGCGGTTGAGCGCTTTAAACTCGCGCGCCAGATCTATAAAGTCGTAGATGTCCTCGCGGCTCAGATCCTGCGCGCTAAGAAGATGCTTTAGCTTATACATTCCCTCTCCTTTTAAGCCAAATTTCAGCCGTAATTGTATAAAAAAATCTCTGATAAAATTTTAAAATTTAAGAGCGGGGCTCAAATTTAGACGCGGAATTTTGCTTGAAATTTCATTTGAGTTCGCATACGAAGCGCGAGCGGAATTTTGGGGTAAAATTTAAAAATTTCGGGGTTAAATTTAAGCTTCTTGAGCGAAAATTTTAAAAAATCAGCCGCGCCACTTACGTAAAATTTTAAAGCTTTACGCGCAGCTGGCGGCCATAAAAACAAAGAATTTAAAGCTTATTTAAATACTTTATATAATTTTTCGCGCTATTTTCTACGGCTTGCTCGCTTTTATCGTAAGTAAAGCCGTATGAGACGAAATTTGGTAGCGTAACTGCGCCGACAAAATTAAATGTAGCCTTAAATGGCGCTAGCACCTCATCCACGCTAAAGCCCACGATGCCGTTTTTAGAGTAGTTTGCCTCGGTCGCGCCAAGTGAGATCGCAAGCGCGAATTTTTTGCCCTTAAGTTTGCCGCCGCTCTCTCCGCCGTAAGCCCAGCCGCGCGTAAAAACATCCTCAAACCACTGCTTAAGAAGCGGCGTGCAGTTTGAAAAACGAAACGGAAACTGAAGCACGATTTTATCGTGGCTTTCGAGCAGTTTTTGCTCCTTTTCCACATCGATTTTAAAATCCGGATAAAGCGCATAAAGATCGTGAAGCTCGAACTTATCGGGTTGGGCCAGCACAGCATCCCTCCAGTGGCGGTTTACAAGCGAGTTTGCGATGTCTGGATGAGCCAAAATAATGAGAGTTTTCATTTCTATCCTTTAAATTTGAAATTGTGGGGCGCATTATAGCTCTACTTCGTAAAATTTTTCCTGTTTTATCGCAAGCAGCCTTAAATTCTAAAGCTTTACCGACCGCTGCCCGCTTATCTTTGCAGCAGCCTCAAAGAGCGCGAGCTTTGAATTCCAAACTTCATTCACTACTCGCGCTTTATTTAGAAATGCTCGCTCTTGGGGCACTCGTCGCGTTTTACAGAGGTTTACCACTTCTTTACAAATATTCATATTCCATTGCGGAGGCTCGCGCGAGTAAAATTTTAACGAAGCCGCCGCGCAGGGGAAATTTTAATAAAATTTAGCATCGTTTCTCTGCGAGCATTCGCCACAACAAATAAAATTTAGATGAAATCTAGCCGTGCTTTAAACTATAAAACCTTGCCATCGGTTCCGTCGTCTGGCTGCGGGTGCTCATCGCGCTCTTATGAGTGTCCGTCACGCTTTCGTGCAGGCTCGTCGCGCTCCTGCGAAGACTTGCCGCTTTCCTGCGGGTGGTAGTTGCAATAAAAAATTTTGAGTAAAATTTAGCGTAATTTAAATTCTAAAGCTTTGCCTACCAGCCGTCTCTTCAGGATCTGAATTATCATCGCGCTCCTGCGAGCGCCCGCCGCGCGGCTCCTGTCTAGGCTGCGCGCCAAAGCCCTCCAAGACCTTGCCTAGGCTCTCGTTCGCATCTTTTATAATTCCTTGCAGGCTCTGCCCCATTTGATCAAGGTTTTTGCCCGCCTCTCGCGCCGCCGCTTCGCCCTGCTTTAGCAGATCCTCGATCCTATCTGCGTTGCGAGCGGCGAAATCGCTCAGCGCTTCGGGCGCCTTTTTCTGCAAATTTTGCAGGGCCTCGCCCAAAACTTTAGCATCGTTTGCAAGCTCGTCTATCGTGGAGTTTAGATCGGATTTTTGCTTGCCCTCAAAGCCCTGCGGCACGGAATTTTGCACGGAGCCTTGCATAGAATTTTGCGCAGAATTTTGCGTGGAGCTTTGAGCGGAATTTTGCCCCGAGCTATCCGCGCTTTTATTAAAATTTCGCCCTTGATTACCCGCGCTAAAATTCTGTTCCGAGCGCGCGCTTTGCTCGCGATCTTGCCCGTCCGATCCGCCGTCGCAGCCGCTCAAAACGCACGCCGCGGCTAGCACCAAAGTAAAATTTCGCGCCGCGTTTATAAAGCTAAAATCGTTTATAAAATTAAAATTTCTAGCGCGACTCGCCGAGATAAAATTTAACCCGCCCTGCGCCGAGATAAAATTCTGCCCGCTGCCGATCTTGATAAAATTCCGCCCAGCGTATGCCGAAGTAAAATTTCGCGCACCGCCGGCTGAAACGGAATTTCGCAGCCATTTAAAGCCTGGCTCGCCGTTTGCTTGGATAAAATTCCGCGCTAAATCGCGTCCGCATCCTTTCAAAATCCGTCTTTTCAAAATCCGCTCCTTTAAATTTCATCCCTAGCAATCGCGCTTGGAAGCCGCCCGAAAAACAGATCGCTTCTAAGCTTCAAAAGCAAGCAGATAGCGATATCGGCGCTTTGTTCGCGGATGTAGTTTCGATCGCCTTTTAGATGAAATTCCCCGACGATCTGTTTGCCGCCCTGCTCCTTTGCGCCGATAAAGACCGTCCCTACGGGCTTTTGCGCGCTTCCGCCGCCGGGGCCTGCGATACCGCTTACCGCCAGGGCAAAGCTCGCCCCGCTGCTTTGCAGCGCGCCCTCCAGCATCTCGCCCACGGTCTGCGCGCTGACCGCGCCGTAGCGTGCGAGCGTATCTTCGCTCACGTTGAGCCAGAGATTTTTTATCTCGTTGGCGTAGCTTACGAGCGAGCCGTCAAAAACGTCGCTCACGCCCGCAACCGCGCCGAATTTTGCGGCGATTAGCCCTGCGGTGCAGCTTTCGGCGAAGGTGATCTTAGCGCCTATTTCGCGCAGTCTATCCACCACAAAGCCCATAAAATCGCCGCCTTCGATGTAGCAGCTCTCATAATACTTCCCGACGCTTTGTAAAAACGCATCCAGCGCTCCAAATTTCATCGCACTGGCGCGCACGAGCAGCAAAAAGGAGCTGGGCCTGCTGATCGTAAGCGAAATTTTATAGCTGATCGCGAGGCTTTCTAGGCGCTGCTTGACGCTTTCGTATTCGCAATCGAAAAGATAGAAGCTCTCGCCAGCGTTCGGCGCGTCTTGGAGGATTGGCGGCAGGCTCTGCAAGCAAAGCGCCTTGATCACGTTTACCGAGCAGCCTCTGACGTTTAGCAGGAAGCTGTTTTTCGCCACCGTGCGCGCCATCGAGGGCGCTAAGGTTTCTCCGTTTTTCAGCTCGAGCGAATCGAAAGAGAGCGTCGATAAAATTTTACCTACGACCGCGTAGGCGGAGTTTGCCGCAAAGATCGTGATAAAATCGTACGAATCGATCATCTTTTCAAGCGCGAACGGCAAAACCTTATCGTTTTCGCTTAAGAATTTCAGATCGTCGATCCGCCCAAAAACACGTTCGTAGCTGCGAGAAATATAGCTCATCAAAGCCGCGTCGTAACGGATCTCCTCGCCGATTACAAGGATGATATTTTTCATAAAGACCCTCATTAAATTTTCGCACATTATAGCATAAACGCAGACTGCTCTTTCAGAGCTTTTTAATGGCGTTTTGGATAAACTTCACAAATTTTTTAAGACACGAAAAGGTACAAATATGGACTACAAAGATACTCTCTTTCTTCCTACGACGGATTTTGCGATGCGAGGCGCACTGCCGCAAAACGAACCTGCGCGGTTTAAGGCATGGTACGAGCAGCGTAAAATTTACGAAAAGATGAAGGCTAAACGCAAGGGCGCAAGCGTCAGCTTCAATATCCACGACGGTCCGCCGTACGCTAACGGACACCTCCACATCGGCCACGCTCTGAATAAAATTTTAAAAGACATCATCACCAAAACCCATTATTTCTTCGGCGAGGATATCCGCTACGTGCCGGGCTGGGACTGCCACGGTCTGCCGATCGAGCAGCAAGTAGAGATTAAGCTGGGTGAGCAGAAAAAATCGCTTTCAAAAGTGCAGATCCGCGAGCTTTGCAGACAGCACGCCAAAGAGTTCATCGATGTGCAGCGCAATGAATTTAAAGATATGGGGATTTTGGGCGACTGGGACGATCCGTATCTGACGCTAAAATTTGAGTTTGAGGCTGAAATTTACAAGGCGCTCTGCCAGATCGCGAAAAAAGGAATTCTGATCGAGCGAAGTAAGCCCGTGTTTTGGAGCTGGGCGGCAAAGAGCGCGCTCGCAGAAGCCGAGGTCGAGTACAAAGACAAAGAGGACTACTCGATCTTCGTGGCGTTCGATCTAAGCGATGAAGCGAACGCTAAAATCGGCGCGAAAGGCGCCAAAGCGGTCATCTGGACGACCACGCCCTGGACGCTGCCCGCAAACGGCGCGATATCTTTGAACCCGAATGAAATTTATGCGCTGACGAGCGAAAATTTGATCTTTGCAAAACCTTTGGTCGAAAGCCTCGTAAGCCTGGGCATCACCGAGGGCAAGATCGTAAAAGAATTTAAGGCTACCGAGCTTGAGGGC
Source organism: uncultured Campylobacter sp. (assembly GCA_963522285.1). Lineage (GTDB taxonomy): Bacteria > Campylobacterota > Campylobacteria > Campylobacterales > Campylobacteraceae > Campylobacter_B. The sequence goes on from CAUQWV010000010.1 coordinate 57,299, forward strand.
CTAAACGCGATCAATCCGCTAAACGATAGGGCTTCGAAATTTATCCTCGGCGAGCACGTCCTGATGGACGGCGGCACCGGGCTCGTGCATACGGCTCCCGGGCACGGCGAGGACGATTATTTCGTAGGGCTTAAATACGGCATCGAGGTGATTATGCCCGTGGATGAGGGCGGCTGTTTCGACGAGACACTTAAAACCAAAAAACTCTTCCGCGCAGACGTCGTAGATGAGCTCGTGGGGATGCATATTTTCAAAGCGAACGAGAAAATTTTAGAGCTTCTAGGCCCCGCGCTTATCAAATCCGGCAAATTCGTCCACTCCTATCCACACTGCTGGCGTACGCACAAGCCGGTAATCTACCGCGCGACGAAGCAGTGGTTTATCGCGATGGATGAGCCAATGCCTAGCGGCAAGACGCTGCGCCAGGTGGCGCTAGAGCAGATCGGAGGGGTTAAATTTTATCCGCAAAGCGGCGTAAACCGCCTAAACTCGATGATAGAAAACCGCCCCGATTGGTGTATTTCGCGCCAGAGGGACTGGGGCGTTCCGATCGCGTTTTTCCGCGATAAAAGCACCAAAGAGCCGATCTTTGATGAAAAAATTTTAAATAATATCTACGAAATTTTTAAGGCTAAGGGCGCGGATGCTTGGTGGCAGATGGAAATTTCGGAGCTTTTACCACAGGATAGCGGCTATAAGCCTGAAAATTTAGAAAAGGTGATGGATATCTTAGACGTTTGGTTCGATAGCGGCTCTACGTGGAAAGCAGTGCTGCAAAGCGGCGCCTACGATGCAGGCAAATTCCCCGCGGATATGTATCTTGAGGGCAGCGACCAACACCGCGGCTGGTTTCAAAGCTCATTGCTTCTAAGCTGCGCGATTAACGAATGCGCGCCGTACAAGAGCATCCTCACACACGGATTTACCGTCGATGAGAAGGGTCAAAAGATGAGCAAGTCCGTCGGAAACGTCGTCTATCCGCAAGAGGTCGCAAAGAGCCACGGCGTGGAAATTTTACGCCTGTGGGTCGCAATGAGCGATTATTCGACCGATCTAAAGATCAGCGACAATATCCTAAAGCAGGTAAGCGAGCAGTACCGCAAAATCCGAAATACTATAAGATTTCTACTCGCAAGCACCAGTGATTTAAATGAGATCGAGACGAGTAATTTTACGCGGCTTGACCGCTGGATCCTAACGCGCGCGGCAAACGCCTTTTCGAGCGCGGAAGCGGCATTTAGAAACTACGATTTTTCAAAAGGCTTCAACGCTTTGCTAAATTTCTTAAGCGCCGATCTGAGCGGAATTTATCTTGATATCTGCAAAGATAGGCTCTACTGCGACGCACCCGACGAGCCGCGCCGCAGAAGCGCGCAAAGTGCGATCGCTCTGATCACGCGAGCGCTGCTGCCTCTGATCGCGCCTACGCTAACCTACACGATCGACGAAGTGATGGAATTTGCGCCGCAAATCATTAAAGAGGGCAAAGAAGACGTTTTCGATCTGACATATAAGCCGATAGAATTTGACGATTTTCTAGAATTCGACGAAATTTTAATCAAATCGAGAGAGAAATTTTTCGAGCTTATCGACGCGCTGAAAAAGGACAAGATCATCAAATCGACGCTTGAGCTGGTTTTACAGACGAGCTCGAACGAAATTTTATCAAACGACATCCTAGGCGTGGCGGATTGGTTCATGGTAAGCGACGTGGACACTCTGCAAAGCGAGGAGGCTCTAGCGGAGTTTAAGATAAACGACGAAATTTTCCGCCTCGTAAAATCCTCTAAACACAAATGCCCGAGATGCTGGAAATTTAACGCAAAAGAGCCTGATGAGCTCTGCCCGCGCTGCGCGAAGGTCATGCATGCTCGCTAGCCCCATAAGTCTCGGCTTCGTATTTTTTACGATCGCGCTAATCTGCGTAGCGACGGGCGTGGGGATCTATTTCGTGAATAAATTTAAGGATGGCAGATGATAAGTTTGAAAGAGGCTCTAAAGCTGAATGCGGATGAAATTTCGGCGCTTAGAGCGGAGCTAAAGGATAAAATTTTAAAAACCAAAGAGCTCGGCGCCTACGTCGAGCAGCTCACGGGCGAGGCTCTAAACATCAGCGGCGAGGGCGTGCCGATCGCGATCAAAGATAACATTCAGGTAAAAGATTGGAGCGTCACCTCGGCGAGTAAAATTTTGCAAGGCTACGTTGCGCCATACGACGCGACGGTGATCAAAAAGCTACGCGAGCGCGGCCTAGCGCCGTTTGGACGAACGAATATGGACGAGTTTGCGATGGGAAGCACGACCGAGAGCTCATTCTACGGCAAAACTCTCAATCCGACCGATCACTCGCGCGTACCGGGCGGCAGTAGCGGCGGAAGCGCGGCTGCCGTAGCGGCAAATATCGCCGTAGCTGCACTCGGAAGCGATACCGGCGGCTCTATCCGCCAGCCGGCGGCATTTTGCGGCTGCGTAGGCTTTAAGCCGAGCTACGGCAGGGTTAGTCGCTACGGGCTTGCGGCGTATTCTAGCAGCCTCGATCAGATAGGACCGATCACGCGCAGCGTCGAGGACGCGGCGATTTTATACGACATCATCGCAGGCCGCGACGAGATGGACAGTACGAGTTACACGGGCGCTTACGAAAGCACCGCGGATAAGCTAAACGCGGATCGCAAGCTTAAGATCGCCGTTATAAAAAACTACGTGGACGAGGCCTCGCAGCAGGTCAAAGAGGCTCTGAATTTAACCATAGAAAAGCTAAAATCATTCGGGCATGAGATCATTTACCGCGATCTTTGCAGCTCTAAATACGACATCGCGACCTACTACATCATCGCAACCGCCGAGGCTAGCGCAAATTTAAGCCGCTACGACGGCGTACGCTACGGAAACCGCGCGAAGGCCCTAAATTTAAAAGAGCTCTACGCCAACACCCGCGGCGAAGGATTTGGCGACGAGGTCAAGCGCCGCATGCTTCTAGGCACCTTCGTGCTAAGCAGCGGCTACTACGATGCGTATTACATCAAAGCGCAGAAGGCAAGGGCATTCATCAAAAGAGAATATGAGGAAATTTTAAAAGACGCCGATTTGATCTTTATGCCGATTGCGCCGGGCGTGGCGTATAAATTCGGCGAGCTTAGCGATCCGCTTCGCGCGTATCTTAGCGACATCTACACGATCGGCGTAAATTTAGCGGGGCTTCCCGCAATCTCCGTGCCGGTAGCAAAAAACAAAGAGGCTCTTAATATCAGCGCGCAGCTTATCGGGCGCGCCTACGACGAACAAACGGTGCTGGACGGCGGCTTGAGTTTAGAAAAAATCGTGAAAGGATAAGTATGAAGATCGTCAAAAAGGCTCTGACCTTCGAGGATGTTTTGTTGGTACCGCAATACTCTGAAATTCTGCCCAAAGAGGTCGATATCAGCACGAGTTTTACAAAGAATATCACGCTAAATACCCCTCTTGTGAGTGCTGCGATGGATACGGTCACCGAGTACCGCACCGCGATAATGATGGCGCGCCTCGGCGGCATCGGCGTTATCCATAAAAATATGGACGAGGACTCCCAAGCCAAGATGGTTCGCCGCGTAAAAAAGAGCGAAAGCGGCGTCATAATCGACCCTATCTCAATCAAGGCTGACGCCACGATCAAAGACGCTCTCGATCTGATGAGCGAGTACCATATTAGCGGCATTCCCGTTATCGACGACAACGGCGTGCTGATTGGAATTTTGACCAATCGCGACCTGCGCTTTGAAACCGACACCGCCGCGCTAGTAGGCGAAAAGATGACCAAAGCTCCGCTAATTACCGCTCCGAAAGGCTGCACCCTAGATGATGCGGAGAAAATTTTTAGAAACAATAAGGTAGAAAAGCTTCCTATAATCGACGCAAACGGCCACTTAGAGGGGCTTATTACGATTAAAGACCTTAAAAAGCGTATCGAATATCCAAGCGCTAATAAAGACAAATTCGGACGCCTTCGCGTTGCCGCGGCAATCAGCGTAGGCCACCTGCAAAGAGCCGAAGCTCTAGTCAAAGCGGGCGTCGATGCGCTTGTGATGGACTCTGCGCACGGACACTCCAAAGGCATTATCGACACGCTTAAGGAGCTGAAGCGAAATTTCGACGTGGACGTAGTAGTCGGAAACGTCGCAAACCCAGCCAGCATAAAAGATATCGCAAACGCGGGAGCAGACGCGATTAAAGTAGGCATCGGCCCGGGCTCGATCTGCACTACGCGCATCGTAGCGGGCGTGGGCGTGCCGCAATTCACCGCGATCAACGATTGTGCGATCGAGGCGGCTAAATTTGGAATTCCAATCATCGCAGACGGCGGCATCAAATACTCGGGCGACATCGCCAAAGCTCTAGCCGCGGGCGCAAGCTCGGTGATGATGGGAAGCCTGCTTGCAGGCTGCTACGAGACCCCGGGCGAGCTCATTACGTTTCAGGGTCGCCAGTACAAAACCTACCGCGGCATGGGTTCCTTAGCGGCGATGCAGAAAGGAAGCTCGGATCGCTACTTTCAAGACGGCACCGCAAAAGAAAAGCTCGTGCCCGAGGGCGTCGAGGGACGCGTGCCTTACGCGGGCATGCTAAAAGACGTGATCTTTCAACTACTAGGCGGCTTGCGAAGCTCGATGGGATACTGCGGCAGCAAGGATATCGCGACCTTTCAGCAAAAGGCGGAATTTGTCGAGATCACGAGCGCAGGTCTTAAAGAAAGCCACGTCCACGACGTCATCATCACGCAGGAAGCGCCTAATTACCGAGTAAATCAGTGATCCTTCAAAGCAAAATTCAAAATTTCGACGAGCCACTCTATCTGGAGAGCGGCCGCGTCTTTTCCAACTTCAAGCTCGCCTATGAAACCTACGGCGAGCTAAATCCGGATAAATCAAACGTCATCGTCATCTGCCACGCCTTAACGGGCTCCGCGCACGCCGCGGGACTTTACGAGGGCGACGTTAAACCCGGCTGGTGGGACGGGCTCATCGGCGATCATAAAGCGGTCGATACTACGAAATTTTTCGTCATCTGCATAAACATTTTAGCTTCGCCGTTCGGCTCGACATGCCCGCTCGATGTCGATGAAAGCAGCGGCCGCGAGTACCGCTTGCGCTTTCCGGTAGTGGTCGTCTCGGACGTCGTGCGCGCGCAGATGATGCTTTTAAAGCGCCTTGGTATCGCCCGCGCCCGCGCCGTTATCGGCGGCAGTCTGGGCGGCATGCAGGCGCTGTGCTATGCGATCGAATATCCGGAATTTGCGGATGAAATTTTCGTACTCGCAAGCACCTACGCCACGCAGCCTTGGGCGATCGCGTTTAATAAGATCGCAACCGAGGCCATCTTGCGCGACCCAAATTTCAAAAACGGCAACTACGATAAAAATCTGATCGCCGAGCACGGACTTGACGGCATGGCGGTGGGGCGCATGGCGGGGCATATAAGTTTTTTAAGCCCAAGCTCGATGCAGGATAAATTTGGACGCAACTACGTCGAAACCGACGGTCTTTACGAGATTAACGGGCGCTTTCAAGTCGATCGTTACCTTGAATACAACGGCGAAAATTTCGCGCGCAGGTTCGATCCGCTGTGCTATCTCTACATCGCCAAGATGATGAATATATTTGATTGCACGCGCCACTACGGCAATCTCAAAAATGCCTGCGCGCAGATCAGATCGCGCCTGCACCTCATCTCTTTCAAAGGCGACGTGCTCTTTCCGCCGGGGCTAATGAAAGAAATTTACGATGCGATGAGCGATCTGGGCAAAAAGGATCGCACGAGCTACGCGCAGATCGACAGCGACTACGGACACGACGCGTTTTTGGTCGAGATAGAAAAATTTGATTACATCATAAAAAGGATTTTGGATGAGTTTTGAGGAAAAAATGGAAAAGATTAACGCGCTTTTAAAAAGCCTAAACGACAAGGATCTAAGCCTAGAGGGGAGCGTGAAGCTGTATAAACAGGGCGTCGCGCTACTAAAGGAGGCGAAGGAAATTTTAGAAAACGCCAAACTCGAGGTTGCCGAAATAAACGCGCCCGAGCAGGCTTAGGAGGCGACGATGATAAACGTATGCGTTTTACAGCTACCGACGCTTTCGATGAGCGAAAATCGGATCGATTACTATATGAAGGTCGCCAAAGACAACGGCGCGCGGATCGTGCTACTGGGCGAATATGAACTAAATTCCTTCTTTAGCGAGCTTAAAAAGATGCCCCGCTCCATCGCGTGCGAACAGAGCGAGCACAAGCAGGAGCTGATGGCGCGGCTGGCCGCCAAATACGACCTGCATATCGTAGCGCCGATAATCAGAGCCGCAAGCGGCGCGATTTTGAGGCAGGCGGGCATTTTCGGCGGCGCGGCTCAAAAAAGCGCGCGCTGCGGCGGCAGCGAAAATTCCGTAGGCCTTAAAAGCGAGCCCGGTTGCAAGGGCGAGCTAAATTACAAGAGCGATTTAAGCTCCAACGATGGTTCAAATTCTAAAGGCGCTTTAAATTCCAAAAACGAGCAGAGTTCCAAAGGCGGCTTAAATTCCTGCGGCGCGCACGCTTTAAATTTCAAAGCCGCAAATTCCGCAGACGGTTTAAATTTAAGCGCTTCGATCCCGAGTAACTCGAACGCTTCAAATTTAAAAGCCGAAAGCCAAAAAGACGCGAGCGAAGAGGAGATCTTTTGTGCGAGCGAAAACGAGCCCATCTGGGTGAAATCCTGCGCGAAATTTTCGCCTTCGGAGGTGAAATTTTACGATCAAAATATCCTGATGGACTATCCGCACTGGAACGAGGAGGGCTTTTTCGCCAACCGCAAAAGCCGCAAAATCGGTAAAATTTCGCCGATGATCTTTAGCGAGGGCGGCGTAAAATTCGGCGTGTGCTTTGGCTATGAGGCGCATTTTGACGTGTTTTGGCGCTATTTTATGCAAAAAAACGTCGGCTGCGTGCTCGTGCCGTGCGCCTCGACCTTCGAAAGCGGTGGGCGCTGGCGCGAGCTTTTGAAGATGCGCGCGTTTACGAACTCGCTCTACGTCATCCGCGCCAACCGCATCGGCGAGGCGAAATTCGGCGAGAGCGAGTTTAAATTTTACGGCGAGAGCTTCGTCGTAACCCCTAGCGGCGAGATCGCAAACGAGCTGAAAAACGAAGAGGGCGTGCTGATGTGCGAAGTGGACGCGGACGAGATCGCTGCGGCGCGCGGGCTGTGGAAATTCCGCAAAAATCTAGTCGGCAGGGGGCTTTTATGAACTACTTTCACAGACAGATCCAGCTTTGGGGCGAGCAGACGCAGCGCGCGCTTGCGGACAAGCGCATCCTGATCATCGGCGCGGGCGGGCTTGGGAGCAGCCTCTCTTACGCTCTGGGCGCAAGCGGCATCGGGCGGATCAGCGTCGTGGATTTCGACACGGTGGCGCTTCACAACATCCACAGGCAAATTTTATTCACGCTCGAAGACGAGGGTAAATTTAAAGCGGATGTTTTCAAAAGCCGCACGGAGGGTCGCTACGATGGCGTGAGCGTGGAGGTGCACAAGAGCCGCGCGGAGGAATTTTTCGCTAGCGCGATAGTCTCGGACGAGAAATTTGATCTGATTTTGGATGCGACCGATAATCTCGCTACGCGCGCGCAGATCGATGCCTTTGCTAAGCAAATGGGCGTGCCGTGGGTGTTTGCGTCAGTGGATAGCTGGCAGTGCCAAGTCTGCTTCGTGCAGAATGCGGATTTTAAATTTTTCCCGAGCCTAAACGCGACGCCTGCGGGCATAACGGCTGCGATCGTGATGTTTGCGGCAAGCTTTGAGGCAAACCTCGCTCTGCGCTATCTGGCGGGGCTTGAGGTCGAAAAAGACCTGCTTTACTACGCGAACTTTTTTGGCGGCGAGCTGGAAGTTAGGAAGATAAAATTGTAGATTGAGGGGTTAGTTTTGATGACATTCTTTTATTGCATTTTTTATCTCATCGGATGAGATCTCGTCTATATATTTATCTAGCTTTTTTAAATTATCTTTATACGGCTGATCAAGCTTGCGACCGTCTTTATCTCTGGTATACATATGGAGGGATACAGCTTTCATTTCATTTAACTTGCTTGCAAATTTCGTATATTCATAAACATCTTTAAATGTAGAATTTTTATCTTTGCAATATTTGCGATATACCGTCGTTATAAGAGAAATTTCACTTTTAGGTATATAATAAGTTGCATCGTAGTTTATTTTATAATAACTATCCAAATTATATATATAGTTTCTATGACAATCATCATATTTTCGTTTTAGGAATTCCGGGCTCGGTTGTCCGCCTACGTTATATTGCACAAGCAGCTTTAAAATCGGTTCGTAATTTGGAGTACCCGGAAATGTATCATACAATGAAAAATCATATTCGGTAATATCAAATCCATCCGTCGGTTCCGCTTTATCATTTAATATTCCTTCAGGCACGACCTTTTTAATATCGTTTCCGTACCTTAGACCTACCGTAGAGTTTTGAAATTTCCAAATATATGGCTTGTAGCTGCTTTCTAATGCCATCCTCGCTATCTCATACATATTCGTATTCGTAAGATATGAGAAGAAATAATTCGGCTCTCCTATACTAATCATAGGATAGTTGGTATCATAAATCAACGTAAAATTTCCGTCATCACTTATTTGTAGGGATTTTATATGGTTATAATTCGGCGGAAGCAGCCTATTTCTAACGACTTCCGCCTCTTCAAATTTAACGCCGTTATCCAAAAGTAGTCTTACCGCTTTGGTAGCATTGTTTTCTATCGCATAGGCCATAGCGGATAGCTTGTATTCGTCTTTTTTATGTATATCCGCACCTAGCTTTATAAGCTCTTGAGTAGTATTTGTATCATCCCAAAAGCTAGAATACATCACAGGCGTTACCCCTCCGTGCATAATATGATTGGCGGTTAGATTATTATCTTTCATAAATTTTAAAATTTCATCAGTTTGCTTGCTTTTTAAAAGCCTTTTTAGCTCTACGTCTATGGCGGGTTCTTTGAATACGTTTTTCGGGTTTGAATTATAATCTATATCCCAATGTCTAAATGCAAAACTTTGCATCTCCGCTTCGCTTACATACTTATCAAGACCCGCTTCTTTAGTAGCATCAGAGCCTATCGTAATAGTGTAGTGAGATTGAGATTTATGAAGTCCTACTCTTCCGCTTATGAATAGATACAAAATAAGGCAAGCAAAAACTGCGATGAATTGCAATATGGCTTTTAGATATTTCAAAATTTCCCCTTAGAATTAATTGGGAGGATTATATCTCAAATCAAATTAAATCGAAATTTTACATGGCGGGCGGGTAAAATTTTATATAAATTTAGCCCGCAAGCCTTGAGATTTGAGCAAATTTAGAAGATAAATGCGTATTTAGAATTTTAATTAGCTTTATCCCAGATCGCTCAAAAGATCCGCTAAGCTCACGCTTGATAGGGATTTTTTAAAATCATTCTGGATGTGAGCAAATCGCGGCGCGAGTACCGCCTTGATCTTTCCGCCCACGGGGCAGGCGCTAGGCGAGCCTTTATGCAGGCGAAACATCGCGTCCTCCTCGCTCACCGCCTCGTAAATGTCTAAAAGCGTGATAAGCCGCGCGTCGCGAGCCAGCGTGATGCCGCCCACGCCCGCGGTCGTGAGCACTAGGGCCGCGTTTTTCAGCTGCGAGATCAGCTTGCGCGCGATGGCGGGGTTTATCCCCGAGCTTGCGGCGACGAAATCGCCCGTGACCTTCTCCTCGCGAAAATACGCGACGCAAAGCATGATGTGCACCGCGAGTGAAAATTTGATACCTATTTGCATTTCGCTCCTTGATTTGGATCTGAGTTTTAGAATTTAAGCGAAATTTTCCTTAAACTCGGCCGCTAAATTTCAGATCGCGCTAAAATTTAATCCACCAAGCGATTTTCTTAAAATTCTAACCTTAAATTTAATCGTGTCTAAATTTTACTCGCTAAATGATTTCCTAAAATTCGGATATTAAATTTTAATCGTTCCGAAATTTCATCCGCTAAGCGATTTTTTAAAATTTAGATATTAATTTTAATCACGCCTAAACTTCATCCGCGATATAGCAAGCCGCGCGTTGCCTATACCGATAGTGCGACCATACCAGCTGCACGTCGCCGCCACTACCACTATCGTCGCTACTACTACATTATCTTTACCGCCATTGGTCCGCCATCGCTGCTACTCTCGCTGCTACCATTCATTATATTTACAGCAGATCGCTATTGCTGCTTGCCGCTACGCTACCATCGCTCATCATCTTTGCGCCGTTGTTGCAGTCGCCGCGCCGTCGTTCATTATCTTCTCGTGCCGCCCGCTGTATTACGGCTGGCGCTAATACCGCCACTCGTGCCGCTGTCGCCTACCGCCGTTGCAGCCGCTACCGCTGTTCATTACCTCTGCTGCCGTTGTCGCGAATACAATCGCCACTATTATTCAAATACAATCGCTACCGATGTTCTGCAATACAATCGCAGCCGTCATTAGCACCGCAGCGGCGTTGCCGTTTCCGTTAAATTTTAAATTTTAGCTTGAGTGTCTCTGCCGCTAAATTTAATTTCAAGCCGTAGCTAGCTCTAAATTTTAATTCAAACATAGGCTCTGTCCTGGCGCTAAATTTTGATTAAAGCCCGAGCTTGCTTTGCTGCTAAATTTTAAATTTACGTTAGAATTTTGCCGTGCCGCGCAGTTAAAATTTGCGTCCACGTTTTGTCCGTCGCGCAGTTTAAAATTTACACGCGGCAAAGCTCCGTTATTCGCCGACCGCCGTGAACGGCTTGCCGATAAATTTTTGCGCCCCGATCTCATCTATTACGGCGAGCGCGAGGTCTGCGTAGCCGATATAGCTTTTGCCTTTACCGTTTAGGATCAGCTCATCGCCTCCGAGGACGTATGAGCCCGTACGAGCGGCGTTTGCGTCGTATTCCGCGGCGGGGATCACGTAGGTCCAGATCAAATTTTTGCTCGCTTTTAGCACCTCGTAGCTCGCCGCAGTCGCCTCGGCTACGCCCATATACTCAGCCGGGAAGCTCGGAGTATCCATCAGGCGCGTCTTGCGTGAAGCGTCTGTGTATAGCACACCCGCGCCGCCGATGACGAAAAGTCTCGTCCGTGTGCCGCTTAGCAGCTCCGCGATGTGCTGCGTCATTTTCGCGTGAAGCGGGAAGGTCTGCGGCGTCCATGTAGCGACCGCGCTGATGACGACGTCAAAGCCCGCCAAATCGGCCTTGCTAAGCTCGAAAACATCCTTGTGCACGAGCTTGATAGCGCCATTTTTATACTCTTTGTTTCGCGCGAAGCCCGTTACGTCGTAGCCCTGCTTTAGCGCCTCCGCGACTAGCGCGCTACCTGATTTCCCGTTTGCTCCGATGATTGCTACTTTTTTCATTTTCTATCCTTTAAATTTAGATTTTTGTTTGCTCACACAGCCGCCTATCGCGGCGGCAAGCTAATTTAGTTGCCGCCGCGGCCGATACGCTCTCTCTCATACGACCACATCTATCGTTGCCGTCGCAGCCGATGCGCCCGCCACGCAGCGCGTCGTTTTGCCGCGCTGCGCAGTTTAAAATTTACACCCGCGCTTTGCCACGCGCTTGTCTTGCGAAATTTTACAGCCAGCTAGGCTTTACATCGTCGTTTATCATACCGTCACCGTTAGTGTACTGCTCCAAGCTACCGCGTTTAGTCTGGATACAGATAAACTTCATCCCTTGCGCGCCCGCCTTGAAGCATCTTTTGCCTACCGGATCGATGCGGATCGCGTCGCCCTCGCCCACCGCCTTCTCCTCGCCGTCGATAAAGAGCGCGCCGCCGCCTTTTAGCACCAAGTAAAGCTCCTCGTTTTGCTTGTGCGAATGCACGAAAGGCACGCTCACGTTTGCGGGAAGCTCGTTGATAGATAGCTCACAGCCGCTTAAGCCTAGAGCTTCTTTTAGCTCGACTCTTGGTTCGTTTTTCGTTGAAACGATCTTGTAGTTTGACATCTTTGTCTCCTTGTAATTTTTTTGTTGTAATGTTATAACTTACAACTGATGAGCGAAGTATAGTCAAATTTTGTTGTAATGTCAAGAGTTACAGCAAAAATTTTCAAAAAATTTGGCGTAAATTTTAAAATCATATAAAATCTGCGCGATTTTAGCCGAAGGATTTTTATGCAAAATAGCGCATTTAAGACGCTTGCAATCAACCCCAATGACGCGCCGAGGCTAGTGGAAGAGTTTAGCAAATTAAAAGACATAGGCAAGCGCGTAAACGTCGAGTTAGAGGGAGATTTTGCTAAAATTTAAGCGCTTTTTTGGGGTATAATGTACCTAAAATTTGCCGAAAAACGAGGTCAAAATGCACGAAAATCACGCCCATTGCGCGCATTCACACGCGTCAAATAAAACCGTTTTGAGAAATTCTTTCCTTATGATATCCGCTTTTATGCTGATCGAGGTCGCGGGTGGTTTCGCGACGAACTCGCTCGCCCTGCTCTCCGACGCCGGGCACATGCTATCAGACGCCGCGGCGCTTGGGCTTTCGCTGTTTGCGTTTAAATTCGGCGAACGCAAAGGCAACCCGCAAAAGACCTTCGGCTACAGGCGGATCGAAATTTTAACCGCGACTATAAACGCCCTTGCTCTCGTCGCGATCGCCGTTTTGATCGTCATCGAGGCGGCCAGGCGCTTCCAAAACCCGCCCGAAGTAGCCACCGCGGGCATGCTTGCTATCAGCACGCTGGGTCTTGCCGTAAACATCGTCGTGGCGCTTTATATGCTGCGCGGCGGCGACGTGAGAGAAAACGTCAATATGCGCGGCGCCTACCTACACGTGCTGGGCGACGCCCTGGGCTCGGTAGGCGCGATAGCGGCGGCACTGCTGATGATGTGCTTTGGCTGGGGCTGGGCGGACGCGGCGGCTAGCGTGCTCGTGGCCGCGCTCATCGTAAAAAGCGGCTGGGGCGTGCTAAAAGACAGCCTAAACATCCTGATGGAGGGCTCGCCAAAGGGCGTGTGTCTGGACGGGCTCGTCGCGCAGATCAGGGGCGTGGACGGCGTGCTTTCGGTGCACGACCTGCATGTCTGGAGCATCACGAGCGGCGCAAACGCGCTCACGGCTCACATCGTAGTTAGCGGCGAACTGAGCGTGCGCGAGGCGGAGCGGATTTTGCGCGAAATATCGCACGAAATGGAGCACCTGGGCATCACGCACACGACGCTACAGCTTGAAAGCAGCGATAACGATTGCGACGGCGAGCTCATCTGCGAAGTAAGATCAAATGGCGGTGACGGGCATTTGGGGCATAGTCATTAAATTTGAGCAAGCCCATATTAAAAAATCATATAAACTAAATTGAAAATATAAATTAATGTACAATTAATTCTCGTGCTTGCAAGAATTTGTATTAGCAATCAATTTGGTAGAATTTCTAAAGTATTTTAAAGCTATACTCGGTAAAATGCCCTAATAAAGATTTTTAAATGGATTTGACGTGAATAACAAAATCTTAAATAAATATAGAATAATAAATACTAATGAAAAAGGTAAGATAATTGCCGAATATAATCGCGATAAATATATTATCGAAGTAGCACCGAAAGGCGAGCAAAACAATATGCTTTCATATAGGCAAAAAATTTAAGCGGTATTTTCCATCGGAACATAAGCAATCTAATTATAGATGAAGACAATAAAAATTTCTATTTTATACAAAAAGAATATGAGGGAGTAGAAATACTTGAAAACAAAGGTCTTAATTACGTGGATCTCATAAAATGTTATATGCAAATTATTTCAGCTATAGACTATATACATCAAAAAGATCTGTATCACGGCAATATCAACCCTGGCAATATCTTGATAGATCATGAAAACAATGCTTATTTGCTTGATTTTGGTAGAAGTTATCTTTATTCTATACTTAAAAATGAACGAAATGAAATTTTTTATGCTCCAGAGCAATTAAATAAAAATGAAATTTGCCAAGAAAGTGATATTTATTCATTTGGGCTTTGCATGATAAAGCTTATCGTAGATAACTTTGAAGATTTTGATTTTTGTGAAATTTATAAAAGCCCCGATGACTTAGAAGATTTATTTTATAAAATCAACAATGAGTATGATCTTGATGATGTTGAAAATGAGCTGTTTTTACTATCTAAAAAAATGCTAACAATAAATCCGAAAGATAGAATAAATTTAATAGATATACAAGCTAAATTTAAAGAATTATTGTCTCAATATAAAAAAATAAGGACTTTTGAAATCAAACTTTGGGATGATATTTTGGATAGATATGAGCAAAATAATGATCTAGACGATATTTACAATCTAGATTCTCATATAGAAGCAAGAATCGATGATAAAAATCCTTTTTGGAAACTTGATGAACGCAACGGCAAAAAAGAGATAAAAATAGCTATCGGTGATCTAATATTTTGTTGCTCGGCTAATGAGGAAAATAAAAATAAGAATTTATTTTGTTTTAATATTATAGAAAATAATCAAAAACTTATCGATGAAATTTATGCAGACGGTATAGAGACCTATGATAAATTCGTTATAAATTTTAAATACGGAAAAACAAATCAAGACTGCGACGATATAAGAGATTTAAAATATGAATTAGAGCAGAGCTTTAAAAAGCGACAATATTTAAATAAAAGTCTAGAAATAGATAAAAAGTCGATAAAATCAGAGGAAGAGCTTTTGCAAGCCGAATATGAAACTATCCAGGAAAAGAAAAACGTGAAGTTTGCTATATTAAAAAGCAAAAATAAGAGCCAAGATGAGCTTGTATTTGAAATTTTATCGAAAGAAAATAACAAAGATAGCGAAATAAGCGAATTTGAAAAAGTTATTGAAACACATGCAAACCCAAAAGACAATAAGCCAAAATCGGAAAAGGATTTCAAACAAGGCCAAAATATAATCATAGAACAAAATAATATTTCTTTTAATGGTATTGTTTCAGGATACAAACCAGACATAAAAAGTCTAACAGTAAAGTTAGACAAGTATGGCTCAAATATAAACTTCAATGATAATGAAGAATACAAAATAAGCTACGATTATCAAGTAGAAGAAATTATCTGGAATAAAAAAGATAAAGCTTTGCGCGATTTACAAAGTGCAAACGTTGTAATACCCGACCTACTAAGAAAAGTAAACAATCCAAAAGAATTTATAAAAAATAATTTAGTAGATATTATAAATTTTCACAATAGCTTGCTTGACGAAAATCAAAAACTAGCCGTTCAAAAAAGTATGAGTTTAGGTAAGAATTGTGAAATATTACTAATACAAGGACCTCCGGGCACGGGCAAAACTACTACCATAACCGAAATAGTAAATCAAGTTTTATCCACCAAAAAACACGATAAAATTTTAGTCTCATCTCAAAGCAATCAAGCCGTCGACAATGTATTAGAAAAAATATGTACAACTGAAGATAAAATTTTACGCATAGGTAATGATTCGGGCAAAATGAGTGAAGCGGCTAAAAAATATCGCCCCGAGGTAATACTGAATAAGCTTATAAAAGAAAATTTACTAAGAATAAAAAAGTATCCTATAACGCATAACAATCCAAAAATACAAAGCGAGCTTAAAAATTTGCAAGATGATTTTGCAAAAAGACTTCAGAGCATAAGTTCAAAAACAGCAAACAAAAAAGAAGGAAAAGAAAAAGAATTGGCGGCTTTGTTTACCAGAGATATCCGCTTGATTTTCGGTACATTGATCGGCATCTCATCTTGGAATAGTTTTAGAGAGATTAAATTTGATATAGCCATAGTGGATGAAGCGGGTCGTGCAACATTGAGCGAGCTTTTAGTGCCGTGCATAAAGGCTAAAAAAATAATTTTAGTAGGCGACCACAAGCAGCTAGCACCAGTTATAGACGATGATATTATTGAAAAAATAGATGATAAAGATGAAGCTAAAACTTCATTTTTTCAAAGACTTTTTGAAAGGCTCGAACAAACGGATAGAGAAAATTTCAAACACACACTAACGCATAACTACCGTTCGGAAAGAAAAATTTGCGAACTTTACAGTAACGCGTTCTATAACGGAGAGCTTATTGTTGATGAAGAGATAAACAAGCAGAAACAGCATGAATTTAAATTTTTCAACTCAAGCGTAGTTTGGCTAGATACCGGAAATTTAGAAAATAGAGAAGACGAACAAAAAGGAACTGGTAAAATAAATCGTTGTAGTGCAGAATATATTAGAAGGACGCTTTGCAAATTATGCGAACAAATAAAAGAGCAAAATTTAGTTTATAGCATCGGCGTTATCACTCCATACAAAGCGCAAAAAGAGTTATTGGAGCAAGAAATAAAGTCAAAAGATTTTGACGGTTTTAAAATAGATATAGGCACAGTAGACAGCTTTCAAGGAAGCGACAGGGATATCATTGTCTATGATTGCGTCCGTTCATCAAAAGGCAAAAGAGGTGCGAAGATAGATTTTATAGCTGATGAAAAACGACTAAACGTATCTCTATCAAGAGCAAAGAAACTCTTGATAATAATAGGCGATATGGAATTTTTATTCAGGGCCGGAACGAAAGAAAATAATAACCCGTTTATGGATATTATTAAGTATATCAATATCAATAAAGACAAATATCAAATAATAAAATTAGGAAGTAAGAAGCAATGAAACAAAAAGCTGCAAAAGAAAAACAATTTAAACCAGATATAGATATGCTTGTACATAAATATAGCGATTATTATGAAGATTTTGTTAATTACGATGCAAGAGAGATAGTATATCCCGTATATAAGACCAAGGTTGAATATATAATATCAAAGGAGCAAGAACTTCACCCGATAGTTATAGGAATCTTAAAAATCATAGACTACCTGCAAAAAATAAAAATAGACGATAAGTATAAAATTTTAAAAGATATAACCCAAATGGACAACGAAATACTTGCTAGCATACTAGCTGAATTTAATACAAAAGGCTACCTTAAAGTAGATTCTATAGAACTTAGTCATAAAGGATTAGAAGCTCTAAAGAAAGAGAATGAAAAGATTAAAGAACGCACGATATCTTATGTTGCTATCGACGGAGTTTTAGGAACGACTTTGGAAATAGCAAAGGATCAAAGACAAATAACATTAGATTATAAATCCGACAAGGATGCCTTCGAATTCAAGCCAAATTTCAAGACAAGGCCTAGAACTGAAAATTTGGACGATATATTTATGTGCAATAAAACTTTACGGCAAACCTTAATAGAATCATTAAAAGATTTTGACAAACAAGAAGAGCAAAACGATAAAAATTTAAGCTATGAGATAGATAATATTTTATCTGTCGAACCTAAAAAATTTTTCAAAAAATATTTTTGTCTTTTTTATAAAAATAAAGACGAAGAGGAAAAAATTTTAGTCATAGATAAGAACTATAATGAGGATATAAATTCTACGAAGCTTTTTGATAGACTCTTAAACGAACAAAGATTTAGCGATAGTATCAATCAGAAAGCAAAAGAATGTGAAGAAAATGCAGAGAAATTTCAAGACTTAACATCGGAAAAGATCGAAGAAAAACTCGCAGTAAATCTTGAAGAAGGCAAAACGATAGAAACTGCGGAGCATAAAAAATATTTAAAATATATTTTAAAGAATGCACAAAAAGAAATTTATATACAATCGCCTTGGATACGATACGAAATTTTAAACATCTATAAAGATAAGATAGATGAGGCTTTAAAACGTGGCGTAAAAATAATTATAAAATACGGCTTGAAACCTAAAAATCGATTTGATAAAGCAGGGATCGACGATAAGTCTCAAGAATATTTTAATGGGCTAGATAAAAAATTATTTAAGCTAAAACAGGGTAACGATCATAGCAAAATTCTAATTTGTGATGATGCGTTTATGATAGTTGGAAGCTTTAACTGGCTAAGCTTCGGAGGAGAACGAGATAAAGACGGCGATACTAGAGGCGAAATATCAACTATAAACAAAAATAAAGATGAGATAATTAAAATGAAGAAAAAATTCATATAGCTCATTTAAATAATGTTTAAAACGATCATTCATGACTTTAAAATTTTAAACCAGCCGTAAAATTCGTTCGCTTCCAGATGCGGATCACCCGCACTAGAGATGAAAAGCGGCTGTAGCGCGGCATTTGCTCTAAAATTTCCCCCGTCCCTCATCTGCGCGCTGTAAAAAATAAGCGCGTGACTCGCAAACTGCGCAAACTCGTCAAACGAACTCGCCCCCGCCTCTATCATCGTGACTTTTGCGCCCGCGGGCAGCGAGCGCGAGACTTCCACCTTGCGCCCTTCGACGCCAAAAAGCGGAATGCTCGCATCAAAATCCGAAAGCGCGCGGCGCGAGTATATCCAAACATCAGGCGCGCGCAGCTTTAGATTTTGCGGCGCGGCGCATGCGTCTAGCGTCAACATATCAGCACTGCCCACCAAGGCGCTAATTTCATCAAATTTAGCCGCACGCACGTCCAGCGTCGGTCTATCGGCGCGCACGGTCTGTCCGCCCACGCCTACGTAATCGCACACGCCACGCAGCTCGTGCACGAATGCGCGCTGCTTCTCGCTGCCGATCCGCCCATGCACCGCGCCGTTTAGCGTGGCGTTGATTTTGATGAAGCAAAAGCCTCTCTCGCGCGCCAGATAAAACGGCTCCGCAAGCTCCGCCGCCGCGGCATGGCAGACGTCAAATTTCACCTCTATGCCCCCACGGCGTAAAATTTCCGCGCCGCCCGCAGCCTGCGCGTTCGTATCGCGCGCGCCGATTACCACGCGCAATAGCCCGAGCTTCGCCAAAAGCTCGGCACAAGACGGCGTCTTGCCGCGGTGTGCGCAGGGCTCAAGCGTGACATAGGCGCAAGCGCCGCGCAAAAGCCCGCCGTGGCGGTTTAAGATGAAATCATAGGTGAAGCTCGGCTGCAAAAGAGCGCTTTTTAGGGCTTTTGTGTTTTGAAATTTAACGCCGAATTTGCGGGCGTATTCGCAAGCGAAATCCTGCGCGAAATTTGCGTCCAGATCGCACAGCGCGGCGAAAACGGCATTTGCCTCGGCATGCAAAAAGCCCGCCTTTTTGTGCGCGCCTATGCCAAGAACCCTACCACTCTTATCCAGAAGCACGCAGCCCACGGCGGGGTTGGGTAGCGTCAGAGCCTGATAGCGCCACGCAGCCCGCAGCGCCAAATCCATATAAAATTCGTCGTTCATAAAAGATCCAAAATTTAAATTGTCCCGCTCCGCCGCGATTGCTTAGCCGAATTGCGGCTAGTCGGCAACCTAGTCTGCTCGCAACGGATTACGCCTCGGACGCAACCCGCTTGCCCGCCTACGCTCGCCGTGCGCCGTACCGGCTAGCCGACTCGCGTTCCAAATACATTTGCTGCTACAAGTCTCGCTTTAAGCGCCAAATTTACCAGAGTGCAAGCCGCGCGCTGTATGTAGCTAGGCAAAATTCCGCGCGGGAACGAAACTGAGAAATCTTACCACAGGTTTTAGAATTTTATCCTAAATCGTAAATTTTGCGGCATCCTTTTCGCGCGCCAAAATTTTCGCCTATCGCGCAAATGAGCGTATCGATAGCGCGCAAACGCTGATTTTGCGAAGTAAAATTCTAATGAAGCGCTGGGGCAAAACCGCAATCGGGCGCGAATATGAAATTTCAAAAGGCGCGGCTTGATTTCAGCTCAAATTTAGGGGAGGGGGGGGGGGGTCGACTTAAAATACTTTTCTAACAAGGAAAAAATTGTCACGAAAAACCACCGGAAAACACAAATAAAAACGGTCTGGAAAACAATCCA
>CAUQWV010000011.1:0-76533 GCA_963522285.1 uncultured Campylobacter sp.
TCTTGGAATTCTTGGAATTCTTGGAATTCTTGGAATTCTTGGAATTCTTGGAATTTATCGCGGTAAATTTTATCGTGCTTTTCGTATCTTTAAACACAAATTTTACCGCACAGCCGGCTAGGGCTTCTCTGTATGCGACAGATAAATTCTATTTTGCAAAAATAGTATTAACAGTATAGCTGCAAATTCCGTAGTTACCAGCTAAAATTTTGTCATTTGCTGAAATGCTGAAAATGTGAAGTTAAATGCTAAAAAAACGCAAAATCCCCGCATAAATGGCGCGCAAGCTAGACGAAAGTGCTAGGCAAGCAAAGCGGTGTGAGAACTCGCAAAGCTCAAAATTTTATTCGCTGACGCAAATTTAAATATACTTTAACGAATAGAAGTGTAAAATACGCCTCAAATTTCAACGATCAAGGGTTTTTATGCTAAAAGACATCTTCCTTTTCGGCGGTTTAATTTCTTACGACCACACTTTTATCTACCTTTTTTACTTCTTTTTGGTCGTCGCTATCATCGTAGCCGTCGCGCTTTGTTCCACTCGCTCGCTTCAACTTGTGCCACACGGCATGCAAAATATCGCCGAAGCCTACCTAAGCGGCGTGCTAACGATCGGTAAGGACGCGATGGGTAGCGAGGAGCAAGCCAAAAAATATCTTCCGCTAATCGCAACATTGGGATTTGTGATATTTTTTAGTAACGTTATCGGCTTGGTGCCGGGCTTTGAATCGCCGAGCGCGAGTCTAAATTTAACCCTTTCGCTTACGCTTTGCGTTTGGTTGTATTACCATTTTGAGGGCGTTCGCGAGCATGGCGTGATTAATTACCTAAAGCACTTTATGGGGCCTGTGAAAATCCTAGCTCCGTTTATGTTTGTTATAGAGATCGTCTCGCATTTTTCGCGCGTCGTATCGCTTTCGTTCCGACTTTTCGGAAATATCAAAGGCGACGATACCTTCCTGCTCGTTATGCTTACTCTCGCTCCTGCGCTAATACCGATGGTACCGTTCGCGCTGCTTACTTTTATGGCGATTTTGCAGACTTTTATTTTCATGGTTTTAAGCTACGTTTATCTAGCGGGCGCCGTGATCGTCGATGAGCATTAATTTTAAACGAAATTTCTTATACTTTCTCGTGGGTGCGTCGTTCGGATTGATCTTCGTCGGCGCATTCGTCTTTTTTGCCTATCCTTCATTTTATTTTTTGGGGTTAAAATTTCTCTTCATCTGCACCGCGCCGGGAGTGATATGCGTCATCATCACCTGCTTGATGGTCGATGTTTTCGATCTGAAAGAACAACTAGCCCGCGAAGGCGAGTAAGATTTTACGGGCAAAATTTTAAAATTTAGCCACGCCGTGTGCCGCTACAAGCGAGTATTAAAGCAAAAAATTGTAAAATTACGCGAAATTTTTATTCTAAAAGGTTAAGTTAATGTTTGAAACCGTGATCGGCCTAGAGGTACACTGCCAGCTAAATACCAAAACCAAAATTTTCTGCTCCTGCCCCACGAGCTTCGGCGACGAGGCGAATTCGCACGTCTGCCCGACCTGCCTGGCGCTTCCGGGCGCTCTTCCCGTGCTAAATGAGGAGGCGGTTAAAAAAGCTATCAGTTTCGGCACCGCCGTTAATGCGACGATCAATCGCAAGTCGGTATTCGACCGCAAAAATTACTTCTATCCCGACCTTCCCAAGGCGTATCAAATTTCGCAGTGGACGATCCCGATCGTCGAGCACGGCGAGCTTTTCATAGCCGCGGACGGACAGAGCAAGCGCATCGGCATTACGCGCGCACACCTAGAGGAGGATGCAGGCAAAAATAACCACGAAAGCTCGCGCAGCCTAGTTGATCTAAACCGCGCCGGCACGCCGCTTTTGGAAATCGTAAGCGAGCCCGATATGCGCTCTGCGGACGAGGCGGTCGCGTATCTAAAAAAACTCCACAGCATTTTGCGCTTTTTAAATATCAGCGATGCTAACATGCAAGAAGGCTCGTTTCGCTGCGACGTAAACGTCAGCATCCGTCCGCAAGGTGAGCAAAAGCTCTACACGCGCGTGGAGATTAAAAATTTAAACTCCTTTAAATTTATCCAAAAGGCGATCGAGTTTGAGATCGAGCGTCAGATCGAAGCGTGGCAGGACGGCAAATATGAGCAAGAGGTCGTGCAAGAAACCCGCCTTTTTGATACCGCTAAGCTTATCACCAAGCCGATGCGCAGCAAAGAAGACAGCGCCGAGTATCGCTACTTCCCAGACCCCGACCTGCTAACCGTGATCGTGGATGACGAGATGCTGGCTGCTGCGCAGCAGATCCCCGAGCTACCCGATCAGAAAAAGGCACGCTACGTCCGCGAGCTAGGCGTTAAAGAGAAGGACGCCGAGATCATAATCTCGACCTACGAAAACGCGCGATTTTTCGAGGAACTGATCGCGGCGGGGCACGAGCCCAAACTCTGCGTGAGCTGGCTTACCGTCGAGCTTGCGGGCAGGCTCAAAAACGGCGTTACGATCGAGGACTCGCCCGTAGGTAGCGCGAAGATGAGCGAGCTTTTAAGCGCGATCGAAGGCGGCGCAGTGTCGCAAAAGGCCGCCAAAGAGGTGCTTGATTATCTAATGGAGCACGACGTGGCTGTAAGCTCGGTCATCGATAAGCTTGGTTTGAGGCAAGTAAGCGACGACGGCGCGATTTTGGAGATCATAGCGCGCGTGATGAGCCAAAACGAGGACAAGGTTGCAGACTACCGCGGCGGCAAGGACAAGCTATTTGGCTTCTTCGTAGGCCAAGTGATGAAAGAGGGCAAGGGCGCGTTTAACCCTGCAAAGGTGAACGAGCTTCTGAAACAGAAGCTAGGCTGATTTCGCAGCTTGCGCGGCGGCAAACGGCGAATTAAAGGTAGCGGGGTACATGCGATAGATAAAGCCTCCGGGATAAAATTTTAAATCCGCCCGTAGCGTTTTGCTTCGAGCTAAAGCTTTCACGCGCCAATGACGAGGGCTTTTGCGTGTTATAATTTCATTCGGCGCGATCTCGGCGGCTACCTGCTTTGCCTCGTGCACGTTTTGTTCTTTTGAGCTCGTTTTTTCTAGTGCGGATCGTTTACATTAAGTGTCGGTCTGCGACGGAGTGGTTTAAGAAGCACGTCCGTTAGGAAATTTTACTCACGGCTACCGTCAAAGCGCGGCAAAGCTTGCAGGGAACGCGTAAAATTACTCTGCCTGAGGGAGCAAAAACGGCAACTCGGGTGCGCGGATAGGATCGAATACGCAGGGTTAAATTTGAGTGGCAAGCCAATGTGTAGGCTAAATTTAATCAATCGCTGCGTCGGATGCGCGTGCCGCAAACCGCGCACCAAACGATAGCGTGGCGAGCGACCGCATATCATTTAGGCTCAAAGCACGCCTTAAGAGATTTAAGCGGATTTAAAAGCGCGATTTGCGCTTAAGCGTCTGAGTAAAATTTTTAAAAATTTGATTTGCTTTGGCGATGCACGAGTGAAATTTTAAACGTATAATGGAGTTTCAAAATCCTCATTCGTTCACTGCCGCGCCTTTTGTGAAAGTGTTTTTTTGGCGGAAGAGCAAAACCTTAAAAGTATGAAATTTTAGTAAGGTAAATTTTAAAAAAAGCGAAGTTCTGGCTGAGTAAATTTCAAAAGCGCAGAATTTTAACGAGACGAAATTTTAATGAGATGAAATTTCAAAAAGTGAATTTTAAAGCGTGGCTTCGGCTAGCATTTGCACGGGCTCATGTCGGCGCTTTTGGGCTAAATTTTCAAAGAGTGGGAATTTCAAGAGAATGAAATTTGAAAAACCGCAAATTTGCGAATAAATTTTTAAAAAGGAACATAATGAAAATCGCGGTTATCGGCGCGGGCAAATGGGGCAGCGCGCTTTTTGATGCGCTTAGCGCGAAAAACGAATGTGTCATCACTTCGCGCACGCCAAGGCAAATTCCGCATTTTGTAAGCGTGAGCGAGGCTCTGGAGTGCGAAGCGCTCGTTTTCGCGCTCGCGGCACAACAAACCGCGCAGTGGCTGGATCAAAATTTCACCTACAAAAATCAAAAAATTCTAGTCGCTTCCAAGGGCATCGACGCGGCAAGCGGTAGGTTTTTAAACGAAATTTTTGAATCGTATGTCGCGCGCGGCAATCTTGCTTATCTATCAGGTCCGTCGTTTGCCACCGAAGTCATGCAGAAGCTGCCTTGCGCGCTCGTCGTAAGCTCGTGTAACGAAAATCTAGCCGAACTTTTCGCAAGCACCTTCCCTGCATACATCAAGACTTACACGAGTGGCGATATCATTGGCGCAGAGGTGTGCGGCGCGTATAAAAATGTCATCGCCATAGCTAGCGGCGTTTGCGATGGGCTCGAGCTCGGCAATAATGCTAGAGCGAGCTTGATCGCGCGCGGCATCGTAGAGATCGCGCGCTTCGGCAAGTTTTTCGGCGCGCGAGACGAGACCTTTTTGGGCTTAAGTGGCGTGGGCGATCTGTTTTTGACCGCCTCGAGTGCGCTATCGCGAAACTACCGCGTGGGACTAGGGCTTGCGCGCGGCAAAGGGCTCGAAGAAATTCTGCGCGAGTTGGGCGAGGTCGCCGAGGGTGTAGCTACAACCGAAGCGGTCGTAAATATCGCGACAAAGCATAAGATCTACGCTCCGATCGCTACCGAGGTCGCGCAAATTTTGCGTGGCAAGGACGTAAGAGCGAGCCTGAAGGATCTGCTGCGCAAAAAATAGCCGTACGACGGAATTCTTTCGCTAAATTTTAGTGATAAATTCGGTCTGTATAGTTTTGATTTATCCGCTATGTTTGTGAAGTTTAGTTGCTGGTTTGCGGATTTTGGTCGTTGTTTGTTTGGTTCTGCTTACGCGGCTTTGCCTGATAATTTTATGGGCTTGATTTTCGCTTTGCTGCTTCGCGCATCTGATACGACGCAAAATCACAGCAAAATGGCGCTTGTATATGATGTGGCGTAGCGGCTTTGACTTAAAATTTAGCTTTAAGCTTGAGTGCGAAATTTTAAAATGAGGTCGTAAAATTTTAAAAAGAGGCTAAAATTTTAAAACATTTAATGTGGGTCACAGGTAGTTTGGAAGTACTACTGCTTTGTTCTGCTTGCAGCCGCCGATGGTCGGCAGTGGAGAGTGGAGCAGATTGCTCGTCTGCAACCGGGTAGGTCAAAATTTTTGATGTGTCAGATTTAAAAATTAAGGCGTAGTATTTTTTCTTTAGATGAGGCGGAAAGGCATAAATTTTGAAAATATTTAAGACAGATGATGTGTAGTTTCGATAAATTTTTAGTGCTTGCAAAGGAGTGGACTATTCGTCCGCGACTGCAGCAAGTTAAATTTTACAGAATATCGGTGTATTATAAATTTTAATACAGGAGCCAAGGCGAAGGATCGCGAGATGGATTTAAGGGTTGCGACGTAAAAATTTAGCGAAGATAAGGCATATAGCCTATCAAGCTAAATTTTTATTAGCTCCGTTAAAGACGCTCGCGAGGCAAGCTGCAAAGATAAAAGAGGAGAAGATGGAAAAATACGAAGGCTACAATCTCAGGCTACGCGACGCTCTCGTCGGCGTGCAGTTTCTATTCGTCGCGTTTGGCGCGCTCGTGCTGGTGCCGATATTAACGGGGCTTGATACGTCTGTGGCGCTGTTTACGGCGGGCATCGGCACGCTGCTGTTTCAGCTCATCACGCGCAAACACGTCCCGCCGATCTTTCTCGCGTCCAGTTTCGCGTTCATCGCGCCGCTAAGCTTCGGCGTGAAAGAGTGGGGCATCGCCGCGACGATGAGCGGGGTGATCGCGGCGGGGCTTTTTTACGTGGTTCTGAGCCTGCTCATTAGGCTCAAAGGCGAGGGCTTTTTGCATAAAATTTTACCGCCCGTGGTCGTGGGGCCCGTCATCATGACGATCGGTCTCATCCTCTCACCCGCAGCCGTAAATATGGTCATGGGCAAGGGCAAAGAGGCGCTTTATATGCAGGGGCAGTCGCTTACTATCGCGCTTATCTCGCTCTCGGCAGTTATCGTCGTTATGATGTTTGGTCGCGGCATGCTGCGCCTCGTGCCGATACTCTGCGGTATCGCGGCGGGATACTGCGCGTCGCTGTTTGTCGGGATCGTGGATTTTACGCCGATTCTAAACGCGCCGTGGTTTGCGCTGCCGCATTTCACCGCGCCGGTTTTTAAGCTCGAAGCGGTGATCTACATGGTGCCTATCGCCATCGCGCCCGCGATCGAGCACATCGGCGATATGCTTGCGATCAGCAACGTCACGAAGGAAAATTTCCTCAAAAATCCGGGGCTTAAAAGCACTCTGCTTGGCGACGGGCTTGCAACGTCGCTAGCAGGCTGCTTCGGCGGCCCGCCAAACACCACCTACTCCGAGGTCACGGGCGCGGTTAGCATCACGAAGGCCTATAATCCCGCCATCATGACCTTTGCCGCGCTTGCGGCGATACTGCTAGCTTTCGTGGGTAAGCTCGGCGCCGCGCTCTCCACGATCCCCGCTCCCGTCATCGGTGGCATTATGTTGCTGCTTTTCGGTATCATCGCTAGCGTGGGCATGGAAACGCTCATAAAAAACAGCGTGGATCTGGCCGAGCCGCGCAATATGATCATCGTCGCGCTCATCTTCGTCTGCGCGATCGGCGGCATGGTGCTGGACTTTGGCGCGATGAGCTTTAGCGGCGTGGGACTTGGCGCGCTCATCGGCATCACGCTAAATTTAGTGTTGCCAAAGACCAAGCATTTTGAGGGGTATTGAGTTAAATTTTGCGCGGAAACAGGGCGAGCTGAGTCTCGGCATCTTCTGGAAATTTTGTTTTGAGTTAAATTCGTGTGAAAGTAGGGTTAAATCTGCGCGGAGCTTGCGTGGTTTTGCGCGGTTGCGGGTAAATTTGAGCTAAAATTTCGGCGCCAAATTTACCCGCAGCTTTCGCCGTCAAATTTACCGCGCTCTAAATTTTAAAATTTCCCCCGCAAACGATTTTAAATTTCTAACGTTTTAAACTAGCAAGATATATAATTGCCTTATGAAAAAGGCGAATAATTTAAGCAAATTTGATAAAAAGGCGCTAAGGCTGCTCTTTGCGGTACTTTTCGTGCCGCTCTTCGTCTCGCTCGTTTTTATCTATGAGCTATCGGTGTATGATAGCTCGTGCGAGCTGCCCGCAGGCGCGCAAAAGATCGGCGGCAGTAATTATTATAATATCGGCGGCAAAATTTATCTACGCTCTTGGAATCTCGCTCCCTACGAGCTAGAGGGCGGCGCGGACGCGGCGAGCTTTCGCGCGCTTGATACCGGCAGATACTCCTACACAAACGTCGGCATGGACGCTAGTAGCGTATTTTGCGGCGCTCGCAAGATGACGGGGCTGGATCCTGTGCGCACGCAAAAGATCGGCTCTCGCTACTACAGCGACGGGCGCGTGAGCTACTTCTGCTCGGACGTCACGCAGCGCACGGGCGGCGCGATAAGCTACATTTACAAGGTATTTTTCCATGCGTTCGGGCTCTCCAAATGGCCGCAGGAATATAACTATCCATACGCTAGACTTGATACTAGCGCGCCTATCTCGCCGCTGACCGAGAGCCCTTACGTCGCCACGGACGGCGAGCGGGTCTTTTACAAGGGTAAAATTTTAGCGGGTGCGGATGCAAAAAACCTAAAACAGATAAGGCTAAAAATCATACACGAAGACGGTCCCGATTCGCCCGCGCACTTTCGCCTGATCGATAATTGGCTGAGCGACGGACGCAGCGTCTACGCAGGCGGCGAGAGGCTAAATTTCACGCCTAGCGAGCGGATGTATCTCGTGGAGCCAAACGCCGGTATAGAGTTTCTTTACGATCCAAAGGCGGGCGCAGTGCTCATGAACGGCGAGAGATTTGAGCCTGCAAACGAGCCATATACGCCGCTAAATTTTCAGGGCAGGCATCAAGAATACATGCTGTTTGCGAGCAAAAACGGCATATTTTATCTAAGCAAGGATAAAATTTTAAATCGTCCGCGCAACAGCGGCGCCGAGGGCCGGCTCAAAGACGCTTTTTGGTACGTGTATTATAAATTTGGCGCAGACGGCAGTAAGCTAAGCGCGCTAAAAAGGGCGGGCGACAATCCGTTTAAAGGCGCCGTGCGGCAGATCTCGGAGAAGCTTTTTAAAGACGACGCGGGGTTTTACTATCTAAATTTCTACTCGTATAGCGTTTACGTCACTGGCCGCAGCGGCAAGCACCTGGATAAGCGGACAAATTTCATCGAGCTGCGAAAGATCACGCTAGACGTGCATGATGATGAGGTGATGGCGCAGATCGCGGATGAGGCGGCGCGAAACCCAGAAATGTCGCAGCAGGTCTTTGCCGCGCAGGATGTGGAGTATGAAAACGGCGCGGCCTTTTATATGTATTGCCTCGCGGCGGTTTTATTGCTCGGAGCTTGGATTTATAGCTACCTTAAAAAGCGCAGCTTGCGGCGCGGTTAAATTTAGCGGTGCGGTGGAAGATAAATTTAGAGCGAGACAAAAATACTGAGGTCGTGTTATCCAGCGCACCCTTGGCTACGGAAGGTAAATTTTAAGAGCGGAACGGCACGGCGGAGCAGTAAATTTAAGATAATATTGCGGTTGCCGGCGCAGCAATGCGGTAAATTTATGAGCGCTGCGATTGCGGGTAGGCAGTGTGGCGGCGGAATGTGATTGAACGTGCGTCAAAGTTTGCCGGTGCCGAGTTGTCGGTTCATCAGCGCGCAGTAAGCTAGCTAGATGGTGCGAGACGAAATTATAGCGCAGCGAAACAGCGGCGACTTTTGCGCCGTTAAATCGCGCTACCTAGTTTTAGTCGGAATTTTGAAAATTGTGCGGATAAAGCTTTAGGTAAGATTTGCAAAACACTGCAAATACGGCGTTTTATTTTAAACCGCCTTTGCCGCTTATCTAAATTTAAGGGGTAAGAATATAAACTTCAAATATTCATAGCCTGAAAAAATAGAATTTCTGACGCTGTGTAAATTTCCTCCACTGGAGGTTGAAACTGAATTCTGTCGTGGTTCGCGAAATTCCTGCTGGGTGTAAATTTCCTCCACTGGAGGTTGAAACAATTTCATCATTCCTTTTTCAATTCCTTTCAGATGGTGTAAATTTCCTCCACTGGAGGTTGAAACTCGGTTAGGGAGGCTTACAATAGCGGTATCGAGCCTGTGTAAATTTCCTCCACTGGAGGTTGAAACTCGGTTCAAAGGAATTTTTGCGCCCGGACGATATACCGTGTAAATTTGCTCCACTGGAGGTTGAAACGCGCTTTCATCGTTTCTACTACGTCTTTTTGCAGCGTGTAAATTTCTTCGTTGGAGTTTGAAACATTCTAAAACCCATTGAAAGCATATCATCACCGCGTGTAAATTTCTTCGTTGGAGTTTGAAACCCGCTAAATCTATCTCAGATCGGCGATAACGATTTTGGGTGTAAATTTTTTCCGTTGGAGTTTGAAACGCAATCAAATCCCTTCCTAAAGCAGTCGAGATTATGTGTAAATTTCCTCCACTGGAGTTTGAAACTCTAACTACGATTTTTTGCTTAAATAGCGCAGTTTTCGTGTAAATTCTCTCCGCTGGAGTTTGAAACTCGATCCCCCACATCTACGCACTCCTTGAGGAGCGTGTAAATTCTCTCCACTGGAGTTTGAAACCATCGTAAATAAAAGCATCAGCAAAATCGAAATAACGTGTAAATTCCCTCCACTGGAGTTTGAAACTCAGATGAAAAATTGCTTGAGTTTATCTGCCAAGCAAAGTGTAAATTATCTCCGATGGGGTTTGAAGCTGACTATCACCCATGGAGTGCGTCCATTCGGCAATGTGTAAATTTACTCTGTTGGAGTTTGAAACCTACGGATTTCAAACATTAAACTCATAAAAGTCGGCGTTTCAAGCGCTACTGTATTTTACTGTGCCTTGATTTGTGCTCCGCCTGACAAAATTTATGCTAAAAAAATACATTATTGACGATTCCAGCTTGGATATTAGCGGATTTAAATTTTTGTCGTGTTTTTAAAATCAATCATACCGAAGCCAAAGCCCAGCTATCTAATGAATTTTAAATTTGCCGGGCGTTGAAGGGCAAATTTATATCGGAGTTTTGCTCTAGCTCTCGATATAGGTTTTGAGTTTGCGGCCGATCTTTGGGTGTTTTAGCTTTTTGATCGCCGAGCTTTCGATCTGGCGGACGCGCTCGCGAGTGATATTGAGCTCCTTGCCGATCTCTTCGAGCGTGCGGTCGCTCTCGTCGTCAAGCAGTCCGAATCGCATGCGGATCACCGTGCGCTCTCGGTCGTTGAGCTGCTCTAAGATATCGTCGATCTGCTCTTTGAGGTCGGATTTTAAAATTTGCTCGATCGGCGAAACCGAGCTTTTGTCCTCGACAAAATCGCCGAATTTACCGTCGTCCTCGTTTCCGATCGGCGCTTCTAGGCTGATCGGCTCCTTTGTGATTTTGATGACCTGCTTTACCTTATCGACGCTAAGGCCTACTTCTTGCGCGATGACATTGATATCAGGCTCCTTGCCGCCTTCTTGCATATATTTGCGCGTGATTTTATTAATTCGATTTATCGTCTCGATCATATGGATCGGGATGCGGATCGTGCGGGCTTGATCGGCGATAGCGCGGCTGATCGCCTGGCGGATCCACCACGTCGCATAGGTCGAAAATTTATAACCGCGCTTGTATTCAAATTTATCCACCGCCTTCATAAGCCCGATATTGCCCTCCTGGATGAGGTCTAAAAACGGCAGCCCGCGGTTCGTGTAGCGCTTAGCGATGGAGACGACCAGGCGCAGGTTGGACTTCGCCATGCGCGCCTTTGCGTTATCGCTGATGCGCTTGCCGCGCTTGATCTGCTCTAAAATTTCTTTCAGCCGCTCGGGCTCGAGATTAAAGCTTTTTTTGCTCGCCTCTTTGGTTAAAAAGAGCTTTTTTATATCGACATATGTCGAGACCATCGTAGCTTCCGGCACGCGCGCGATGATGTCGTCTTTGCTAAGCTTGGTGATATCTTTTAGGATTTTTTTGTGATTTTCGCGCAGTTCGGCGCTAAACATCGGCAGCTTGTACTCTAAGCGCTTGAGCTCCTTTTCGAAGCCCTCGTCGCTTTTTAGCGCGGTCTCCATCGATTTTACGATCTCGGTGATGAGCTTGCTCGTAGGCCCCAGATCCATGAGCTTTTCTTTTAAAATTTTCTTTTTAAACGCCAAGTTTAGCTTCGATAAAATTCCCTTGCTCTCCTTGATCGCTTCGGCGTTTTTCTCGGCAAATTTCATCCAGTCCTTTTTGGCTTTTTCAAGAGCCTTGAAGCTTTCGATGACCTTTAGAGCGCGCTTATCGTTCTTTTTGGATCGCCTTTGCTTCGCCTCGTCCTCATCCGTGCTCTCCTCCTCATCGTCGTAATCCTCCTCCGACAACTCCTCTTCGTCCTCATCTTCACCCTCTTCGTCGCTGTCGTCAAAGCTCTTGAAAAGCTCTTTTACGCGGCGCTCGCGGTTGATGAGCGGCTCTTTATAGTCTAAAATAAAGTCTATTAAGTACGGCACCGAGCAAAACGCGTCGATGATGATATCCTCGCCGAGCTCGATTTTTTTGCTGATCTCGATCTCTTCTTCTTTCGTTAACAGCGGGATCTGTCCCATTTCGCGCAGATACATCCGCACAGGGCTGTCCGAACGGCTCCACTCCAAAAGCTCGACGTCGCTGGATAGGTCAAACTCCTCGTCCCAGCCCTCGTCCAGCAGCCTTTTTTGCGTCGCTTCTTTGAGTTTCGCGTCCTCTAAATTTTTGATTTTGGAGATTTCTGCGGCGGAGATCAGCTCGACGTCAAATTTTTTCGTAAGCGCTTCGACCTTCTTAACGGCCGTCGCGGTGGGGGCTTTGTCGAAAAATTTTATCAGTCTTTCGTAGGTGATGTAGCTTTTTTGATTGTCGTCGAAAAATTGCTCGATGGGGCTTAAGGCGTCTTTTGGGCTCGCCATAAAATCTCCTTGTGTCGTTATGTATTTGTTTTGGAAAATAGAATTATACCGAAACGTTCTTTATTTTTGCTTATATACGGTGCGAACCATCTAAATTTAATGGTTTTTGAAATTCTAGAAACTAGGCCAGATTTTAAAATTTAGGTTATATTTTTAGCTAAATTTAAGACTGCTCGCTAAAATTCTGCGTTCGCAAGACGAAAATTAGCGCGCCGCAATTCCACTTCCTTTGCGCTGCCGCTTTAAAATTTAACGCTTCCGCACTTCCTATCCCTGCGCTTTTGCGTTTAAATTTAGCCCTAAATTTCAAACGAGGAATTCCGTCCTCATATCGGAGCGATTGAGCGGATTTTAATAAATTTGTCGGTAAAATCGCGCATCTATTTTAAAATTTAAGGAGGAAATATGGCAAAAGTATGGAAATTCGGCGATGATATCGACACCGACATCATTATCGCGGCGCGCTACCTAAATACCTCCGATGCGGCGGTGCTTGCGACGCATATCATGGAGGATGCGGACAAGGATTTTTCGTCCAAAATCGCTCGCGGCGACATCATCGTAGCGGGGAAAAATTTCGGCTGCGGCAGCTCGCGCGAGCACGCTCCGATGGCGCTTAAGGCCGCCGGAATTTCATGCGTGATCGCAAAGAATTTCGCTAGGATTTTTTATCGAAACAGCTTCAACACGGGCTTTTTGATCCTCGAATGCGACGAGACGGATAAGATTGCGCAGGGCGACGAGCTTAGCATCGATCTAAAGGGCGGCGTAATTAAAAATTTAACCCAAAAAACTGAGTATAAATTCGGCGCGATACCGGAGTTTATGCAAAAGCTCCTCGATGCGGGCGGAGCGATAAATTATGCAAAAACAAAGATAAACTTGTAAGGAATTTGGATGAAAAAATACGACGTATGCGTGATAAAAGGCGACGGAATCGGCCCTGAGATCATCGAAGAAGCGATCAAGGTGCTGGATGCCGTAAGCCATAAATTTAATTTTGAGCTAAATTTTGACTACCGTTTGATGGGCGGCGCGGCAATCGACATTATGGGCGTTCCGCTTCCGGATGAAACGCTAAATGCCGCTAAATCAAGCGACGCGGTGCTTTTCGGTGCGATCGGCGGCGCTAAATGGGACAGTCTGCCGCGCGAACTGCGACCCGAAAGCGGGCTGCTTAAAATCCGCAAAGAGCTTGGAGCGTTTGCAAACCTGCGTCCTGCGATGATTTTTGATGAGTTGATAAACGCTTCGACGCTAAAACCGGAGATCATCAAAGGCGTCGATATAATGGTGGTGCGCGAGCTTACGGGCGGAATTTATTTCGGGCAGCCGCGCGCAAAAAACGAAAAGGATGCGCTAAATACGATGTGCTACAACGCCGCCGAGATCGAGCGCGTCGCAAAAGTTGCCTTTGAGGCTGCGCTTTTGCGAAATAAAAAGATAACGCTCGTGGATAAGGCCAACGTGCTTGAAACAAGCCAGCTGTGGCGCGAGGTCGTAAGCGAGCTAGCGAAAAATTACGAGGGGATAAATTTGGAGTTTATGTACGTCGATAACGCCGCGATGCAGCTCGTGCGGGCACCTGCGCAGTTTGACGTGATTTTGACCGAGAATTTATTCGGCGATATTTTAAGCGACGAGGCGAGCATGATCTGCGGCTCGATCGGGCTGCTTCCGAGTGCGAGTATCGGCGGCAAGGTGGGCATTTACGAGCCGATTCACGGCAGCGCGCCCGACATCGCGGGGCAGGGTATCGCAAACCCGATCGCTACGATCTTAAGCGCTGCGATGATGTTAAAATACGCATTCGGCGAAAATGAGGCCGCAGCCGCGATCGAAAGCGCCGTACGCGCCGTGCTTCGCGACGGATACCGCACCAAGGATGTCGCGCAGTACGACGCCAAAGAAATTTGCTCGACCGCAGAGATCGGCTCGATCATCGCGGATTACGCGGCTAAGGCTTAGGAGCCAGCTTTGAATGGCGCACTAGCATACGCTATGGAGCTTGAGAAAAAAGGCGATATCTACGGCGCAATGCGGATTTGCCGCGGTATTTTACGCGATAATCCGCAAGATGGCGATGCGGCTGTGCTTTTTGCACGGCTAAATTTAAATCATCGAGTAAGCTCGGGCGTTAATATGGCGATGCTGGAGCGCTTTTTAAGCGTTGATGCGCGCAAACAAGCAGAATTTAAGAGGTGGCTAATTGATGTATGAAAATGAACTAGAAGATATCATCGAAGCAGTAAATGAGATGAAAGCACAAAAGCGCGTGCAAGATTTGGCGGCGCAGCAAGAGGGGGCTGCAAATGCAAACAGCGCTGAAGCAGAAGTGCAGGCTTCGCAGTATGCTTTAAGCCCCGCTTCTTTTGCGCAAGATCCCATTGCATCTGGCGCCTTAAATTCCACATCTGCACCGGATATCGCTTCATCAAACGCGCAAAATTTCACTTCCTTAGATACCAAAAATTCCACTTCGCGCTTTGTTTCATCGGACGCTTTAAATTCCGCCCTCGATCGTTCAAATGCCCTTGCACGCAAGAGCTCTGCGCCTAGCGGCACGGAATTTGCAGCGGACACTACTTTAAAAAAATCTGCTGTAAAAGATGAAAATTTTACTTTTTCAGGCGAGGAGAATTTTAAAAATTCTGATCTTGCAGACGGTCAAAATTCTGCGGCTTCCGCCTCTCTAAACGGAGAGAATTTTAAAAATTCTACTTCTGCAAGTGGCAAAGATTCCGTAAATACCGCCTTTGCAAGCGATGAAATTTTAAAAAGCTCTGCCGTGAAATTTGACGAAAGCTTTCGTGATTTATCAGGCATCGCAGGCGAAATTTACGATAGTCTAGGCAGCGATATGAATGGGTTTGTTTCGTCGCAAAGCAGGGACGCAAACATGGCGCAAAGCTCTGCCGAAAGTAAAGATTTTGAATTAGCGCTAAATTCTACGGATGACGACTCCCAAAGTAAGCAAGATTTGACGCCTCGTATTTTAGGCGCGCATTTTAAGGAGCTAAGCAATGACGATTTTGGGCCTGGCTCTGATTTCAAAGAAAACGAAGTTGACGATTATTTCAGCACAGCGTATTCTAAAAAGCAGGATTTAGCGTCGCTTCAAGCTCAAAATTCCGTCGCGCTAAATATCCGCAATGCTGCCGTGCAGCAGCAAAATTTCGTTTCGCAGCCGCAGAATTTTACGACGCCTGGGGTACGAGGTGATGAGCTCGCCATGCCGCAGCTTCGCAATTCCGCCAAGCAGGATATGCAAGCTGGAAGTTTTGCTTCTTCTGGTGCTCAAAATTCTGCCCTGCACCAGCCCGAGGAAGCGCGACATCTCGGGGCTGCGAGACAAGCGGGCGATAAGTCAAAATATCTCGCAAATGCAGATTTTAAAATTTCAAGCGAGGCGGAGTTTTTGAGCGCGATAAAAGAGCGGATTTTAGTGCTTTTTGAGGGGCTAAACGCTTTTGAGAAGGGCGATTTGAACGCGCGCGTGGAGCTAAATTTAAAATTTATGGAATTTTTGCTTGCAAGTATCGAAAACCGACTTGAAAATCTATCAAAATGACGATTTCATCGCGCTTTTAGATTATCTTAAAAAATTTAGCTCACGCATATATCTGGTGGGCGGCTGCGTGCGCGATCATTTTTTAGGGCGGGCGAGCGCTGATGTGGATGTGGAGCTTTACGATGTGGATCCGCGCCGCTTCGAGCAAATTATGCATGGCTTCGGCGCACAGGGTGTCGGCAAAAGCTACTTCGTCTATAAATATAAAAATTTCGATGTTTCGCTGCCGCGCACCGAGAGCAAGACAGGCATCGGGCACAAGGGCTTTAGCGTCGCTTTGGCTACGGACGAACATGAGGCTAGTAGGCGACGTGATTTTACGATCAATGCGATGATGATAGACGCTATAAGCGGCAAAGTGCTCGATTTTTACGGCGGGCTTGCGGATCTACGCGCGCGTATTTTGCGAGTGGTTGATCCGCACACTTTCGTGGAGGATAGCTTGCGCGTATATCGCGCAGTGCAGTTTGCTGCGAGATTTGAGCTTCGCGCCGAGCCGCGCACCTTAGAGCTCATGCGTAGTATCGACGTTAGCGATCTTAGTTGCGAGCGCGTTAAAGCAGAGCTGATTAAATTTTTCCGTGCACCTGCGCACCGATATGGGATGATACTAATGCAAGAGCTAGGGCTTTATGAGCGGATTTTTGGATTGCGGATTGATCCGCGTACGCACGAGCGACTGATGCAATTCATAGAGCACGGCGAATCTTTCGTAAGAAATGAAATGTTTTTTTTATACGCGTTTTTGAATTTTTTAGGATTAGATAAAAATAAGATTTTAAAGAATTTGGGGCTAAATTCTCTTTATAAAAGGCTACTTAGTGAGCCGTTTTTTAAGCGGGTAAGCGACGAGCGGCTATGCAAAATCTCTCT
Organism: uncultured Campylobacter sp.; assembly: GCA_963522285.1. Taxonomy (GTDB): domain Bacteria; phylum Campylobacterota; class Campylobacteria; order Campylobacterales; family Campylobacteraceae; genus Campylobacter_B. The sequence continues at coordinate 16,474 of CAUQWV010000011.1, forward strand.
AAAAATGCCGCTTAAGCAGTGGCTCGGGCTGTATTGTAAAGGTAGGGTGCAAGCATCAAAGCGGCTTGGGATTTGGGATAAGAAATTTAAGAGCTTGATTTGCGCTGCGGATGTCGCTCGCAACCTGCGCGGCGCTGCGATCGGCAAGGAGATTGAGAGGCTACAAGAAGCGGAGATTAGGGCGTTTGTAACGGCTTTAAAAGCGTAAATTTAGAGAGATTTTTGTAAAATCGCCGTTTTATTTAGGAGCTAGTTTTATGAAAAAATTCTATCGTCGCGACGAAATTTACGCGTTTTGCAAGAATGCTGCGTATTTGCAAAAGCGCGCTTTTTGCTTTGATCGCAGGCGAAATCTCGTGATTTTTACGTCGCGAAATTTTATCTTTTGCGGTGAGCGAAATTTAAATTTTTGCGGCGTAAAATTTCATAGCGCAAAGCTTAGCTCGGTAGAATTTTATGACGCAGAATTTTACCTATTAAAATTCCATCCGTCGTGCTGCCATACCAAAAAAGCCCACGAGGCGAAGTTTTATAGATCGAGAGAATTTCGCAGATCGCATCACTGCGGCGGGAAACTATATGAGCCGTGCAGCAGCGATGCGGAATTTCACGGCTTGCATTACAGCGAGATGAAATTTTGCGGATTAGGACATCGTGACGTAAATTTCCATAGCCTGTGTCGTATTAAACGCATTAAAGTAAAATTTAGCGAGCCGTATCGCGCGTCCTGTGCTATGGGGGCAGTTCTCGCGCCGCACCGCAGAAAGACGCAAGAGCCGTATTGCTGTGAGAAAAAATCTGACGTCCTGCAGTATCGCAAAATCACGGATTTAAATTTTATTTCACATAATTTCAAATTATGGAATTTTACCCATTTAAATTTGCAAGGCTTTACTGCGCGAAATCCCAAGCTGCGTAATTTAGCTTTTCGAAATTCTAAATCTCAAAATCTCGCTTTGCGGAATTTTAAATCGCAAAATTCTGCTCATGCAAAATCGGTGATTTTTGATGTTTAATATCGTGTTAGTATATCCGCAGATCCACACAAACACCGGCTCCATCGGGCGAATGTGCGTCAATGCGAGCTGCCGCTTGCATCTAATTAAGCCGCTAGGATTCCTCATCGACGATAAGCATCTGCGCCGCGCGGGGCTTGATTATTGGGCGAGCTTGGATCTTAAAATTTGGGAGAGTTGGGACGAGTTTATGGCGGCGAACGAGAAATTTAAGCAGCGCTTCTTTTTTGCAACGACGAAGACGAACAAGCTCTACTACGAGGCGAAATTCAAGCCGGGCGATTTTTTAATTTTCGGCTCGGAGGGACACGGACTGCCGCTTGAGATCATGCGCACAAATCGCGAAAACTGCATCACGATCCCGATGAGCGGGGCGGGGCGCAGTTTAAATTTAGCCACCAGCGTGGGCATCGTAACCTACGAAGCGATCCGTCAAAACATCGATAAATTCGACTTTAGGAGCGCGGTTTGCGAATTTTAGCGCTATTTTTTGCGATGTTTTTTTGCGGCGCGAGTGCGGCGGAACTGAAAATCGCATCGTTTAACGTGCAAAATTTATTCGACGGCGTAAACGACGGCACGGAATACGCGGATTTTAAGATCGGGCGCGGAGGCTGGAGCAAGCAAAAATACGAGCGCAAGCTGCAAGAGATAGCGGACGAGATAAAAGCGCTTAACGCCGATATTTTGGGGCTGCAAGAGATCGAAAACGAAGCGGTGCTAAAAGCGCTTGCGCAGAAGGCGGGCTATAAATTCTACGCTTTTTCGCGCGCACAGACTGCACCTGCGGGCGTGGCGGTGATGTCGGGCATACCGATAAAATTTCAAAAAACCTACCGCCTGACAGAGCTTAAAACACGAGATATTTTGCGCACTGATTTCGCGCTTAGCGGCACTGATTTTAGCTTTTATGTCGTGCATATGCTCTCTGCACGCAATCCGCTAAGCGAGCGCAAGCGCAATTTCGCCTTTTTACGCGAGGTTTTGCAAGGGCACCAACGCGCTATCGTAGCGGGAGATTTTAATACGAATTTCGGGCGAAATTCTTTGCTAAACGAGCTTATCGAGCGCGATGGATTTAGTGATTTGTGGGCTCTGCATCCCTGCTCGCAGCTAAAGCATTTTGGCTCTTGTGAATCTCATGAAAGCGGCGTGGTGCTCGATCATATCTTGCTTAGCGACGATTTTTTTAGTAGCGAGCCGGGATATAAAAAGGATAGCTTCGTAGTTGCCAAATCCTCTACCGCTTCCGATCATTTCCCGATTAGCTTCATTCTGACGGACGAAGGCGCTTTAAAATCTATGCCGAAAAAGCAAGAATTTTTAGCTAAAAATACCGCTAGTGCCGCAAAGACCGTCACGATAGAGGGGCTTTACGGGCGCATTATAAGCGAGCCTGTACTGATAAAAGGTGCAGTCGTGAGCTTTACAAACCGCCACGGCTTTGCGATCTCCCAAGATGGAAGCGGAGTTTTTGTCTATGGCGGCAGTGGGCTGCAGCTAGGCGATAAACTCGATTTGCTAGTAAAAAAGACGAAATTTTATAAGCAAGGCTTTGAGATCGACGATTTTGAGATCGTAGCTAGAAGCGGCAACGTAGGCTCTATCGCGCCATACGTTTTGCCTAGCGCATCGGTGCGGCAGCTACGTGCAGGAGATGTGATAAGCACGATCAAAGGCGACGTTAAAGACGGCATAATTGATCTAAAAGGCGTGGGCGAGTTTAGAATTTTTCGCAAAAGCGCTCCTGTGCAAAACGGCAAAAATTTAGAATTTAAAAATGCCTATTTTACGATTTATAAAGGGCAAAAGGAATTTATAGTAGAATGATACACGCCGTTATAACCGCACTTTTCGTGCTTTTTATGATATTTATGATCGTAGGATTTAACCGTGAAATGATGGAGAAAAACGAAAAACGAAATCAACGAAAAAAGGATAAAGATGGAACTACTCATTGAGATTGGGGTCGAGGAGCTGCCTGCGATCCCGTTTTTAAAAGAGCGTGCGAATATCGCGCCAAAATGGCGCGCGGTGCTTGAGGCTAACCGCATAAATAGCGACTTTCGCTTCGAATTTAGCCCGCGTAGATTTGTGCTATTTCACGAGGATTTTCCACAACGTGGCGATGATGCGCAGATCGTAAGCACGGGCGCACCTAAGTCCGTCGCACTAAAAGACGGCGCATGGAGCCCTGCAGCGCTAAGTTTTGCTAAAAAATGCGGCATAAGAGAAAGCGAGCTGGAATTTCGGCAGATAGGCGGCAAAGAGGTGCTCTACCACGCTGCGGTGCAAAAAGGGCGCGATAGTCGTGAAATTTTGGGCGAAATGATAGAGGAGTTTTTACGATCGCTAAATTTTGGGCGCGCGATGCGCTGGGGTAGCGGCGAGTTTGAGTTTATCCGTCCTATAAGAAGCATAGCCTGCGTTTTGGGCAGTCAAAACGTAGATTTTGAAATTTATGGCGTGCGAAGCGCAGCTGCATTTTTTCCGCACCGAAAATTTGGCTATGAAGCGATTAAATTTAAAGACGCCGTAGATTATTTTGCGCTGCTGGAGCGTAACGGCGTAATTTTAAGCGAGCAAAAAAGAAAGGATAAAATTCTAAGCGAGTTTGCAAAGCTCGAGAAAAAGCATGGCTTTAAGATCGAGGTTGATCCTGCGTTGCTGGATGAAGTAACGGCGATCACCGAGTATCCGACGGCGCTGTTAGGCAGCTTTGAGCGAGATTTTTTAAGCGTACCAAAAGAGGTCATCATCACTTCGATGAAGGAGAATCAGCGCTATTTTCCCGTTTTCGAGAGTAAAAGCCTAAGCAATCACTTCATTGTCGTTAGTAATGCGATCACCGATGATGACGAGCTAGTAGTACGCGGCAATGAAAAAGTTTTACGCGCGCGCCTAAGCGATGCTATGTTTTTTTGGAAGAGCGATTTGCAAGCGGAATTTAGTCCTGAAAAACTTAAACAAATTTCCTATATGCAAACCCTTGGCTCAGTTTATGATAAGCAAGTGCGCGAGCTAGCCGTAGCAAGGGTACTGAGCGCGTATTATGCTACGCAGATTGAGGCGGAGATTGGCAAAAAGGATTTTGCGCGGGATGTGGAAAATGCCGTAATGTTTAGTAAAGCAGATCTTAGCAGCACGATGGTGGGCGAATTTAGCGAGCTTCAAGGCATCATGGGTAGTTACTATGCCGCACACGCTGGACTAGCAGATCATGTATGCCGCGCGATACGCGAGCAATATCTGCCTAGCGGCGAGGATAGCGAGCTGCCAAGCGGTGTATTTAGTAGCGTAATCGCTGTGGCGATGAAATTTGAAACGCTCCTGGGGCTTTTTAGTATCAATAAAGTTCCAAGCGGCAATAAAGATCCGTATGCGCTTCGCCGCGCAGCTACGGGGCTAATTAAAATTTTACTAAATCAAGGATTGAGTTTTGATACGAATGCGCTGGCGCAAAAGCTGGCGCCAAATTATAAGAAATTTGACATTTCTAAGCTGCTGGATTTTATAAAAGATAGGTTATACGGAATTTTTGACGAGATAAATCCGTCCGTGATCAAGGCGTGCATCGCAAGCGGCGAGGACGATCTATTACGACTAAGCAAGGCTATAAAGGCGCTGGGCGAGATCGCAGCAGCAGCAGATTTCGGAGAGAATTTCGCGACTTTTAAGCGTCTAGCCAATATCATCAAGGACGAAAAAATAGGCGCGGTGGACGAAAACCTATTTGAACACGACGCTGAGCGTGCGCTAAATGCGGCGTTCAGGGCGATTAAGCTCAACGAAAACGACGTGAGTGGGTATCTGCGCTCACTATTTGGGCTTAAAGGCGTGATTGATAGTTTTTTCGATAACGTAATGATAAACGCCCAGGATGCCGCGATACGCGCAAATCGTATCGCAAATATCGGGCAAATTTATCGCGCGTTTTTGCAGTTTGCCGATATCAAAGAGATAGGATTTTAATTTCACTTAGAACTCATTCGCCCAAGGTTTGCGCGAACCTTGGGCAAAATTTTACCGCGCAAAGGAGCGCAAATGCTAATCATTAACGCAAAATTACCAACCAAAAATCTAAAAATCACAAAATCTCTCTCGCAGCTGATTCAGGGCTTTCTTTATCGCTATCTGCCGGCTTCAGAGCACGTAGGATACAGGCATGAATCAAGCGGTAAAATTTTTAAACGCACGGTGTTTGATTTTATCTTGCGAGGAGAGGACTTGCGCGTGCGATTTGCTTCATGCGAGCCGGAGTTTGAACGTAAAATCGCGCTAGCAGTGCTAAAAGACAGGCTAAGCTTGGGTGAAATTCTATTTACGCAAACTACCGTCGAAGCAAAAAATCATAAAATTTGCGAGAACGAAGCTATTATGCAAGGCTACGTGGCGTGCGCAGTAAGCGGGCTTTTGGGGCATAAAGTCTATTTGCAGCCGCAAGATAGCAGGCATTTAGAGATGATGAAGACGAATATTTTACAGCGATTTGAAACGATTATGGGGCGAAAATATGATGGCGAAATGGAGTTAAATTTATTGTGGCAAAAGCCGGGTGAATCTGTGAAATTCTATTACGGAAACAACCGCGAGCCGGTATATGCGTGGCAAGCAAGATGGAAAATTGTAGCTAGGGCTGAACTAATAAATTTGATCCTTGGCACGGGTGCTGGAAGCGGGTGCATGAACTACGGAGTAGGGGTTTTGGAGGTTGTAAAGCAAGACTGCATTAAAGCACAAATTTCAAATCCTAAAAAGGATGATTGCTTGCTTTAAAACCGATTGTATAATAAAAATTTAAAAAAGGCAAATTATTTCATTAAAACACAATAACTATTGACAATATAATTAAAATTAGTTATAATTCGCGTATATTTTAGAAAGGATAAATTTTGGGCGATATAGTTAAAATTTTTTCTAGTATCGGCGAGATTTATGATAAACAAAAAACTAAAATTAATAACAAGAGCTATGAATACGATGCTATTAAAATTTATCTTTGCGATATTAAAAGCAAAGAAATATCGGTAAATAATAATATTTCAAGAGACGATTTAATAGTTTGTAGATTTGGCATAGGCGCGAATTCTGGTAATTTGTTCCCCAATGTCCAATTCATTAGCAAAGCCGTAAAAGACGATACGCCTAAATTTATAAAAGGAATTTTAAAAGCCGTAAAAAATATGCTCTCTTGCTTCAATCCTGACGATATCAAAAATGATAAAATATTAACGAATTTATCTATCTTAAACGAGAGCTTTTTTGATGATATTTTAAGTGAAATTACAACTCTACAAGAAGAGCCTAAGAAAAAGGGCATTAAAGTAGCTACTTTTTTTGCATTATCTTGGGAGGATAGACCGATTTCAGCGTATTTTAAAAGTATTTTTATGAGTCATTTAGGCGATAGCAATAATGGTAAAACTGCCAAAATTTATGGTTATGATATGCTTACAAATAGTATTGGTATCGGTGGAGATGCAAATTTAGCATTTTGTTCCGTAAATGAGCTACCGACTGCTTTGCAAGATATTAAAGTTAGATTACTACCTCTAAATAGTGCTAATGCAAATTTGGTTAAAAACGGTTTTATGGCAATTGATAAGGAATTATCTTTTAATTTTTACGGGGATAAAATGGCGGTCTTACCGACGTTAATGGTAAATGATGCAAATTTATTAGAAAAAATAGTGGAAATTTTAAAAGATCCGAGCGAAAAGAAAAAAGATCTGCAAGGCATACAAAATATCGAAGAAAGTATTAATTACGAGTTGGAATCCGTAGCTAAAGCGCAAGCAAATATGCCAGTGCTAAATACAATTCTATTTTATAAAAAAAGCAATGCCGCGGTTAATGTATTATTGCAAATAGATGATGTATTGCCGTCTTATATTTCTAAAATTTCCGATTTAATGGGTAGATATAACATTAGGGCGATTAGGCGAAAAGATAGTAAAGATCAACAAGACGATACTATTTACATGCAAAATTTATTTCTTAAAAACATCGATATTATGGATTTTTTATTATCGCAAAATAGGATGAATTTAGATGATATGATGGAAAAATATGCTGCTTTGATTTATAAAGGCAATATTAACTCTAGTTATGCGTCAAAAATAGAGTGGGGATTTTATTTTAATTGCGTTAAGACATATCAAAATAGAAGTATAAAAAGTATCGAAAAATATCAAAATTTCTTTAATGAAATAGGCGTTTTAAATGAAAAAATATCATTTGCAAGGGAGGTTAATTTGCAAAGCTTAAGCGATAAAAAAGAGCTAATAAGCTCTATTTTGAAAAATAGCGAATTTCTAAAAGATAATGAAGTATTGCAGAGTGCATATTTGCTAGGAATGATGTCTGCAGGGTTGATAAATCGCCAATTTGCTATTAGCAAAAATAGTTCATTCGAAAAATGGCTGAATAATGCCGGACTAATTACGAAAGAGCTTTTAGAACGGATTTGGACCAAGTGTGATGAAACTAACAAAAAACTCTCCAATGTATCGCGAGGGAAAAGAAGCGCTAATATAGAAATCATGCGTGATATTTTGATTGGAATTTTACCAAGTGCGTTTTTATCTCAAAAGCGAGTTAAGAGCGCTTATGTAACGCTGGCTTTTGCTATGGGTGGAAGTGATTTTACGAAATATATTAAAGATAACACTCAAGGAGACGAGTAATGAAAAAGAAGGAAATTCTATTTCTTTGGGACGGTGAAAATTTTAATCCAAACGGCGATATGCTAAGAGATAACGCTCCTAGGATAGACGATGAGACAGGTATAGCAGAAGTTACTGATGTACGTATAAAGCGAACAATTAGAGATGAAATTATGAAAAAAGACGAAAGTGCAATTTTCATTAAAGAGTATAAAAGAGATGAAAATATCTTAGATTGCAAAAGCGCAATACGTGAAGTAATTAACGTGAAGCAAGAAAAAATCGAGATTGAAAAAGAAATTTTATCTAAATTTATCGATATTCGCGCATTTGGTGGAGTTTTGCCGATATCGGATAAAGACGAGATGAAAAAAGAAGGCATAAAAACAGCCGGAATTCAATTTGTTGGACCTATTCAGTTTAGAATGAGCAGATCGCTTCATAGAGTTGCGGTAGAGCATATAAAAGGCACCGGCGCGTTTGCAAGCGGTAGCGATAAGGCAAATAAAACGTTTAGAGAAGAAGATTTTTTAAATTATGCAATCTTTGCAACTTACGGAATAGTGGATAATCATAGTGCAAAGATTACAAATTTAAGTGAAGATGATGTGAAAGTGATTTTAAGAGCGCTCTGGAGCGGGACTAAAAATTTAATTACTCGCACGAAAATGGGTCAGATGCCTAGATTTATGCTAGTAATTACATATAAAAATGATACTTTCGCTGGAGATTTAAATAACTGTGTGGCTATAAATAGTAGCAAAGAAGATGTGGAGATAAGAAGTATAAATGATTTTACGATTGATTTTTCTAGATTAAAAGCTAAACTTACTAGATACGCGCAAGAGATCGAAAAAATAGAGTATATGAGCGATTTTGACTTCGAGCAAAATAACAGATCACAATTTGATAGTAATTGGATAAAAATAGGATTTTAAATGGATATAATAGCTTTTGAGCTATCGGGAGATTATGCGCATTTTTCTCATCCGGCTACTATATACTCGTCTCTTACATATCCCGTGCCGCCAAAGACTGCCGTCATGGGGTTATTAGGAGCGATTATAGGTGAAATGAATTATTTTAAACTTAACGATATAGGTTATAGCGTTATTTTAAGTTCACAATTTCGCAAAAAAACTATGATTTTTAACGGTATAAAATTTGCTCTATCATCAAGTATGCATATCGAACAAGGCTATCAAGATTCTAGCGAGAAAAAGCAGTTTTATAAAGAGCTAATAAAAGATCCAAGATATGTCGTATTCGTTGATTTAAGTGCTTTAAACGCTTCTTATAAAGAAAAGATAATCGATAGCTTAAAAGCTCATAGATGTGTCTTTACACCATATTTAGGTATAAATTTTTGTATAGCGGATTTTAAATATATCGAGATAAAAAATTGTGAATTGGTGCATGAAAAGGAAAGTTTTATAGATACGTTCGTTTTGATGGACGATTTTATATTTGATGCACAAAGCTTTGATATCAGACTTACTACGGCTCGAATGGCTTGCGGATGCGAAGAGGGTAGAATTTTTAAGGATTTTAAAGATTTCATTATCAAGTTAAGCGGCAATAGTCAAATCAAAGCAAAGAATAGAGGAAATATTTATCAAATAAATGACTACAAGGTCTACTTTGCAAAGTGAGCTGCTATCACATCCTAACAAACCACTAATAAAACATATAACAAATATGCTTGCTGAAACGGATAGTAGGCTTTTACAATGCATTAAAATTTATCACGATATAGCTAAGCTAAAAACTAATTTTCAAATTTATATCAAAAATCCTACCAAAAAAATTGCAGATAAAAATCATGCTTTATTATCCTCTTACATATTTTTACTAAATTCAGAATTTAATGAGCTAGATACGGCTTTTGGATTTTTATCCATCGTATCACACCACGCAAATGTAGAAAATTTTTGTGAGCTTACAACGCAAAATAAAAATTTCGGCAAATATTTTGAGAGCTCGAAAGAGCTAGACTTTTGGGATGAAGTCGTAGATAAAGCTTTAGGTTTAGAAATTTACAAAGATATTAAAAGGGATAAAAATGAGCTTTTAATTAAAGCTAAATATTTAAGAGAATACTTCAAATTTGCGAAAAAGAAGTTTGATTACGATGACTTTTTAAATTTCAAAGACATATTTTCGTCGCTTATTTATAGTGATAAATATGAAGCTATTTTTAATCAAAGAATTCCTGTTTCTAAACCGGCGAATTCTAATACGATCGAAAAATATATCAAAGCCCTGGAAAATCGTAAGCCAAATGCGAAAAGAAGCGAGTTTAGAAAATTCGTTTTAAATAATTTCGATACAAATCATAATCTTTTTACTTTAACTGCGCCTACTGGATACGGTAAGACTTTGACTGCGCTAAATTTTGCCGCTAAATTTAATAAAGAACGTATTATTTACGTGCTGCCGTTTACGGCTATCATAGATCAAGTTTATGATGAGATAAAAGAGATCTTCAAAGACGATAAAAATATATTAATTCATAAAATTCATCATAAAACTACGATAGATGAAAGCACCCCGCAAGATCGCTATTCTAAAGTTAAATTTTTGATGGATTCTTTTAGTGGAGATATTAACGTAACTACGCAATATCAATTTATATTTGCACTCTTTGGAAACAAAAATAAAGATAGCGTAAAATTTAACCGATTAAAAAATAGTGTAATAATAATCGATGAAGCGCAGGCGGTACCGTATAAGTTCAGGGCGGATTTTATGAAACTTTGCGAGATGATGGCGGAAAGATTTGGCTGCATTTTTATTTTTATGTCCGCCACGATGCCTATTGTTGATACGACTAAATTTAAAGAAATTTCAAATTTAGATTATTTCAAAGACCAAAATAGATACGTTTTGAAGTGGTTTGATGGTGACGAGAGTGCTTTAAAAGACAATATTAAACAGTTGGCAAAAAGCAAAAATACACTAGTCGTCGTAAATACCATTAAAAAAGCGCAAGAGCTATTTTTGGAATTTTACGACGAATTTAAAGTTTTTTGCCTAAACGGATATATGTGTGACGATCACAAACGAAAAAATATCGAAAATATAAAAGATGCAATTGCTAAAAATAAAAGTGGGCACGGTGGTCCGATCTTGCTAATTTCTACGCAGTCTATCGAAGCTGGCGTGGATTTGGATTTTGATGTCGGATTTAGAGAGATAGCGCCCATTAGCTCGATTATCCAAACTGCCGGTCGTATAAATAGAAATTTCGCAGCTCTGGGAGAATTATACGTATTTAACGATATTTGCGACTATTCCGATCTCATTTACGGTGATTTAAAACGCATTAGCGATAATATTTTGGTAAAAATTCTAAAGCAAAGGGATATCATCGAAAGCGAAATTTTAGATATTTCCACTAGGTATTTCAGCGTCATAAAGCAAAGCCTAGAGAGTTTATTTTTGGCGGAGCAGATGCGAGAGCTCGGATTTTACGATATAAACGAAAAGATTAGCGAGGCGATGGATGATAGACTTAAAATTTTAGTAATAATTGAGCCAAAAGAAGATTATATTAAAGAATTTCAAAATGAAATTTTTGAAATCAATAGGCTTGATATGGACAAATTTACTAAGAAAGATATATTTACGAATACTATTAAGAAAATTAATAGATTTGGTGTAAATATCACAGAATTTGATGCAAAGCGTTTAAATATAAAGCGTATTGATGGGCTAAAAGATGTCTATTATTTACCATTCGGCGATACTTCGTACAATAATAATTTCGGGATTAAAAAGGACGCCGCCTTAAATCTCAAGAATGAGTTTTTCGACTAATGTTTTGCAAGGACCAAATCACCGGCACGCTTGTGAATTATTACGTCACCTGTAAGCGCGAGGCGTGGCTTTACGCACACAATATTCACGCCAATCAGGAGGATGAAAACGTGCTGATGGGCAAGGCGCTAGCGGATATCAAAGAGAACGATTTGCAGGACTTTGCATTTTCAAATTTGAAATTCGACAAGCTTTCCAAGCAGCGCGGACATTATCTCATCACCGAATATAAAAAGAGCCTAAAAAATCCAGAAGCAGGCAAGATGCAGCTACTTTTTTATATCTATCTTTTAAAAACAGGCTTAAATTTAAAAGAGGTGAAAGGCAAATTAATTAGCGGCAAAACCGTCATAGCCATTGAGGATAACGCCGAAAATTTCACTAAAATCGAAACAATTCTAAACGACATTGTCGCCCTTGTGAACGAGCCAAAGCCGCCTAAATTTAGCCCGCAAAAGATTTGCGATAGTTGCGCTTATTGTGATTATTGCATTTAGGAGATAGGATGTACGCTATTTTATTTTACGATATTTCAAGCAGCGACGAAAAGGAGAAAAATAACGCCGCGCGCGTCCGAAAGGCGGTCGAGAAGTTTCTGCCTCGCGTGCAATTCAGCGTTTTCGAAGGCGAAATCAGAGCGAGCGATCTTAAAAAATTAATGGCGATTTTGCAAAAAGAATGTTCTAACAGGCTTGATTCGGTAGTAATTTATACTTTTAATTCGCTTAAATATTCACAGCGCCTCGTCATCGGACGCGATAAAAACGAAGCAATATTCAGCTAAAATTTAAGGATAAAGTATGCAAAAATCGGATCGCACACATTTTATTTTAAGCCCAGGCCGATTGCGCCGCAAAGATAATAATCTATACTTCGATAAATTTAACGACGAGGGCGGAATTCTAACTAGTAAAATTTTACCGATTAACGCAATTGATGAAATTTATATTTTGGCGCGAGTGGAGCTTGATACTTATGCTATGGCGTTTTTGGCTGATAATAACATTTTGCTGCATATTTTTAGCGTCTATCAGAGCTTCCGTGGCAGTTTTTTCCCGAATACTTCAAATTCTGTAAACAAAAGCGGCTTTGTGTTTTTGGCGCAGCTGCGGGCTTTTGACGATCTTTCTAAGCGCCTTTTTATCGCTCGCGAGATTACTCGCGCTCGCATCTTAAATGCAGCCATTAATTGTAAGGTTTACGGCGTCTCGCTCGATACTGCGCCGCATCTGGATGCTCTAGCGCGCGCCTGCGACATAGCAGCGGTAATGGCGGTGGAAGGTGGCTTTGCCAAGCAATATTTCGCGGCTTGGAACGAAATTATAGAGGATCAGCGTAGTTTTAAATTTACGACGCGCTCCAAACGCCCGCCGGCAGATAAAATTAATGTCCTCATTAGCTATGTAAATACGCGCATTTATAACATCTGCCTCAGCGAAATTTACAAAACCGAGCTCGATCCGCGCATCGGCTTTTTACACGAGCCAAACTACCGCGCGTTAAGCCTGCATCTAGATCTTGCAGAGATTTTTAAGCCGATCTTAGGTGATAGATTAATTTTCGGAATGTTAAATAAACGCGAGATTACGGCAAAAGATTTTGAAACGGATGCGGGGCGTATTCGATTCTGTCGAGAAGCGGTGCAAAAAATCGAGCTAAAAATGATCGAGAAACTAGCATCTTGCGTAAATGTAGCGGGACAGAGCTTAACCTGGCGTCAAATCATCCGTCGCGAGGCCAATCGGATTAAAAAGTACGTCTGTGAAGGCGTGCCTTACGAGGGGCTGGTATGGCGGTAGGTTGGGCCTTCAAGTTTAAATTTATGTTTTTGAAATTTTGACTAGAATCACTTGCGCCTATAGATTGCGCCCTCTTAAAATGCATGTCTTTTGAAATAAATTTGATCTGAAGCACGGAACGGCGAACGAATTGGCTTTAAAAATATATATGCTTTTAAAATTTTAGCTTTTTTTTTGTTATTCACACTTCAATTTTTGAATGTCTTATATTGAGATTTTAACATTTGCACTCACGATACATATAGATAGCGATAAAGTTGCCTTTAAGATTTTGAAATGCCGAAATCTTGGGTATTGAGCAATCGAAGCTTTTTTAAATTTAGTCCATTTTAAGGCATAAAAATATATACTCCTAACACTTTCTACCTAGAAAAATGGCAAAATTCGTGCTGTAGAATTCCATCCCGTTGGGAATTGAAACGATGCACTGGGAAATACGAACATTTCGAGCGAATTTTGTAGAATTCCATCCCGTTGGGAATTGAAACATGTCTCTTTGGATAATTATGTTAAAGACGATGTGTAGAATTCCATCCCGTTGGGAATTGAAACCCTATGATTATTGGAAGCCTATTTTACGGGAGCTAAAGTAGAATTCCATCCCGTTGGGAATTGAAACTACTTTTGCGATCCAAGCTCGTCCGTATGTCCTGTAGAATTCCATCCCGTTGGGAATTGAAACTTTCGAACTTGGTAACGAAGCCCCGCACTTGCAAAGTAGAATTCCATCCCGTTGGGAATTGAAACAAGCCCATATAGGTGCAACGAAGCGCAGTATAGCACTAGTAGAATTCCATCCCGTTGGGAATTGAAACGTTCATACTATACGCATTAACAATTTTTGACCCCCCGTAGAATTCCATCCCGTTGGGAATTGAAACTCTTTGTATATTGTTATCCACCGCGTTTTTTCATGTAGAATTCCATCCCGTTGGGAATTGAAACTCTCGTTGGCGTCATTTCGCACTTGAATTACGTATGTAGAATTCCATCCCGTTGGGAATTGAAACATTGGTCCGTTGCCAAAGCTCTGACGGCTAAAAGTGCGTAGAATTCCATCCCGTTGGGAATTGAAACGCTACATAAGCTGTAGAGCCATCTTCTACGTGTGAGTAGAATTCCATCCCGTTGGGAATTGAAACGTTCCTCCTCGGTATCAATGACCGCGCTGTCGCCGGTAGAATTCCATCCCGTTGGGAATTGAAACTCTGCGATGTATGCTTTTAGCTCGCCTTTTTCATCGTAGAATTCCATCCCGTTGGGAATTGAAACGGCCCTCAATGGTGCCATCCGCTTGAATCGTTTTGGGTAGAATTCCATCCCGTTGGGAATTGAAACTCTGCTCAATCGTAGGTTTTTGAAATTTAGGAGAACGTAGAATTCCATCCCGTTGGGAATTGAAACCAAGAGCGCAGGCAAGCCAAAAAAGATAGCTTGGGTAGAATTCCATCCCGTTGGGAATTGAAACGGTTTAATTGAGTTAATCTTAATTCAAATATAAAGTAGAATTCCATCCCGTTGGGAATTGAAACTATCGTTGCAAGAAGCCACGCTCAATCATCTCATGTAGAATTCCATCCCGTTGGGAATTGAAACTTGGTCGTTGCGGCGTTGGTTTTCACATATTTGTAGAATTCCATCCCGTTGGGAATTGAAACTCACTACGATAGATAAAACGGCAAACACCCCTATAAAGTAGAATTCCATCCCGTTGGGAATTGAAACCACGATGCAGAAGGTAGCCACCTACGGCGGGAAAGAGTAGAATTCCATCCCGTTGGGAATTGAAACGTACGATTTGCTACCTCGGCGTAATAGGTGCTTGAAGTAGAATTCCATCCCGTTGGGAATTGAAACCGTCGCTGCTCTGCCCGTGCTCGTCTTGTCGCTCGTGTAGAATTCCATCCCGTTGGGAATTGAAACAACGATATAAACGGCGCCCTCATAAACCTACACCGAGTAGAATTCCATCCCGTTGGGAATTGAAACGTGCGATTAGCTCCGTTTGAAATCTCATATTTTTCGTAGAATTCCATCCCGTTGGGAATTGAAACATGTAAGCTCTTTTTTCAAGTATGAAATACCTAAAGTAGAATTCCATCCCGTTGGGA
Organism: uncultured Campylobacter sp.; assembly: GCA_963522285.1. Lineage (GTDB taxonomy): Bacteria > Campylobacterota > Campylobacteria > Campylobacterales > Campylobacteraceae > Campylobacter_B. Next base: position 31,884 of record CAUQWV010000011.1, read on the forward strand.
ATTGAAACCCCTACTGCAATGCTTGCATTGGGTTTATACGACGGTAGAATTCCATCCCGTTGGGAATTGAAACCCGATCGATTTAGGATGCGTTGAAATCGAATTTGTAGAATTCCATCCCGTTGGGAATTGAAACGTTGATGTTTCCGGTTTTCGTTGCCCGGACGATATACCGTAGAATTCCATCCCGTTGGGAATTGAAACCTCGAAATCGGTAACACCAAAATTAAGGTGCTTGAGTAGAATTTCATCCCGTTGGGAATTGAAACAGTTTTGGTCGATGATGAAGCTTAAATAAATCTTAAGTAGAATTTCATCCCGTTGGGAATTGAAACATTGTCTTTGCTCTCACGCCAAATTTGACAAAAGAGTAGAATTTCATCCCGTTGGGAATTGAAACCGCTGACAAATCGGACATAACTTATAACCGCAATTAGTAGAATTTCATCCCGTTGGGAATTGAAACGAGAAAAAGCAGAAGCAAACCAACGATATGTTTCAGTAGAATTTCATCCCGTTGGGAATTGAAACGGAGTGCTTTCGCCAAATCTTGAGCGGGTAGAATTGTAGAATTTCATCCCGTTGGGAATTGAAACTAACGATGACGAGCTAAAAAGCGGCTTAAAGGATACCGTAGAATTTCATCCCGTTGGGAATTGAAACTTAGCAAACAAAGTAGCTTGCCAACCATCATTCAGTAGAATTTCATCCCGTTGGGAATTGAAACTGTCCTTGCCCGTAGCGACCTCGTAAATTTCGGTAAAGTAGAATTTCATCCCGTTGGGAATTGAAACAACATACTTCAGCCTAAGAGAGAAGGATAAAAGATGGTAGAATTTCATCCCGTTGGGAATTGAAACGAAAATATCAAGAATTATAAAGGCGGCGAAGACGTGTAGAATTTCATCCCGTTGGGAATTGAAACGGTCTAGTCTCTGCAATGTAGACGTCTTTGTCTGCTGTGTAGAATTCCATCCCGTTGGGAATTGAAACGCTGTTGCGCCGCACCCGCAAGCTTGCGCAGCGGGGTAGAATTCCATCCCGTTGGGAATTGAAACCAGAGTATTCAGAGGCGGAGGAATCGAGCCTTTTGTAGAATTCCATCCCGTTGGGAATTGAAACAGTTTTCAAAGCCGGGCAATGGCTAAAACCTTAAAGGTAGAATTCCATCCCGTTGGGAATTGAAACTCTTGCGGTTTTGCATTGTTTCTTGAAAGCTTTTGGTAGAATTCCATCCCGTTGGGAATTGAAACGCATTCACCCACATAGGGCTCTCTTTTAGCGAAATAGTAGAATTTCATCCCGTTGGGAATTGAAACTAGTCCTGTAAAAACTTTCGTTGTCTGTCAATTTTGGTAGAATTCCATCCCGTTGGGAATTGAAACCTTGGAAAACGGCATATCAAAATTCGACGGCGTAAGTAGAATTCCATCCCGTTGGGAATTGAAACTCTCTGACAACGTTGGTTTCGGCAGTGTAAGGCATAGTAGAATTCCATCCCGTTGGGAATTGAAACAATTTCAATCTAGGCGGAGCGAGCTACAAAGCTCAGTAGAATTCCATCCCGTTGGGAATTGAAACCGATGTCTATGAGGCAGGTTTCTATCAAAATAGGCAATAGAATTCCATCCCGTTGGGAATTGAAACGTGCAAATCAAATCATAGTTATTGAAAATTATACTGTAGAATTCCATCCCGTTGGGAATTGAAACGATCAGACATTGCACAAACTAGTAGCAGACGAGCAGCGTAGAATTCCATCCCGTTGGGAATTGAAACGCATATTATTCGGCGAGGGGACTGGCGGCTTTAGGTAGAATTCCATCCCGTTGGGAATTGAAACTGGCGATGATGTGGCAAAGATACGGAGGTATAAGGTAGAATTCCATCCCGTTGGGAATTGAAACTCCAGTCTGCTATCATCGAGCAGCAGTTCTTTCGTAGAATTCCATCCCGTTGGGAATTGAAACTTGGGCATAAGTTCGAGTTGTCCAGTCCTGATGGCGTAGAATTCCATCCCGTTGGGAATTGAAACTGTGTCAATAAATGTGAGGATATTGCTAATCGACGGTAGAATTCCATCCCGTTGGGAATTGAAACCTATGGCTTCAGACGGAAAGGTGTCGGGAACTTTTGTAGAATTCCATCCCGTTGGGAATTGAAACTTCAGAATTATTAAGTGCTGCAGAAAAAAGATTTTAAAGTAGAATTCCATCCCGTTGGGAATTGAAACTATAGATCGCTGAAGCCGGGAGTTGTCTTTCCTTTAGTAGAATTCCATCCCGTTGGGAATTGAAACAATCAGAGCGGGTCACGACGTCGCCTAAAGAATTTAGGTAGAATTCCATCCCGTTGGGAATTGAAACAACCAAGAACGACAACAACGGCAGAGGTAAACGGAGTAGAATTCCATCCCGTTGGGAATTGAAACAAGATCGTGAGATGGAAAATCCGCTTTATCGATATTGTAGAATTCCATCCCGTTGGGAATTGAAACCCACTTGCTCGGGTGGAATTCCCACCTAACTTCGGTAGAATTCCATCCCGTTGGGAATTGAAACAAACGACGAATAAGAGCAGTGCGAAGCCAATAAACAGTAGAATTCCATCCCGTTGGGAATTGAAACCGAAAATGCGATATAGAAACACGAGAACCCTTATTCGTAGAATTCCATCCCGTTGGGAATTGAAACTCTAGCATATCCTTAAAAAACTCCTGAAACTGAGTAGAATTCCATCCCGTTGGGAATTGAAACCGAATTTTCGCGCTCTTGCTGAGGATCTATTATCCGTAGAATTCCATCCCGTTGGGAATTGAAACTAGCTGGGCTATAGATGAAAGCGTAGAAGTTCACGAAGGTAGAATTCCATCCCGTTGGGAATTGAAACGCAAATAAAATCAAACCACCACATATAGGCAAACATAGTAGAATTCCATCCAGTTGGGAATTGAAACGTAATGTAGCTAGCTTATGTAAATCTGGTATATTAGTAGAATTCCATCCCGTTGGGAATTGAAACAGCCTGCCGATGAGCCTGCTCCCGCCTCCGATACTGTAGAATTCCATCCCGTTGGGAATTGAAACCCGCCGTCGCGAAAATTTCCTCTAGGAATAGTAAGGTAGAATTCTATCCCGTTGGGAATTGAAACTAAACATAATCCGCAACGATATGGGTGCGTATCCAAAAGTAGAATTCCATCCCGTTGGGAATTGAAACTAATAGAATTAATCGCGCCCCTCTTAGATTTCATTTCGTAGAATTCCATCCTGTTGGGAATTAAAACTTCTGCCACTGCATTTTATAGCGTCCCGCAGGAATGTGGAATAATTCTGTCCTTTGGGAATTGAAACGCCTAAATGGGCTTATTGCACGATTCGCGTAGGCGGTAGAATTCATCTTGTCGAAATCAAAACGGATTTATGCGATACGACTTTCACGGCGGAAATGGATAGAATTCTCATCTCTCTATAAAATTTAAAAAGATTAGTTGTGGCTGGGATAAGATACAGTATGGGGCACTTATGCAAAATTCATTCAGTTTCAATTCACCTACTAAATATGTTAAATTTATGGGTTACGAATGAAATTTTGGAGTTACTCAAAAATTAAAATTTTAACGAACTATATATTTGCCGCAATATAAATAGATTTAAATGCAACTCATTTAATAGCAAATTCAAAATATTTATAAAAATGCACGCTAGGGATCTTAAAAGCTAAGTTAAAGTAAGAATTCCGCATTAATTTCAATTAAATTTACGCTACAAATTTGAGATCATGTGCCAAAGTTAGAATTTAAAATTAAATTAGATGATACCGAAGAGGCAGAAAGATGGAAAAAATTTTATAAAGCAGAATTTGCTAGCATCCTCTGAAACTGCAAAACAAAGAATATCGGCGTGGTCGTCATAAAAAGGAAAAATCATCTAAATTTAATGGATACTACCACCTTTGCCACATAAAGTATAATAAATAAATGCCTCCGCCAATTATTTTTTAAAATTTTTAAAAAATTTCTTCAAAACCGCTTTATAAAAGATCGCGAATTTCGACTCTTTTTTCTCATAAATCACGCGAAAGACGCCCTGCAGATCCAGCTTTTCTTGCAAAGTAATGTTTTGCACTCTACTCTCCTATAAGTTTTTTTATCTTATGTAGCACAAACGCAGCGTCGTCGCTATCGAGCTCGCACAACATCTGGCATATCGCGGTCGCGGCCTGCGGCTTGGTCGTGCCCAAGCGCCAGTCCTGATACGTCCGCATCGACACGCCTAGCCTCTGCGCCATCGCGGCGTGCGAGATCTTTTTGCCGTTGTTTTTGGCTTCGACGGCATTGTGCAAAATGTTGAATATATCGCTCGTTTCTAACATATGAAAATTATACAAATTTATTCGTTAATTATACATAAAATCGTATAAAATTAATAAAAATCGTGTTATTCATAAGTAAAAATAGCAAAACACTTCGTTTATCCGTGTAAATTATACAGAATACTGCATAAAATAAACATAAAATTTTATAAAATTTTGCATGTTATGCCATAAAGATAAACCGGCTCGCGCAAACAGGTGTATTATCGAGCGGCACGTTAAATTTTAAAACGGGGATAGAATGAAATTTTATAATCGAAGCTTTTGGGATTTGATTTTTTGATCGATTCTGGCAGCAATTCCAAATAAGATGGAATTCTACCCTTTGCCGAGCCATATCTGCCAGTACAAAGAGCGTTTCAATTCCTAGTGGAATAGAATTCTACGGAAAGGCGGTGAATGCGGGATATGTGAGTTTCGCATTTCAATTCCCGTTGGGAATTGAAACTATGGACGACAGCCGCAGAGAAAAGCAAGCGACGAAGTAGAATTCCATTCCACTAGGAATTGAAACGTGATATACTTCATCACGTAGCCCGTGGCGTTGTGTAGAATTCCATCCCATTAGATAGAATTCCAAAGGATCTTGAGGTCACAATCATAGAATTTAATGCGTTTCTATAATATTAGGAAATAAATTCCTAATGAGGCAATTCCTGGCAAGTAAAGCCTCTCTAGCAATTCTTAGCGAGTAATCTTTATTGGCAAGATTTAACTCTTTTTCTTATCCTTCTTGTTCTTGCGGGAGGGGCTTTCCAGCTTGCGCCAAGCCTCGCTTTTTTGGCTATCCTCCATTAGGACTATCTCCCTGGCGCCGTTTCGCACGAGGTTTGGATCCACCGCAAGCTCCTTCGCATCGATCTTTTCGGGATAGTCTATGCGCGAGAGTATGCAGCGGAAGGCGTTTAGCCGCGCGATCTTTTTGTCGTTGCTATCAAGGATCGTCCACGGCGCAAACTCGGTATTTGAAGCGAGCAGCATCGAGTATTTTGCGAGCGTATATTGATTCCACAGCTCCTGCGATCTTGCATCCACCGGCGAGAGTTTATATTGCTTCAGCGGGTCGGTGCGGCGCGATTCGAAGCGCCTTTTTTGCTCCTCTTTGGAGACTGAAAAGTAAAATTTAAACAAAATTATCCCCGCATTTACCAAAAGCTCCTCAAATTTAGGCACTTGGCGCAGGAAATCTTTATGTTCGGCGTGGGTGCAAAAGCCCATCACCGGCTCGACCATCGCGCGGTTGTACCAGCTGCGGTCAAAGATCGCAATCTCGCCGCCGCTGGGTAGATGTGCGACGTAGCGCTGGAAATACCACTGCGTCTTTTCGACGTTGCTCGGCTTTTCGAGCGCCACGATGCGGCATCCGCGCGGGTTTAGATGCTCGGTTAAACGCTTGATCGTGCCGCCTTTGCCCGCCGCGTCGCGCCCCTCCATCAAAATTAAAATTTTTAAGCCTTTTTCTTTTACGAATTTTTGCAGCTTCAAAAGCTCGATCTGGTATCTCTCAAGCAGCGTCTCGTAGTCTTTGAACGAGATTTTTTCGTACTTTGAGCTTTTAAATTCTATCTCTTTCAGCGTTATTTCGCCCGTTTCGGTTTTGATCTCTTTGCTCATATCGCCTCCTAAAAATTTTAAGGAATTTTACAAAAAAGTTCTTTAGATTACACTATAAATTCATACTTATTACGTTAGAATGTAGGAAAAAATTTCAAAGGATAAAATTTGATCAGATCACTTATTTTGGCAGCGTTTTTTCTTTTAGGCTTGGGCGCCGAGCCCCTGAAACCCTCCGATGCGTTCAAGCTTAACGCGGCGGCGCAAAGCGATAGCGTAACGCTAAGCTTTGATATCGCGGACGGGGTCTATCTCTATCAAAACGAGATAAAAATTTTCACTGACGGCGCGGAGGTCACAAATTTAATAAATCTGCCCGCCGCGACCGAATACAAGGATTATAAAATTTATGAGGGCAAATTTAGCATCGCCGTGCCTTTAGGCCTTGTGCTTGCAAATGCAGCAGACGGCGATGATTTCGTGCTTAACGGCGATTTTTTGGGTTGCACGAAATCGGGCTTTTGCTACCAGCCGCAGCAGTTCGGCTTTAGCTTCAAGCGCGTGGTGGAGGGCTATCAGATCAGCAAAATTTCAAACTCCGAGCTGAAAAGATACCGAAGCGGCCTAAATTCCGCGCAGATTTCTGCCGCAGACAGCGCGCAAAGCGGAGCTGTAAATTTTAAAAGCAATGCCGCAGCTTCGGGCGCAGAGGCAAATTCCTTGGCAAACTCGCACGCAGCGGGAAATTCCGCGGCAAGCTCGGCGGAAAACGCTGCTGTAAATTCCCACCAAGCCTCCGCGTACAAAAACCCACGCGGCGCAAATTCCATCTCTGAGCAGGATAAAATTTTAAACGTTCTTGGTGGCAAGAGCTTTATCGCCGCGATCGCGCTGTTTTTCGGCTATGGCGTGTTGCTTTCGCTAAGTCCTTGCGTCTACCCGCTCATCCCGATCCTCTCGTCGATCATAGTGGCAAAAACCTCCTCGAAGCCGAGCGCGAAAAAAAGCCTCGCCGTAAGCCTTGCGTATATTTTTGGGATGGCGAGCTCGTATGCGATTTTAGGGGCTTTCGTGGCGGTTTTCGGGCAAAATTTACAAGGCTTGCTGCAAACTCCGCCCGCGCTGATTTTAACCTCGCTCATATTCGCCGCGCTCGCGCTTTCGATGTTTGGATTTTACGAGATTCGCTTGCCTGCGCGCTTTCAAAACTTTTTAAACAGCAAAAGCGAAAAGAGCGGCGGTCTGATCGGAGTTTTTTCGATGGGGCTTATCTCGGCGCTCGTCGTATCGCCGTGCATCTCCGCTCCGCTTGCGGGCGCGCTCGTTTACATTGCGGGCAGCGGCGATGTCCTGCTGGGCGCGGCGGCTCTTTTTGCTCTGGGGCTCGGAAGCGGTGCGCTGCTACTCGTAGTTGGCCTCGGCGGCGCGCTACCGAGACCTGGAGCTTGGATGGAGGCGGTGCCTAAAATTTTTGGCTTTTTGCTGCTTTTTACGGCGGTGTGGATTTCGCGCACGCTTATCGGCGAAAATTTAAGCCTACTGATTTATTCGGTTTTAGGCGCGATCTTCGCAGGATTTTTGGGGCTGTTTGACGGCGGCGCGGGCGGTATCAAGCGCGCTTTAGCCCTCATAATCGCTCTATATTCGGCGCTGCTGCTCGCGGGCTTTGCCAGCGGTGCGAAAGATTTTTCCAGACCGCTTGGTAATCTAATTCCGCAAAACGCGAGATATTCCAGGGGTGGCTTGGGTGGCGAGGGCTTGCAGGCGGGCGAAATTTCTAGCGCTCAAAATTTTAGCGGCGCGCATTTTTCGTTTGTGCGCGATCTGGCGCAGCTACAGGGCGAAATAGAAAATTCCAAAAAGCCCGTGATAGTCGATTTTTGGGCTAGCTGGTGCAAAAATTGCGAGCAGAGCGAGCGAGCATTCGCAGATCCTGCGCTTGCCGGCGCGCTTGATAAATTTAGCCTTTTAAAGATCGATCTTAGCGAAGATAGCGAGCAAAATGGGGCGATAAAAGCGTATTTTAACGTATTCGGTCCGCCTACGATTCTGTTTTTTAAAGAGGGCTCCGAGATTGCGAGCCTGCGCCAGATCGGTAGCGTAAATTCCGAAAAGCTGGCTGAGATTTTAAGCGAAATTTAGTGAAATTTAGATAGATTCCAAACAAAATTTAGTTTTAAGGATTGCGCGATGATAAGCAAAAATAGGGCTACGAAAGAGACTAAAATCGAGCTTGAGCTGGAGCTTTACGGGCGCGGCTCGGCGCAGATACAAACGGGCATCGGCTTTTTCGATCATATGCTTAGCGCGTTTGCCAAGCACGCGTGGATCGATCTGAGCTTGCGCTGCGAGGGCGATTTGCAAGTCGATTTTCACCACAGCGTCGAAGACTGCGGCATCGTGCTCGGAAGCGCGATAAAAGAGGCGATCTATCCCGCGCAAAACATCGAGCGCTTTGGCGATAGCGTCGTCGTGATGGACGAGGCGGCGGTTTCTGCGGCGCTTGATTTTGCCAACCGCGCGTTTTTGGTTTTTGATTGTCCGAGCCTAAAGCACGGCAAGATCGGTGAATTCGACGCCGAGCTCGTGGAGGAATTTTTTCGCGCTTTGGCTTTCAACGCCGGCATCACGCTGCATATAAGCCAGATTCGCGGCGAAAATCTGCACCACGTCGCAGAAGCCGCGTTTAAGGCGTTTGCCGTCGCATTTCGTCGCGCGATAAGTATAAACGAGCGCGCCGGCGTGCCTAGCACCAAGGGCGTTTTATAACGGCAAATGCGCGCTAAATTTAGCAAAATTAGCAATTCGCGGTTTTGTAATTTTATCGGCGTTTGAAATTTTACTCTCGCCGCTGCTTGAAATTTGCAAAATTTCGCCATTGCTCGAGCAAAGCACGCCGCTTTATTAAGACCGCTGGCGGTGTATTTGCGCCCGCCGCGAAAACCGCGAACTATGCTATATGAAATTTCGCACTGCCGGAGCGCTAAAATGCCGCTTTGTACATTAAAATTTAAAGGTAAAGAATGAATATTTTCGGATCGCTTACGGAGATTTTAAATGTGCTGTTTTTGATCTGCTTTGTTTGGCTCATCGCGTGCTTGATTAAATTTATCAGATCAAAAGACGAGCCGGAGCGCCATAAAAGAGATAAAAAATTTCTAATTATTTCGCCAGTTGCGTTTGCATGCGCTTTTACTCCACTCATATATTCTCAGTGGCTATTCGATCCTTTTTCCATGTTTATCTTGGTTTTTACTGGGCTGCCGGTAGTTTCGCTCATTTGGCTAATCGCAAGTTTAGTAAAATTTATTAAATCTGCTAAAAGTGCACCCGAGCGTCGCAGAAGAATTAGAAATCTTTTGATCCTCTCTGTGTTTTCGTTCATAATTTTTTTGAGCGTCCTAATGGGCTTTGTTTGGCTACTTAATCACGCAATCGAGCATATGTGAGGCGCAAAATGAGCGATGAAATTTTTCAAAAAACGATCGCCGTAATATTTACGGCTTGGGCGATCAGCGTTTGCGCCCTAGTCGCAGCGGCGCTATATCTTCAGAGCAAATGCTCGATCATCTCCTATATTACAAACGGAAACTAAGATGAAGCGCCTATCTATCGCCATTTTGCTGGTGTTTATCTTGACGGCTTTCGATTTTGCGTTTTACCGCCTCGTCGTGAAGCGATACGTAAATCAAAGCAGCGCCGAGATGCAGGCCAAATCGATCGAGCTGCATAAATTTCTGCCGTTTGAGCAGAGCTCGCAGATTGTGCGCGTTAGCTCTAGCTTAAAACTTAGCGGCGATCTGCCGATAATCGACGGCGCAGCGGCTTTGTATCCGGTGTTCTCGGCATTCGTCGCGGCGAGCTATCCTAAGCAAAGCGTGGAGTTTGACGGGCGAAATTTCACGAATGCTAGCAGGCTTAAATTTAGCAACACTCGCGGCGCATACAAGGCCATAAGCGACGGCGAGGCGGATCTGATCTTTGTCGTCGCTCCTTCAAAGCAGCAGCTTGATTACGCGCGAGAAAAGGGCGCAAACTTACGCTTCGTGCCGATCGGGCTGGAGGCGTTCGTCTTTATCGTAAATACAAATAATAAAGTATCGAATTTAACTGTGGATCAGGTGCGAGGAATTTATTCGGGGCAATATAGCGACTGGTCGCAGCTCGGCGGCGAGCGAATGCGCATAGATGCCGTGCAGCGAAACGCGGGCAGCGGCAGCCAGAGCGCGTTTTTAAAATTTATGGGCGAGACGCAGCCTAAGCGCAAGATCACGGGTTTTTTCGGCAGCGCGATCGGCTTTTCGTTTCGCTATTACGTCGAGGGGATCGTGCAAAACGGCGGCGTGAAGACGCTTAGCCTAAACGGCGCGTATCCGAATAAAGAAAATATCTCTAGCCGCAAATACCCGCTCGTAGCCGAAATTTACGCGGTTTACGATGAAAACAACAAAAACGAAAATATCCGCATCTTGATAGATTGGATCCTTTCGCCGCAGGGGCAAAGTATCATCGAAAATAGCGGCTACGTGCCGATTAAGGGCTAAGATCGCAGCTTAAATTTATACGGCGTTTGCCAAAAATTCAGCCAAATTTCGTTAAAATCACAAAATTTCAAAAAACGGAAAACAAAGTGATAAAGATCATATTTTTAGACGTAGACGGCTGCCTTAGCGACGGCGGGCTGTACCATTCAAACGGCGGCGAAGAGATGAAGAAATTTAACGTAAAAGACGGGTTTGGCATCCAGGAGTGGCAGCGGCTGGGGCTAAAGGTCGCGATCATCACCGGCAAAAGCTCGCAGATCGTCGCAAACCGTGCGCGCGAGCTAAAGATCGATACGCTCTTTCAAGGCGAAAAAGACAAGCTCTCAAGGGCGGAGCAAATTTTAAAAAAATTTAACCTAAGCTTCGATGAGGCCGCTGCGATCGGCGATGATATAAACGACGCGAAGCTTTTAAATGCGGTCGCGATCAGCTTCAAGCCTGCCGATGCGCTAAGCTCGCTAAAAGCGGATGTCGTGCTAAGCAAAAACGGCGGCTGCGGTGCGGTGCGCGAGATGATCGAAATGCTCGTCGATAAAAACGGCATGCGCGAAGAGTGGAATAGCAAATGGATGTAGTTTCGCAAGCGCGCGCGAGAGAGCCTATGAGAGGCGAAATTCCGCGCAGATCAAAGAGGACCGAGCGATGGTGATAAAAATTTTCTACGTCGCGATTGCGATCTTTTGCGTTGCGATGGTGTTTCTAAGCGTGCAGACGCCGTATTTTAGCGATATGTTTAGACAGGATCTAAGCATTGCGAATATGGAGATGAAAAAGATCGTCGATTATCAGATCGGCGAGCGCGTGGATGCTAAATTTACCGCGGACGGCGGCACTCGCTATAAGGATCGCGACGAGTTTGTAAATTTTAAAGCCGAGGAGACCACTTCGGATCTAAATCACACTTTGGTTTCAAAAACCGCGACGCGCGCCGGCGAGCTGATAAAATTTAACGGCGACGCGCACTATGTAAATAGTAGAGGCTTTGATTACACGGCGCAGGAGATCATCTACGATACGAGCAGCAAGATCGTCCGCTCAGACGTGCCGTACGTGCTGCGCCAAGGCGGCGACCGCATCACGGGCGCAAGCATCAGCTACGACACCAAAACCAAACAAACAAACTCAAAAGGAATCCACGCATGGTATTTAATAAAAGATCAAAACTCCACAAACTAATACTCGCAGCCGCGCTAATTGCGGGCTTTGGCGCGACTACTCTTAGCGCCGCGCAGGAGCAGGTCGAGGTCACGGCGGATAATTTTTTCGCCGACGAGATCAAACAGATCAGCGTGCTGACGGGCAACGTTCGCATCAAAAAGGGCGCTTACGATACGCTAAATTCCGACAAAGTGATGATCTATTTCGACGCCAAGCGCCAGCCTACCAAATACGTCGCGACGGGAAACGCAAATTTTAAAATTTTACTCAATCAAAAGCATTACGACGGCAAGGGCGGCGTGCTGACCTACGATCCGACCATCGAGGCCTACACGCTCGAAAACAATGCCTATCTGCACGAGGCCGAGACCAAAAAGGAGGTTTACGGCGATAAGATCATCGTAAATCGCCAAAAGGGCACCTACGAAGTAAAGAGCGGCGGCGGCGAGAAAAAGCCCGTGCGTCTGATCTTTCAGGTCGAAGATCAAAACAAATGATCTATCCTAGCAGCGCGCAGTTTATCACCTCCGCCGCAAATATCGGCGGTGCGCCCGAGTTTGCGATGAGCGAAGTGGCGTTTTTAGGGCGCTCCAACGTGGGCAAAAGCAGCCTGATAAACGCGCTTACCGGGCGCAAAAATCTAGCCAAATCAAGCTCGACGCCGGGCAAAACGCAGCTGATAAATTTCTTCGAGGTTAAATTTAAACAAAAGCTTGCCGCAGATTCGGACGGCTCGCAAGCTGAAACGACGCCCGATCTAGCGAGCAAAGAGGCTTTAAGCTCGGCTGCAAATTGTGCGCAAGATCACGCGGACGCTGCGGCGTCTGCGCAAAATTCCAAGCAGGATTTCGTTTTAAATTTAAAAAGCGCCTCGGCGGATTTTAGATCGGATCGCGAGACAGATCTTGCGGCGGGTTTTGCGCCGAATTCAGCGCAAAGCCCCGAATTAAATTTGAGCGACGGATCCGCGCTAAGCTTAGCGGGCAACCCCGCTTTTTCGGATCTTGCGAGCTTGGGGGAAAATATCTCTTTGATCTTCGTGGATCTGCCGGGGTTCGGGTATGCCAAGGTTTCTAAAAAACTGCATTATATCTGGCAAAAAAATCTCGACGAGTTCATCAAAGAGCGCCTAAATATCAAGCTTTTCGTCCATCTCATCGACGCGAGGCAGTTTGATCTTACGATAGATAAAAATTTGCAAAACTATCTCGCTAGTTTTCTGCGCGGCGATCAAAAGGTCGTGAGGCTCTACACCAAAGCCGACAAGCTTAACCAAAGCGAGCGCGCAAAGCTTTTGAGGCACGATCCGCAGGCGATTTTGGTCTCTACGCTAAAGGGTAGCGGGCTTGCGAAGGCTCGCGAAATCATCGTGCGCAGGGCGTTTGGATTATGAAATTTCTAAATTTAAATACGCAAAATTTCGCGGCGCAGAATTTCAAAATAATTAAATTTAGCGGATATAAAAAGCACCGCGAAAATTGCGCGAAGATTAGGGAAAATTTTAGATGATACGGCTAAAAAAAGCGCGCCTTTGCGACATTTCGCGTATGCAGGAGCTCGTAAAAGAGGAGGTGCAAAACGGCGTGATCTTGCCGCTTGAAAGCGATGAGATAGCTGCCAATATCCGCTCATACGTGCTGGCGTTCGGTTGCGATTCTAAGGCGGATAGGAGTTTTGATTCCAAGGAAAATTTGAGTTTCGATTCTAAAGAAAATTCCGATTTAAATTTAGCCAGGAATTCTGATTCAAATTTAGCGCGCAATTCGGATTTAAATTTAATCCAAAGCTCCGCCGAAAATTTTGCCGAAATTACTTCTGAAAATTCCGTCGAAGATGCCGCAGATAGTTTTACGTCGCAACGAGCTACGTCTCAAAATAGCGCGCCACGAAATAGCGCAGCGCAAGCCGTATCTGGGGCGAGCCGCGCGCAAGCCGGCAAAGAGCAAATTTTGCGGAGCGAATATTCACAAAACGCGGGCATTTTTCAGAACGATCTTTCGCAGCCTTGCGAATCGCAGTCCGCAAAAAATGCCGAAATTTTAGCGGGCTTTGCTTCGCTTAAAATTTTTAACGCAGATCTTGCCGAGGTGCGCTCGCTCATCGTCGCTCCGCAGTTTCGCAGGCGGGGCATTGCCAGAGCTATCGTAAATGAGCTGCTAGACGAGGCGAGATTTTACGGGCTAAAAAGCGTATTTACGCTCACCTATCAAAAGGAATTTTTCGAGCGGCTGGGTTTTACCGAAATCCCAAAAGATGAGCTGCCCGCGCAAAAAATTTGGGCCGATTGTATTAAATGCAAAAAGTTTCCGGTATGCAACGAAATCGCACTTATCTATACGTTATAGCGGACACGCTTTTTAGCGCGGGGGTTCTTTTCTACCTGCTTCTAAGTGCGGTGTATAGGGGACTGCCGCCGCTGATCGGATTTTTTTTCACGGCGATGGTGGTGCAAAAATATGAAAACGACGTGAAATTTAAAAAGTTCGGCTTTACCTGGTTTTTCTCTATTTTTTATCTATTTTGCGCCGAGCAGATCCACGGATTTAACCTATTTAGCGTGGCTATCGCGTATTGTATATTTTATTTCGTGGTCTATGAAAACTCATTTAAATATATTAAATTTAGAAATTTTTTGATCTGCTTTTACGTGATGATTAGCTATGTGTTGGTCTTTGTGGTGAGCAACGCGATCTCGGCAATCAAAAAGAGCGAGTATCTGCCTCTAAGCGGCGAGTATTTAAATTACATCGTGATTGAAATTTTGCTTGCTCTGCTCTTCTTTAAGGGGCGATTGGTATGAGGCTGAAGTTCGTATTCGTATTTGTGATACTATTTTTTACCATGCTTTTGGTGAGAATCTATTATCTTTCGATCAAATCGAACGAATTCTACGAGCAGGTCGCTAAAAACAACGTCATATCCACCGAATACATCCCGCCGGTGCGCGGTCAAATTTTAGACGCCAAAGGCCGCCCGCTCGCGATAAACAATCTCGGCTTTTCTCTATCGATCGCGCCGCATCTAAAAGACGCCGCGCTGCAAAGCGAGCTGAATAATATCTCGCGCTACTTCAAAGATCTCAACATCACCGCGATGAGCAAGAGCTACAAGGACGCGAATTCCGCTTATAATCAAGACTTCATCGAAGTCGTGCCGTTTTTGGACTACAATGTCACGATAGAACATTTTGCGAGCTTGAGCCTGCACGAAAATATTAAAATTTCGCCCGCTTCGCAGCGCTTCTACCCTTACGGCGCGCTAGCTTCGCACATCATCGGCTACGTAGGCCGCGCAAATAAAAAGGATATCCAAAGCAACCCCCTAAGCGCGCTTACCGGATACAACGGCAGAAGCGGCGTCGAGGGGTATTATAACGAGCTTTTGCAGGGCAGCAAGGGTGAGCGCAAGACGAAGGTTACGGCGCTAAATCAGGTCGTGGAGGAGATCTCGATGCAAGAGCCCAGCAGTAGCGAAATTTCGCTTACCATCGATCTTGAGCTGCAAAAATACCTCGAAGAAATTTTTAAAGATAAAGACGGCGTAGCGATAGTGATAGATCTGCGCGACGGCGCCATCATCGCGGCGGGCAGCTTTCCCGAGTACGATCTAAACACCTTCGTAGGCGGAATTTCGCAGACGCAGTGGGATGAGCTGATAAAAGATCCGCGCCATCCGTTTACGAATAAGCTCGTAAACGGCCTCTATCCGCCGGGCTCCGTAATTAAAATGGCTGTGGGGATGAGCTTTTTAAACAGCGGCAAGATCAACGAGAACTGGAGCGTGTTTTGCAGCGGCGCTATAGAGCTTGGAGGGCGTAAATTTCGCTGCTGGAAGGGCTGGGGTCACGGACGCGTGAGCCTAGTAGAAGCGATCAAGGGCAGCTGTGACGTGTATTTTTACGAAGGCTCGCTGCTGGTGGGGATCGACTATATGTCGGCGTATCTGCAGCGCATGGGTTTCGGTAGTAAAACGGGCGTCGATCTGCCCAATGAGTTTGTAGGCACGATGCCTAATAAGGCCTGGAAAATGCAGAAATTTAAGCGCCCGTGGTATCAGGGCGAGACGGTCAATGCCTCGATCGGCCAGGGCGACGTGCTCGTCACCCCTATGCAGGTGGCTAAAAACACCGCTCAGATCGCCTCGGGCAAGGCTATCACGCCGCATTTTTTAAAAAGCATCGACGGCAAGCCGGTGGAATTTACCCCTACCGAGCTTTTCACGCCGAAAGAAAAGGCTCAACTGCCCCTCGTGCGGCGCGGGATGTATGAGGTCGGTAACAACCCCGACGGAGGCACCGCCTACAAGCTCATCCATACCGCAGTAGTCCCTCTAGCGGTCAAGACGGGCACCGCGCAGGTCGTAGGCATCTCGCAGACCGCCAAGAAGCGAATGAAAGAGGCCGATATGGACTACTTCCACCGCTCGCACGCCTGGATGACGAGCTTCGGGCCGTACGACAAGCCGCAATATGCCGTAACCGTACTAGTCGAACATGGAGGCGGCGGCGGAAGCGCGGCAGGACCTGTGATAATGCAAATCTACGAAAAACTCGCCCAGATGGGCTACATCGACGCCAACGCAACGACCATCAAAGACAGCGCAAAGAAGACGAAGTAGAGCGGAATTTAAAATTATAAAATTTTAGAATTCTACTCGTCCTTCGCGGGCTTTAAATTTTGAAATTTATCCGCTTCCGTAAGTCTGAAATTTTAAAATTTAGCGCAGTGCGGAAACTTTTAAATTTAGAATTTTACCCGTCCTTCGTAGACTTGAAATTTTAAAATTTAGAGCGGCAAAAGACCCTAAAATTGAGTAGATCAAAGCAGTTTTAAATTTTAAATACATTATATATTAGCGCATAGGCGGATATAAACATATCGCGGTATAATCCGAGAATTAAATTTTAAGGAGTAGGAAATGGCGTTTGTTGCGGAGCATATTTCTAAAGAGGATATTAAGAAATATGATATTATAAATCGTGTAGATCAGTGCTTGGCAAAATATCATTATAATCCACAAAAACCCTATCAAATAAAGTGGTTGAATTGGGTAATCGACAGGCAAAGAGATATTTGGCTTATCTTTGTTTGTAGCCCGCATCTGCCTGATCCAAGAGACGGATATACCGGAGAGGAGATTTGGCTGCTTTATTATAAGGGTAGAGAAATCGAGCTTGATATTAGACGGGTTTATGACGAAACTACTAGTAAAATGCTAGTCGATAATCCATTTTTTATCAAATATAAGCTGGAAAATATAAATTCTAGTCTTGACGGAATTTCGTTAGATGAACTTTATGGCGTCTTGAATGAGGCTTTAAAAGAATATGGTAGTCGTGGAATTGGCGGTAGAAAATTTCTACCAAAAGAACACCAGATTGTAACATTTTTACACGATTGAGAAAGGATAAAAAAATGACGAGTAAACAAGCTGATCAAATTTTAGCAGATATTGCAGACGGTAAAGATGTGCGCACCAGTAGCGGCGCTAAGGTAACCGCTGAAAATTTTGAGAAATTTTTTCTAAACGATATGGTTAGAAAACTAGGTACTAAAAGCGAGGGCGATATCTACGAGCATATAAGCGAATATCAATATGTCGTAGATATAATTAAATATTAAATTTAAGGAGTAGAAAATGGCGTTTGAAAATGCAATTATCACTAAAGAGGATGATGAGAAGTATGGACTTAGCGAGATTTACTATAAGTACAATCCATTATATAAGACACTACCAAGTCAAAAGAGCTGGATTATAGATAAAAAACTGGATTGTTGGATTATGAAAACTCAGTTATTTAATGATCCAGAGATAGATCACGCATATCTATCGAAAGTAATGTGGAAATTCTATTATAAAGGTGATATATTTGACATCGTTCTTGATTATGGATTAGATGAAAAAGTTTCAGGCATCCAATATAATAAAGTCTGGAAAGTATTGTCAATAGTGCCAAATGGTAGCGAAAAAATATCAGTAGACGAAATTTTTCGCTTTTAAAAGAGCAGCTTATAGTATTTGGGCTTGATGGACTATATAAGCAAGGTGAGAATTATAAAGTCACGCTTATAGATGCAAGAAAAGGATAAGTGGTTTTTTATCCGATCAGAATTCATCTCGGTAAATTTTAAAATTTAGCGCAGCGAAAGGCTAAAATTTGATGAGAGATCACGACAAAGAGTTTTGAAAACGTCGAAATAAAACGCAATATAAAAGCTGAATTGATCTTAAAAACTATAAAGTAGGGGCTAGGGTGATAAAAGAGTTCATTAAAAAATGTTTTGAGCTAAAAGGGGTGAGGATTTTATTCTGGATCGCCTTGCTCTTTTTTACTATAGATTGCTTGGGCGTTATATTTGCCAGCATAGATGCGGTTTTTTAACGGAGTATAGCGGTTACGATATCGCGAATCCGTTTTCTATCGTTTTAAAAGCTTTTGAACTAACGTGGCACGAAGAGGCGAGCGATAGCGAAAGCGATATTTTCGGCGCTATGATATTGTATCTATTTTGCGCGACGGTAATTTTGCCTCTAATCATCTGCTGCTTTGTATTTTCCAAAATAAAGGCTTTTATTCTGCTGGATAAAATATCTGGCGAATCTGCATTTTTTATAAGTTTATTTTATACTTATTCGCTAGCTGTGATAATCCTAGCAAGAGCGGGTTTTACTTGGTTAGGTCATCTGTTTGATCGCTCAAATTTTAATTTTAATATAATGATGATAAGCGCTTTATCATCGCTAATAATCGCGTCCGTGGCGGTTTTTATTCTAAAAAGAAGAGATAAAATTTAATGCGGATAAGTTTATGAGATCATCTTTTTTCGGCTAAATTTTACGTAAATTAATACGTAAAATTTTATGAATAGGGCTCGAGATATGTAAATTTAAAAGGGGCAAATTTTGAAATGACCTTAAAATTTGCTCCCGCTTCAGATTTGAAATTTCAAGTTGCGAGGTTTGAATTTCGATCATCGACTTCGAATTTAAAATTCTAATCATGCCCGCCTTTTTAAATTTTATAATCTAAAATCCTTGCGCTTTTGAATCCTGCAGCTCAAAGTCACTGTTTCTTAAATTTGAAATTCTAAGCTCTGGGATGCGGAGCCTTGCTCGATAAAATTTTAAAATTTCAAGCCCAGAATTTTATTCGGTAAAAATTTTATCGGACAGGATTCGGCTCGATAAATTCTATAGAATGTTACTATGTAAGAGGGAAAATGAGATTTTAAATAGAGCATTTTAATTCCCAACGGGATGAAATTCTACGCTCCTGAAGGAGTGCGCGAATGTGGGGGATAGAATTTCAATTCCCAACGGGATGGAATTCTACCGTCATATCGTCGATCTCCTTGAACCTGGTAATTTCGTTTCAATTCCCAACGAGATGGAATTCTACTCGGGTTTATTAGGCTTAGTATTGTTATTATCAGGCTGTTTCAATTCCCAACGGATAGATTACCCGCCCAATTTATATTAATAAAGTATTAGATTTACCTCGCCTCGCCAAATTTACTTAGCAGAAGCGCGGAATTTACCCCGCAGGATAAATTCCGCTAAATTTTACTTTGCCCTCTTTATCTCTATTTCGCCGTCACGCGCGCCGATTTCGATCCGATCGCCGGTTTTGATCTCGTCGCTTAGGATCATATCGGCGATCTTATCCTCCACCAGGTCGTAAAGCGCCCTTCGTAGCGGCCTTGCGCCGTATTCGATATCAAAGCCCGCCGAGGCGATGAGCTTTTTGGCATTTTCGCTTAGGCTCGCGTTAATGCCGCGGTTTGCGAGCGTTTTTTGCAGGCTCTTAAACATAATGCCCACGATTTTTATAAGATCGTCCTCGTTTAGGGCATTGAAGATCACGATGTCGTCCAGACGGTTGATAAATTCGGGCTTGAAATAATTCTTCAGCTCGCTCTTTACCGCCTCCTCGCGCTCGGCAAGCGCAATCTCGCGCGGCTTGTCCGCATTTTTGGCGTCAAGCTCCATAATCTTAGCCGAGCCGATATTGCTCGTTAGGATGATGATCGTGTTTTTGAAATCGACCGTAACGCCCTTGTTATCGGTCGCGCGCCCGTCGTCTAAAATTCCAAGTAGGATGTTAAAAACGTCCTTGTGCGCCTTTTCGATCTCATCAAAAAGTAGCACCGAGTAGGGCTTTCTGCGCACAGCTTCGGTAAGCTGTCCGCCCTCATCGTAGCCCACGTATCCAGGAGGCGCGCCGAGCAAGCGCGAAACGCTGTGTTTTTCCATATACTCGCTCATATCAAAGCGGATCATCGCTCGCTCGTCGTCGAATAAAAACCTAGCGAGGCTCTTTGCGCTCTCGGTCTTGCCGACGCCGGTAGGGCCCAAAAACAAAAAGCTTCCGATCGGGCGGTTTTCATTCACGAGCCCCGCTTTGTTGCGCTTGACGGCGCGAGCGATGGCGTGCAGCGCCTCATCCTGCCCGACGACGCTTTCTTTTAGATGCTCCTCGATGTGAAGGAATTTCTCCTTTTCGGAGGAGAGCATTTTGCTTACCGAGATGCCCGTCCACTTGCTTAAAATTTCGGCCACGCTCTCCTCGTCCACGCGGTTTCGCAAAAGCACGCCGTTTTCTTTCATCGCGTCCCACTTCGCCTCAAGCTCCTTGACCTTCGCCTGCGCGGCAGGGATCTTGCCGTATTCGATCTCGGCAGCCTTGCTGAGATCGCCGTTGCGTCTTGCTAGGCTGGCTTCGTTTTTAAGGCTATCGATTGCTTTTTTAGCCTCGCTGATGCCGCCGAATACGGACTTTTCGTTTTCAAATTTAGCCTGAAGCGCGTTTTTCTGCTCGGTTAAATTTTCGATCTCTTTGTCGATCTGCGCGAGCCGCTCGTCGTTTTTGCCGTCATCCTCCATCTTAAGGGCTTCCTTTTCGACCTGAAGCGTGAGGATGTCGCGCTTGGCCTTGGCAAGCTCGTTGGGCTCGCTTTCGATCTGCATTTTAAGCTCCGCCGCCGCTTCGTCAATGAGATCGATCGCCTTATCAGGCAGAAATCTATCGCTGATGTAGCGGTCGCTTAGCCTTGCAGCCGCCACAAGCGCGCTATCGGTGATGGTGACGTTGTGATGCACCTCTAGCCGCTCCTTTATACCGCGCAAGATCGCCGTAGCCTCGCTCACGCTAGGCTCCGCGACCGTCACGGGCTGGAAGCGGCGCTGAAGCGCGGCGTCTTTTTCAAAATACTTTCGGTACTCTTTCAGCGTCGTAGCGCCGATCGCATGCAGTTCGCCGCGCGCAAGAGCGGGCTTTAGGATGTTTGCGGCATCCATAGAGCCTTCGCTTGCGCCCGCGCCTACGATGGTGTGAATTTCATCGATGAAAAGCACGACGTTCGCGGCTTTTACGACTTCGTTTATGACGGCTTTGAGCCTATCTTCAAACTCGCCGCGGTACTTCGCGCCCGCGATCAGCGCACTCATATCAAGCGCGATGACGCGTTTGTTTTGCAGGCTGAGCGGAACCTCTTTTTTGGCGATCAGCTGCGCAAGACCCTCGACGACCGCGGTTTTTCCCACGCCCGGCTCGCCGAGCAGGATCGGATTGTTTTTCGTCTTGCGGATTAAAATTTGCATCATTCGCGAGATCACCTCGTCGCGGCCGATGACCGGATCGAGCTCGCCCGCGATTGCCTTGGCGGTGAGATCGACGCCGAATTTACTAAGCGCCTCAAGCGTCTCGTCGGCGGTTTGTGAATCGATACTTTTGCCGCCGCGAAGCGCCTCTAGCTCCTTTTTGATCTCGCTAAGATCTGCAAATTTAGACAGAATTTTCTTTAGCGGATCTGCGTTTAAATTTGCGATCAGCCAGGTATCTACGGCGATAAATTTATCGCCCGAGCTCGTCATCAGCCCTTTTGCGAGCTCTAGCGAGTTCATCAGCTCGCGCGAGATTCGCACGTTTTCCTTCGTGACGTTTGAGCTCGTAGGCAAATTTGAAATTTCGCTTTTGATCTCAAGCTCGACTGCGGTCTTTTCGATGCTAAATTTATTAAAAATTTGATTTAGCACAGAGCCGCTGTCGGCTACCAAAGCCCAGAGCATGTGCAATACGCCCACTTCGCTATTTTTGGAATGGATCGCCAAAGAAACGCTGCTTTCGAGCAAAGAGCGCATTTTATCGGTTAAAATTTCAATAGTTTCGTTCATAAATTTTCTCCTAAAGTTGAAGTTGGTTGCATTATATAACTTTAGTGTCTTTATGTCAAGGTTTTTTAGTGAGATTTTAAAATTTTCGGCTTAAATTTATCCGTAAACGCGCAAATTTCGTATGAAATTTACCTTATTTTTAGCCAATTTTCTATAAAATTCACTCCATTTTACTTTCAAGGATAAACTTTGCGACAAAAACACCTCTTCTTCGGCTTGGGATTCATATTTTCTCTATTTTTAGGCGTTAGTTTTTTTACCGGAAATTTACAAGCCAGAGAGGTCAATGCGACCAAAAAGCCAGACAGCGAAAAAACGCGTCTGGAGGCGCTAGCTAAGCTTACCAAAACGCTTGCGATCGTCGAAAACAATTATGTCGATGAGATGACTTTTTCCGAGCTTGTGGACAAGACGATCTCGGGGCTTATGAATAACCTCGACGCGCACTCAAGCTACATGGACGAAAAGGCGTTTAACGACACGAAAGTTCAGACCGAAGGCGAGTTCGGCGGACTTGGAATTCAGGTGGGTATGAAAGACGGCGCTCTGACCGTCATCTCGCCTATCGAGGGTACTCCTGCCGATAAGAAAGGCATTCAGGCTAACGACGTGATCTTGCGTATCGACGGCAACGCGACCTTCGGCATCACGATCGACGATGCAGTCTCAAAAATGCGCGGCAAGCCGAAAACCAAAATCACTCTAACGATCGTGCGCAAGGGTGTTAGCAAACCTTTCGACGTCGATATTATCCGCGACATAATCAAAGTAGAATCCGTCTATGCCAAGATGATCGAGGAAGATAAAATTTTATATCTGCGCGTTACTAATTTCGATCAACACGTAGTTCCGGATGCGAGCAAATTTATAAAAGAGCACAGAGACGCCAAGGGTATTATTTTGGATCTGCGAAACAATCCGGGCGGGCTTTTGGATCAAGCGATCGGGCTTGTAAATTTATTCGTCGGCAAAGGTCTTATTGTCTCTCAAAAAGGGCGCGCGAAAAACGAAACCGAAGCGCATAACGCCGATCCTAAAAAGAAGATCACTGATTTGCCGCTGGTAGTGTTAGTAAACGGCGGTAGCGCAAGCGCAAGCGAGATCGTAAGCGGCTCGCTTCAGGATCTAAAGCGCGCCGTGTTGGTTGGTGAAAAAACTTTTGGTAAGGGAAGCGTGCAGGTGATCCTGCCGATAGAGGATAAAGAAGCTCTGCGACTAACCATCGCGCGATACTATCTATCAAGCGGCCGCACTATCCAAGCGGTGGGCGTGACGCCTGATCTCATAGTGGCGCCGGGCAAGGTGCCGAGCCGCGACGAGGATGAATTCTCGCTAAAAGAAGCCGATCTCAAAAAGCACCTGCAAGGAGAGTTAGCCAAGGTTGAGACCAAGAAAAAAGATGCTCAGAAAAAGGATGAGAAAAATTTCATCACCGCAGAGCAGATTAATAACGATATCCAGTTAAAAACCGCAATAGACGCGATAAAAATTCTAAACATCAAGTAAGGAGAGTGTGATGCAAGCTACCAAAAAAGAGCTTATCTACGAAGGCAAGGGCAAAAAGATGTGGTCGGTTAACGAAAGTGACGACCTTTTGATTTCGGAATTTAAAGATTCGCTGACGGCGTTTAACGGCGTCAAGAAGGCCGAAGAGAGCGGTAAGGGCGCGCTGAATTGTAAAATTTCGACGCTGATTTTTGATCTGCTTAAAAAGCACGGCATCGCCACTGCGCTCGTAGAGACGATCAGTCCGACCGAGCAGCTAGTGAAAAAATGTAAAATTTTCCCTCTTGAGATCATCGCTCGTAATATTGCCACCGGCTCGCTTACAAAGCGTCTGGGCATCAAAGAGGGTACGAAGCTTCCGTTTACGCTGGTGGAGTTTTGCTACAAAGACGACGATCTGGGCGATCCAATACTAAACGACGAGCATTGCTTGCTGCTTGGCGCCGTAAAGAGTCAAAGCGAGCTCGACGAGCTCAAAAAGATCGCGCGCAAGATCAATGAAATTTTGATTAAATTTTTTGACGAGCGAAATTTAAAGCTCGTAGACTTCAAAATCGAGCTCGGCAGAGATAAGGACGGCAATATCCTGCTTGCAGATGAGATCAGCCCCGATAGCTGCCGCTTTTGGGACAAACAGACCGACAAAAAGCTCGATAAGGACGTATTCAGACAGGATCTCGGTAGCGTAAAAGTGGCCTACGAAGAGGTCTTGCGTAGAATTTTAGGATAAGCGATGAAGGTGATCGTAAACGTAAGGCTTAAGCAGGGCGTGCTAGATCCGCAGGGCAAGGCGGTTTTGCACGCCCTCGCTTCGCTTGGATTTAGCGGCGTGCGAGATGTGCGTGTAGCCAAGCAGATCGTCCTTGAGCTAGATGGCGAGGATAGGGATAAAATTTATGCCGACGTCGCTAGAATGTGCGATGAAATTTTGGCAAACACCGTCATCGAAGACTACGAGATCGTGATATGAAGGTAGCGATCGTCAATTTCCCAGGCACCAACTGCGAGCGCGACAGCAAATACGCCTTTGATAAGCTCGGTTGCGAAACGCAGATAATCTGGCATAAAGAAACCGACATAAACGCCGATCTGATCGTGCTTCCTGGCGGCTTTAGCCACGGAGATTATCTGCGAACCGCGGCGATTGCTAAATTTAGCCCCGTAATGCAAGCGGTACTTGATCACGCGCGAAAGGGCGGCTATATTTTGGGTATCTGCAACGGCTTTCAGATGCTTTTGGAGCTAGGCTTGCTTGCAGGCGCGATGAATAAAAATATAAATTTAAGCTTTATCTCAAAATTTCACCATCTGCGCGTCGTTTCAAACGACAATAAATTTCTGCACTGTTGCGATAAGGGCGAAATTCTAAATATCCCGATCGCGCATGGCGAGGGAAACTATTATGCGCCTGTGGATACGCTAAAGTCGCTATACGACGAGGACTGCGTGCTGCTAAAATATTGCGACGAAAATGGTGCGGATCTAAATCCGAACGGCTCAGTGGACGCAATCGCCGGGATTTGCGATAAAAACAAAAAGATTTTCGGCCTGATGCCGCATCCTGAGCGCGCGATAGAGCCTATTTTGGGCGGCACGGACGGAGAGAAAATGCTAAAAGGCTTAATTTGCTAAAAAAAATTCTTACTATTTTAGGTGTCTGCACGCTTGCGTTTGCTGCGCCGGAGATTGAGATCGATTCGCTTGACGATCTAAGTAAATATGCGCCGAAAAAAGCTGAGGATAAGCCCGACGAGCCGCAGACGCGCGATAATTCCAAGGTGATGCTGAAGTATAATAAAAAAGAGGTTATGTCGATGGATAATCTAAGCATCGATGATCTTAAGGCTTTGGCGCCTACTAACGAAGTCGATCTGGACGTATCCGACGATAAGGTCTATCAGGACATTAAGCCTAAGGAGCTTACGCTAAAAGCCAGCGGGATGCCTAGGAAGGTGTATTGCAATCAAATTTTTAAGATTGATTTCGCCGTGTATTTAGGGCAGAAAATCACCGTTAAGCCAAAGCTAGAGATCAGCCGCACCAATGGTATGAAGTGGCTTAATGCTGACAATCTTACGTGGATTGAGGGCGACGAGATGTTTGAGACGACGCTGTGGTTTGCGGCAAGTGATAAGAGCGATAAGATAAATGAGCTCGTTTTGACGCTGCAGCGTAACGGAGAATTCTTTGAAAAAAGCTCCATCAAACCTGATAATCCGGAATTTATAAAGCTTGATACGAAGCCTAATTTTTCGCATATCGTAGCCGACGAGCTAAAACTTAAAAACTACAAAACTACCAAATTTGACGACGCTTCAAATTTACTCACGCTCGATCTTGGTATCCGAAACGGCGCAATCAGCGCTTTTAGTATCGATAATCCAGCCATTATCAAGCAGGGTGTGGACTCCGTGCGCGGCACATACGCAAGTCAGAGCGGATATTATTTCGCCGTCGTGGATAAAAATATCACAAATTTAGACTTCAGCTATTTCAATCTTAATACTAAAAAATTTGAAAATTTCGGTCTTGAGCTTAATCCGCGCGCTGAGGATCTTAGCACGCAGATCGGTCTAAATCCGAAAGAGAGCAAATTCGAAGCCTACAAGCAGATCGCGATCTACACGCTAGCTGCCGTGCTTTTGGTGATGTTTCTGCTTAGTAAAAATATCACGCCGCTCATCTTTGCGGTGCTGATTTTGGCGGTAAATTTCTACGCACAGAGGCCTTACGGCACGGGCAGTATCGCGCAAAATTCCCCGGTTAGAATTTTGCCTATGCAAAGCTCCACCGTGTTTTACGTGACTAAAAATCCCGAAAAGGTTGAAATTTTGGGTACGAATAAGGAATTTTATAAAATCATGCTGGGTGGCAACAAGATCGGCTGGGTTAAAAAAGATGAGCTTAGCAAGGATTAGAGCGTTATTTTACGCGATTTGGTTTATTTTTACCGTCGTTTGCGTCGTGATCGCCATGGCGGTGAAAAACTCCTCTCATCGCCGCTTTCGTCGCATTTGGGGGCGCTTCCAGCGCTACGGCATTGGATACGATATCCAGATCATAGGTACCCCCGATCCGCGCGCGCAGCTAGTAATCGCCAACCACCAAAGCATAATGGATATCGTCGTACTCGAAGAGACCCATCCCGCCGATATCTGCTGGATCGCTAAAAAGGAGATCGCAGACATCCCTATCATCGGCAAAATCATCACTCTTCCGAAGATGATCCAAGTCGATCGCTCAAATCCGCGCGATCTGGTGCGGATCGTGCACGAAGTACAGCAGCGCGTGAGCGAAGGGCGCGTCATCACGATGTTTCCCGAGGGCACCAGACATCGCGGCACGCAGCTTTTGCAATTCCAAAGCGGCGCCAAAGCGATCGTTAGTAAGCTCGGTCTGCGTGTCCAGCCGGTGGTACTCATCGGCACGCAGCACATCGCAAACTCTCACGATTTCACCGTCCATAGCGGGCACGTCAAAATCATCTACCTAGACCTGCTCGATACGAGCGATAAAGATTGGCTGCAGCACGCCAGAGACACGATGCAAGCCGTAATTGACGAAAACGAAACCGCCGAAGCGTAGGCGGAATTCATAAATTTATCGATAAAATTCAAATGCGATTTTTGTTAATTCGCGCGATTTCTGTGCGCTAGCGCGTTTATTTGCGCTTTGATTTGCGGCGGCAAAATTTTATAAAATTTCGTCCGCTCGTGTTAAGCGGCGTGGAATTTCAAAATTTTATTCGTGCGCGTGGACGACGAAAATTTAAAATTTTATCCATGCGCACAGGTAGTGGAATTTTAAAATTTCATTTAAACTACAGGCGGCGAGTTATCGGCGGGAGACCCGCAAGAAAATAGCGCCTGTATAAAAGCAAAATTTTAAAATTTGCGCGGCGCGGCAAGATAAAATTTAGCGTATATTTAGCCATTTGCCGCGAAAATGGCTAAACGATCTGTCGTAAAGAGCAAAAGACGGCGGCAACCCGCAAGCGATCTAAAATTTTAAATTCTTAAGGAGGAGAAAATGGCGTTTGTTACAGAGGAAATTTCAAAAGAGGATGTCGAGAAATACGATTTGCTAAAACCAAGCAATGATATATGCGAAAAGTATCATCAAGTTAAGCTGGAATGGGCTATTCTAAATTCAAGAAGTTGGTGCATAGATCGAGAAAGAGGTATTTGGCTTTTTTCAGTGTGCAGTATCAC
This sequence comes from uncultured Campylobacter sp., assembly GCA_963522285.1. Lineage (GTDB taxonomy): Bacteria > Campylobacterota > Campylobacteria > Campylobacterales > Campylobacteraceae > Campylobacter_B. The sequence continues at coordinate 59,404 of CAUQWV010000011.1, forward strand.
TATCGGAGATCCTAGAGATATGAACTATAGCGGCGAAGATATATGGATCTTGCACTACAAGGGTAAAGATATAGAAATCGATCTGAGGAATATACATAATGAATATACAGGTAAAAAAGATACGGATAATCCGTTTATACTAATATATGAACTGGAATCTATAAGAAGCGATCTTGGGGATATAACAAAGCAGGAGATTGTAGATATTTTAAAAGAAATTTTAAATGAGTTTAAGGGAGGAGACGTTATAACGTATTTTATCCCTAAAGAGAATATTCAAGTAATTTTCAGATCTAAAATTTAAAGAAGAGGGGATAAAATGGCGTTTGAAAATGCAATCATCACAAAAGAGGATGATGAAAAGTATGGGCTTAGTAAGATTTATCATAAATATAATCCAATGTATGAGAGATTACCAAAATGTAAACCATGGATTATTGATAGAAATTTAGACTGCTGGATTATGGAAACTGGATATTTTCCTGATCCAAACTGTGATCATGCGATGCTTCCTGAAACATTATGGAAACTATACTATAAAGGCGATATATTCGATATTATATTATATTATGTAAGGAATCAAAAAGTAAATGAGGTGGTATATGATAGGGTATGGAAAGTTATATCTATATGTCCAGAACAAAGTCACAATCTTCCGAAAAGTAAGATAATACCATTACTAAGAAATATTTTTATAGCATTCGGCTTTGACGGACTTAGGAAACAGATAAAAAATTTTAAAATAACCGTTATAGATTCAAGAAATGAAAAATAGAATTGTGAATCTAATACTAAAAGCAGGCAAATGCCGAATTAAAGAAATAGTATAGGATAAACCGCCTGCGATTAAGAAAACTATTTGCTTTAGCCGATCATAAATATACAGTCGATTTAGAATTTTACCGCTGTAATAGGATAAATTTTAAAACCCTGTTCGCTTAAATCAGCGTCGGTTTTAGCTTGCGTGCCGAAAAGTCGGGCCTCTCGCCGCGAGCTAGAGCGATGAGCTCATCCGTCGCAATTAGATAAAAGCCCGCGAGATCTCTGCCGAAAAGCCTTTGGATCTCATCGCTTCTGCCGTCTAAAAAATCAAGCGCGAGCTTGGAATTTACTAGCAAAAAATCGCTTCCGCTATCAAACGCGTCAAATAAAATTTCGCCCCCCAGCCGCAGCGCGCACTCCTCCTCGCGCTCGTATATCTGCGCTCCAAGCGGCGCGCCTTCGTGCTCAAAGTGCACGATCTGCCCGCCCAGCCTGCTAGCCAGCTCCTCTGCGGCCTCGTCGTACCACACGGCGACGTTAAAGCCGTTAAAATCATGCTTCGCGCCCGCTGCGTCAAATTCCGCCATGCTCTGCGCGCTTAAAATTTTATTGCTGCGCGCGGGTTCAAATTTTAAAATATCGCAAAACGCCCTGTATGCCGCGCGGTCGTCAAACTCCATCCCCACGGCGTCGCACTTCGTAAAATACGCCATCTGCGGCTCGATGATCTCCAAAATCCTCATGCGCTCGCTCGGATGCTTCTGCATCAGGCGGTGCGCGAAGATAAAGGCGCTGTTGCCCAAAAACTCCTGCGAGCATGCGGGGATTTTCGTCGAGTAAAAATAGGGCGCGAGGCTTTTGTAAAACTCGAAATCAGAGACATCTGCGATGCTCTCAAAGGCTTTAAATTTATCCAAAAACGCTCTCGGCTCGCAGCACAGATCCTTTATCGCCTCTTTTTCGCTAAGAGGCGCGATGATTAGCTCGCTTCCAAAGTGCGCTATAAGCGTATCTAGCGGCTCTTTTACGCTCACCGTCGTGCCCCCGATTTTTACAAATTCCACCTCCTGTGCGCTGAAATAGGGATCGTGCGCGCAGATGTCGTCAAGCAGTGCTGCAAGATCGGCAAAGGGAGCGCTTTCATAAACATATGGCTTGAAGTAGCTTGCGACGTCGCAGCGCGGGTTGAAGCGGAAGAGCCTGATTTGAAGCATTTTTCATCCTTTTTTTTATGGCGAATGATACTAGAATTTGCCTTAATAATGAGTTTTTTAGGCTCAATTTTATAAAATTGAGCCTTAGATTAACGCAAAGGCGGGCTATGAAAAATTTATACACCCTAAATCACGCGCCGATAAATGCGCATTTTAGTAAAAACTCAAGCGATTTCGTCGTGCGCGAAGTGCCGCTTTACGAGCCTAGCGGTGAGGGCGAGCACTGCATTTTGCTGCTGCAAAAAAAAGGCATCAGCACGCACGAGGCGCTGCGGATTTTAAGTGAACGCACGGGCGCTAAGATGCGCGAGTTCGGCTACGCGGGGCTTAAAGATAAGCAGGGCCTTACGACGCAGCACATTAGCATGCCCGCTAAATTTGAACCCGCGCTGGGCGGATTTTCGCACGAAAGCCTTAAAATTTTAAGCGTGCAAAGGCACAAAAACAAGCTTAAAATCGGACATCTAAAGGGTAACGACTTTTTCATCCGCCTAAAAAAGATCCTACCGCCCGACGCCGTCAAGCTCGCAGCCGCGCTAGATACGCTAGGGCGCGAGGGCTTTGCGAACTACTTCGGCTATCAGCGCTTCGGCAAGTTCGGCGATAACGCGGCGCAGGGCGAGGAGGTGCTGCGCGGACAGAGGCGGCTTAAAAACCCCAAAATGCGCGACTTTCTAATCAGCGCCTATCAGAGCGAGCTTTTCAACCGCTGGCTCAGCAAGCGGGTCGAAATTTCAAAATTTGCGGCGGAATTTAGCCTTGGAGAGTTTGCTAAAATTTACGGGCTAAGCAAGGAGGAGGCGCGCGAGATCGCGGCTCAGCCGCAGTTTTTTAAGCTACTAAGAGGCGAGATTTTAGGACACTTTCCCCACGGCGCGTTTTTTAGCTGTGACGATCTGGGCGCGGAGTGTGAGCGGTTTTCGAGGCGAGAAATCACGAGCGCAGGCCTTATCGTGGGGCGAGCGAAGCTGCGAGCTAGCGGGCTTGGCGGCAGATTTGAAGATGAAATTTTCGCGCCCTCGCGCGAGTTTGAGGCGCAGATGAACGGCTCGCGCAGGTTTGCGTGGAGCTTTATGGAGCGCGTACAGCATGCCTACGATGCGCAAAATGCGCATTTTAGCTTCAGTTTTTACCTGCCGAAAGGCTCTTACGCGACGGTCGTTTTGGAAGAAATTTTGCACCGAGATATATTCGAGGGCGCCGCGACGGACGAGGATTGAGCCGCACCGCGCGCTGTAGAGTAAGGACTCACGCGTCCCATGTAATGCCGCGTCAAACCGCGCCGTAGAGTAGGATTCACGTCGCACTTGCGCTACGTAGCGCGCCGCCGCGGATTAGGGCTCGCACCCCCCCCCATGTCGCGCTCACGCCAAACCTCGCCATGCTGCGCGAAATTTTGCGGAATTTTAAATCTTGGCTACTTGGGTTTAAATTTGCGCGGTAGAAAAATTTTATGAAATTTTATGAAATTTTATCGCAGAAAGCGTACCGCTTTGTCTAAGCCATAGAATTTAAAATTTTATTCTGCTCGGTCGTAGGTGAATTTGATAAATTTCACTTTTTATAGTTGCCCAAATTCATTTTCGTCGACAATCAACAAAATATTATTAAGCTTAAAATCGCTTAAGTTTTTTATCTACTATTGCCCGTTTACAATATTTTCAAAAAAATTATTCTCTTCCCAAAAGTAGCATTCTAACATTTTTAAAATTCCATTTTCCAAAAGAACCATAGCTCCTCCAATGTTTTCATCAGAAAGCGTTAAATTTACATTGCCGACAAAGCCGTTGTTTTTGCTTTTTTCTAATATTTTTTTACACTCGAAATGGCAATAATATCCAGCTGTCGAAACCTCTCTTTTTGTAATTTCTGAATTTTCAAACTGCTCATAAAGCGCATAATCGCTTAAATCATCACTTATTAGCTTAATAATTTCAGCTTCGATATTTGCAATATCTGTAAAATTGTCTAAGGATAAACATCGTTCCGATTTTTGGTTTTCCATTTTTTATAACTCCACGTACAGTAATTTCATAGCCTTTAATATTGACTTTATGACCATTAGTAAAATTATTTGGCAACTCACCATTTGCCATATCTTTTTCAAATTCTTTAATTATAGCATTATAAGCTTGTTGTTGATTATTTTCAAATTTATTTAAAAAATCATCTAATTTATGCTCTGTTTTGTTAAAGATGTGATTTAATTTATTAGCTTCTTTATCGTCGTCATCCTCCGGAGGTAATGGTGCAGGCTGGTGTTTATACTTGCTCACGCCGTAAAATTCCGCCCCTTAAATTTCGCAAGCCATGAAATTTAAGCCAAAAAAAGCTATAATTGCGCTCGGGTGTGGCGTGCGGTCGCTCCGCAAGGAGAGGAAAGTCCGAGCTGCGATAAGACAAGGTTGCGTCTAACGGACGCCGGGGGCAACCCTAGGGAAAGTACAACAGAAAGCAAACCGCCGCGCAAGCGGTAAGGGTGAAAGGGCGGGGTAAGAGCCCACCGCGCGCGTGGAGACACGAGCGGCAATGCAAACCCAACCTGCAGCAAGAACGGGTGGTTTCGTCTTATATTCGAACCGTTCGCTCGAACCGATTTGCAAAAATCGGTCTAGATAAATGACCGCTGTAACGGAACTCGGCTTATAACCACACCTCTTTTTACACCGAATTTATTTACTTGGAATAAGGAAAAAATTTTGAAAAGCTTAATTTTATGCGGTACGCTTTGCGCTGTCGTTTTAGGGCTCGGAGGCTGCGCGGGCTCCGATAAATCTATAATCTTGCAAGGCGACGCCCACGATCGCGCCTGTGCGGAGGTTTATGAGCACTACAAACAGCTTGAAGCGGAGCTTTTAGCGGTCGAGGATCGATACGCAAACCCAAGCGTCGCGAACGATTATATACAGACTTACGACGAGTACGAGCGTACCATCGCCTACTACAACAAAAATTGCGCGACCGATAAATAGGCAGCGCAGATTTGGTGCGGTTATACGGCTGTAGCGCAGCGGCGCAAAACGCTTAAAAATTTTATAAAATCTCTAAAAAATATTGAAAATTTTACGCGAAGCAAAAAGCGTCTAAAATTTATTTCTTACGCTTGGATCTAGCGATATAAAGTCGCGGTGTGAAGCATAGCGTGGTGCTTATTTGTTCCCGCATTTAGCTTGGTGCGCCAAGTTTCGGTAATCATATAACGGCGCCACATACTCGCGCATTGGCTAAGGAGCGCGCAATTTATTAATCGAATCGGCACGAACTCCCAAAGTCGCGCTCAAAAATTTCACCGTGTGAATTTTAATTAGTGGCTTAAAGTGTCAAAGCAATACCCCAAAATTTAGCTGCGAGGCGGACGACGAACGATTTATTAATCGGATTGGTGCAAAGTCGCACTAAAAATTCCGTCACGTGGAATTTTATGTCCGTTTATGTGTCTGCCAAAGCCTCGCAGCCTCAATATAAATAAATTTCATCGAGTGGATTTGAATTGGCGCCTAGGCGCTTGGATCGATCGTAAAATCAAGCCTTTAAAATCCTATCTCGCTCAGTTTTGACCTGCTGCGCGATTTTCGCGGCGTATAAGAGCGGTAAAACGAGATCGTTAGGGTAGCTTTAAGGCGCAGTGCGATTTTTTTCGCTTGCGTATGCGGTTTTTACGTTCGGTAATTTTAATTTGCGCGCAGAATTTAGACGTTCGGTTATTTTGGATTGCAAAGGTGAGCTTTGGAATTTTTAGCGCGAAGGTATTTTGCGAATTTGCAGTGCTATGGCTCTGATTTTTGTCGAGAAATTTTAGAATTTTGCGATTTTGCAAGAGAATTTTGTGTGTTTTGGCGCCGCGTAGAACTTAAAATTTTATCTTGCCGCCGAGTAAGATTGCGCGCCCAATCTTTCCATTTTTTTAAATGCGGCGTATGTTTTGAGATTTGCGTCCGTTTTTGAAATTTTACTCCGAATAAACACCGAATACACAAAATAAGCCGCCCGGTGGATAATTTTAGAAAGCCTGCAAGTTCGAAATACAAAAACTAAAGCTTTATGAGAGTTTGTCGATAATTTAGCCGCTCAAAATGCTGCCGCGTTACAAGCTTGCTAAAGCACTCCAAGCCGCATTGCGCTAGGGTTTGCCCTCATTACAGCTCGCTAAAACGCTCGAAGCGGGCTTTTAGAGATTTTGCATTTTTGTTTAAAAGCTCCGCTTGCGCAGCGAGCTTATCTGCGTATGTTTGAAGCGCCGTCGCATACTTAGCATGCGCCTCAAAGTCCGATTTTAGCGCGTAAATTTCATCTTTTACCGATTTTATATTTTGCGCTAGCGCCTCGTCTTTTACAAAGATTCGGATCGTGCCTAAAAGCGCCAGCAGCGTCGTGGGTGATGCCGCAAAAATGCCAATTTGCGCGCAGAATTCAAGCACCTGCGGCAGCCTCTCGCAGACGTAGACGAAAACCGCCTCACTCGGCACGAATAGCACCGCAAACTCCGTGCTAAGAGGCGGTATGATATATTTCTCCGCGATATCTGCGGCGTGCTTTTTCATATCTGCGGCTAGCTGCTTATCCGCATTAGCAAGTGCTGCGGCGTCGTTTGAAGCGGAGGCGGCGATGATCTTTTCATAGCTTTGAAGTGGAAATTTTGAGTCGATGCAAAGAATTTTTTCTTTTGCGATGTGCAGCGCGCAGTCTGCGATTCTGCCGTTTGGTAGGTGCTTTTGCAGCTCGTAAAACGCGGCGTTTTGCCCGTAAATCATCGATAAAATTCTCTCTAATCGGTACTCGCCGAAGTTGCCGCGCAGCTTGACGTTGCCTAAAATCGAGTTTAGCCTTGCGATTTCGTCACGCACCTGAAGTGAAGTTTTATTTTGCTCGCTCATTCGTGCTAGATTTTCCGCTATGTCCTTAAAGCCGCGATCCAGCGAGCTTAAATTCTCGCTAAGCGCGCTGCTTTGGCGTTGCAAGCCCTCGCCTAGAGATCTATTAAGATAATAGAGCTTATCGTTAAAGCCGTCGTTTAGGCTTTGATTTAGCTTAAAAAGCTCGGCACTTGCTCTGGCACTTTGAGCTGTGAGCCTTTCGCTTAAAAGCTCGCTGAGCGCGGAGTTTGCATCGCTTATGCGGCGGTTTTGCAGCACGAGCGCGATCAGTAAGGCAAGCACTAGCGCAGCAAAAAACGCAAACGCCGCGAGCAAAATCCCATCAGCGCCCATTTTCTTGCACGCTTTGCGGATCTAAAATTTCATTTTTGTAGCGCAGATATTCGATATCGTTGTTAAGCGCACGATTTTCCTCAAGCAAAACCTCGTGCTTGGTGCGAAGCGCAGCGATGTCGCGGCTGATGTAATAAATTTCGTTGCGGATGTAAATCGCCGGCACAGTCAGCAAAAACGCAAATCCGATCAGCAGATAAACGACTAAAAGCTGATAAAGCGTGAGATTTTTCTCCTTTTTTTTCTCGGCGTCGTAGTTGCGTAGTAGTTCGTCCTGCGCACCCGCAAAACTGCCGTAACCGCGCCCTGCAGCAAGGCTTGAATAATCCTGCGCGCCCATATCCGCGTAATTTTGATTTTGCGTGCCTGTAAAGCTTGCATCTGCAAACGCCGCGTAATCCGCCTTGCCAGTAAAATTGGCACCTGCAAAATCGCCGTAGCTCGCTCCGCTGGAATTATCGCTGCCGCGAGTGGCTGAAATATTTGCGTCGCCGCGTCCTTTGAATTTTACTTTGCTGTTTTTATTAAATTTTATTTCGCCGCTTTCGGAATTTAGGTAGTTTTGGGTATTTGTAAAGCCTGAACTTTCGAATCCCAAGCCGGTAAAATCGTCGTAACCGCCCGCTGCGCCCGCGTAGTTTCGTTTTGCGGAAAGATCCGCGGCAAGCTTATCCTCTAGCTCCTCATCCGTCAGATCCTCCATAGCTCGTCTTTTTGCAAGCTCTATGCCCGCTAGATCAGATGTCCCTGCGAAGTCGTGCCCGTCATCGTCGTCGGCAAAATATTCATATTTATTCATCTAAAATCTCCATAAATTTAAAACCACGATCTTATCTTTACTCGCCGCCGAGGCGTATGCGTCAAGATAAATTCTGCTCGAAGCTCGCAGCTCGCCTGCGCCCAGCAATGAGCCGTTAAGGTAAAATTTAAAAGCCAAAGTTACGAGCAAAATTTTTCTTTGCAATTTTACCTCGGTAAATGGAATTTTATCTTAACTCGCCAAATTCTATCTCGGTCAGCAAAATCAAAATTTTACTTTAGCGGGCTATTGCGTTTATTTATCTGGCTCTTTTCACGATACTGTATAGCAGCAGAAGCTTCAAAAGAAGCATCGCGTTAATTTTGCTCGTTTTTTTGCACCGCCCGCTTGGGAAAAATCGCTTTGGCGGGTAAAAATCGAGCTCACTTTACCGAGATTGACTATTTATAAAATTTTTATCAAATCGTCTGAAAAACCGCTTAAAATTTTTATCACGTCTTTTACGCAACTTAAAACGTTAAGCGTATTTATTTGCAATATAAGCTCTATCATCTAAAAGGTCAATGAAATTACGGCTCGCTTACAAAATTTCGTTAAAGCAAAGAACGAGATTTGGCATTACGCCGCTTGCTTTAGGCGCCAAATTGTAACTCTCGCTCGGTTCTGTATCTATGTTGCCACTTAGTTTTTAAAATATGTAGCAGTTAAATCTCATAAAATTATACATTAAATTTAGCGTAAAATTCAACGTTAAATTTTATGATTTAGACATTGCGCGTTCGAAATAACGCTGAAAATATCATAAATTCTAAAGCCAATCTTTGAAAGCTGGATTTCAAAATTCCGTAAAATTTTAAAATTTAATGCCTGCAAATCTGTAAATTTTACAAAATTTCGTCAAAATTTAAAATTCATAGCAATCAAAGGCGGTTATTTCAGTCGAAAAATTCTTAGCTTTGCGCTCGCTGCTCGCGAGTTTTGCACAAGCTCTTGCGCGTCCGCTATTATAGGACTTTTAGTTAGGATTTTGCCTAACGAATGCCCGCCGCCACATTCGCAGCGCATAAACTCTCTAGGGCAGACGCAATCGCGCCCCCACGCTCTAAATCGCTCCTTTACTATGCGATCTTCAAGCGAATGAAATGAGATTATAGCGATATTTGCATTAGTTAGAATTGAATCGCGTGATTTTTGCTCGATAAGTGCGAGCAGGCGCTTTAGCTCGCCAAGCTCGTCGTTTACCTCGATGCGGATCGCCTGAAACGCTAGCGTAGCCGTGCTGATGCCGCGTCCTTTAATGGGCTTTGTTCCGATTAAATTTGCCAAAGCTTTAGCACTTGTTAGTGGTGCGTTAGCCCGTGCAGTAGCTATTTTAGCAGCGATTGCGTTAGCGTTTGTTAGCTCGCCATATTCGCGGAAAATGCGCGCCAGATCCGCTTGTGAGTAGCGGTTTACGACATACGCCGCATCTAGCGTTGCACTCTCGTCCATTCGCATATCCAGCGCGTCGCTTTTAGTGGAAAAGCCGCGGCAGTTTTTATCCAGCTGAAGAGATGAAACGCCGATGTCGGCTAAGATCCCGCGAACTGCGCGGAGCTTTTGCTCGGGCAGAATTTTCAAAATTTCGCTAAATTTTGCTTTGTGGATTTCTATGCGATCTTTAAATTTACTGAGCCGCTCGCGCGAAAATTTTATCGCTTCGGCGTCTCTGTCGCAAGCGATAAGCTTAAGACGCGGATTAGCGGTCAAAATGCCTTCGCTGTGCCCTCCGTAGCCTAGCGTGCAGTCGATAACGTAGCCGTCCTCAAGCTGCGAAAATGCTGCGATCGTTTGCGAAAAAAGTACCGGAATATGTGGAGCTTGCACCTGAATTTATCCTTTTGAAATTTCTAATCCTATATAATATCGAAATTTTTTACAAAGGCGAGAGATGGACGAGTATTATTATGAAATTTTACGCAAAATTTCGCTTTCGATGTTTAGAGATAGGCTTTTTGGGATCTTTCACGGCTCGATTTCAGCAAAAATTAAAGAAAATCAGTTCTTGATCAACAAAAAAGACGCGATTTTTGATAGCCTGGATAGGGATGATTTTATAACGCTGTTTTCAAAAAAAGACTACCGCTGGCAGGATGCTAGCATCGATAGCGACATACATATAAATATCTATAAAAATATAAAAGAGGCGAAATTCGTAACCTATGCGACACCGCCATATCTCGTCGCATATACGCTGGAGCATGATTTTATTTTGCCACGAGATTACTTTGGGGTGAGCAAATTTAAGCGCATTGAAATTTACGATCCTAAGAACTACGACGACTGGCACGAGCGTGCGCCGTATGAAATTTGTAACTATATGATAAATGAAAATAGCGATATAATGGTGATTCGCGGCTATGGGGTTTTTGCCCATGCAAGGAGCGCGCGGCAAATGGCGAAAAAAATAGCGATTTTAGAAATGAGTTCAAAGCTGCTTTTGCTAAGCTAAGATTAATGTATACCAAATCATTTACTAACGCGTTATAATTCGCCAAAAATGCCTATTTTTCAGCCTTACATAAGGTTTTATCTGTATAATTACTAACAAAAATTTTCTTTAGTTAGCTATTTAAGGATTTAGATGATAGAATGGATGCAAAAGCATAAGAAGTCGCTTATACCGACGATTTGGATAAGTACGATAGCTTTCGTGGGCGCAGGTTTCGTCGGCTGGGGCGCATATGATATGAACGCTAACCGCGCAGGCTCAATCGCTAGAGTAGGGCAGATTTCAATAACGAATCAAGAATATAAGATAAAATCAACCGAGTTATACAATAGATTAAACGCTATGAGCGATGGGCAATTTACTCAAGAACAAGCCAAAAATATGCATCTAGATCAGATCGCAGTAGATCAGCTAATCGGTGAAGCGTATTTTCTAAATTTTGCTAAAGATCTAGGCATTCAGGCTAGTGATAAAGATGTGGCGGAATTTGTGCTAAACTCGCCGAATTTCCAAGAAAATGGCGCATTTAGTAAGGAACTTTACGATAATGTCGTAAGGAATTCAGGACTTACTAAAAAGGAATTTGAGCGCAATCTACAAAAAGTCCTAACTTTAGAAAAGCTCGGCAAAGCGCTAAAAATAACACCTAGCCCTAAGATCGTAGAAGCATTTGCAGCATCGCAGCTGATGCAGGATAAGGTTTCTGCAGAGATAATCTACGCCGATGCTAACGTCACTTTTAACGATAACGAGCTAAAGAAATTTTGGGAAGGCGAGAAATCACATTTTATGACTGAGAAAAAATATACTCTCGGAGCATATTTTGTAGCACCTAGTAAAGCCGACGTGAATGAGACCGAACTAAGTAAATTTTATGAAGAACACAGAGGCGAGTATAGAAGCCTGGATGATAAACTATTGGATTTTGCAGAAGCCAAACCTAATGTCTTAAAAGATTACCGAATGGATCAGGCTAAAAAAATCGCAAAAAAAGATTTTCCAGATATTAAAAAAGGCAAAATCGATACTAATGAAACCATAGTCGCTACGGCTAGCAATTTTCCAATATCTGAGATTGAGGTTGCAAAGCCAGGAGATGTCATCAAGCCTTTCGAGTACAAAGGCGGATATTTGATTGCTAAACTAAACGGCGTAGAACAGCCTAGGCAGATGAGCTTTGAAGAAGCTAAGTCTTTGGCTTCTAAAGAATTTGAAACGAAGAAACGCAAAGAGCTACTTGAAAAAAGAGCTCAAGATGCGCTTAAAAATTTCAAAGGCGAAGATTTCGGCACGCTATCTCTTAATAGTAAAAATAATACCAAGCTAAGCGATGACGAATTTTATAAATTTCTTATCGATATGTTTAATAAGCCCGCGAAAGAAGGGATAGTGATGTTTAATAACAAAGCCGTAGTGTATAAAATTTCACAGCAGAGCCTAGGTAGCAGCGAAGAGATAGATAAAGAAAAAGCGATCGTAGCCGATAGGATAACCGCGTTATTAAATTCCAATCTACAAGACGATCTAACCAAAATGCTAGAGAAGCGCTATAAAACCGAAAGATATTTTAAAGGTAAAGACAGTGAGTGAGTATATTTTAGGTCTAGATATAGGCTCGACTAAAATTCGCGCGATAATCGCTAAAAATGATGGCATTTTTACGGTCTTAGGTGTTGGCGGAGCCGATACTTTAGGTATCAAAAAGGGCGTCATAACAAACATAGAGCAGGCCGCGGGCTCAATAAAGCAGGCGGTGAAAGCAGCAGTAAAAGGCGCTGGTAGAAGCTATGATAAAGCCATTATATCTATCTCGGGCTCATACGCCAAAAGCGTTAAATCTCGCGGCGTCATAACTATGGAAAATGAGATTGGACTGGATGAAATAAAGCGCGCTATGCAGGTCGCCGAAGCACAGGCTAACGTGCCTAGCGATAGTGTGATCTTACATGTGCTTCCATATGATTTTAGAGTCGATGAGCAGGAGCACATCGAGGATCCCCTTGGTATGAGCGGCACGCGTCTAGAGGTATCTACGCATATCGTCATCGCGCCGGAAAGCTCAATTAAAAATTTGAAAAAATCCGTTGAAATGGCTGGCGTGAAGGTCGATAATATTGTCCTTTCAGGCTACGCATCCTCCATATCTACGCTCAGTAAAGACGAAAAGGAGCTCGGCGTCGTGCTGATCGATATGGGCGGTGCTACGTGCGATATAGTGATCCACCTGGGGAATTCCTTGCGTTATAACGACGTGGTTATGTTCGGCTCTAACAACGTTACTAACGATCTATCGCGAGCGCTGCATACGCCGCTTCCGTACGCAGAAAACATTAAAATTACCTATAACGATCTAATTAATCAAGGCAATAGCGAAGTTGAATTGCCTGCTTTAGGAGATAGCGAGTCAGAAAACCACATAATAAGCCTTGAGATCATCTCTCAAGTCATCCTTGCTCGCGTTAAAGAGACCTTTGATATGATAGCCGACAAGATCGAAAGAAGCGGCTATAAAGACCGCATAGGCGCAGGTATCGTGATCACCGGCGGCATGGCGAAGCTAGACGATGTGCGCGATCTAGCGGCGATAGTTTTTGATAACACTTCCGTTAGGGTCGCAAGAGCAAAGAGTGTGGGCGGTCTGCACGAGATTGCTGATGATATTTCAAATTCTTGCGCACTAGGACTTTGCATGTATGGCTTTGGCGAATTTACCCCTTACGAGATGGACTCTAACGGCAAACTCCGCTACAAAGACGAAGTTATAAACAAGGCTCCGAAACGAAATGTGAACGAATATTATGAAAAAGAGGTCAGTAAGGCGATAGAAAAAGAGGGCGTCAGAGCGGATAGTGGTGCGGCTAAGAAGGAGGATCTAAATATCCAACTTCCCAAAAAAGACGGACAGAATTTTTTCAATAAAATTTGGTCGTCTATGAAAAATTGGTTTTAAATTTTAAGCTAAGGAGATACTCGTGAAAGGATATAGTATGGAAGAAAGAAAGGGCATCTACGGTGCCAAGATGAAGGTTATCGGCGTCGGTGGCGGCGGATGCAATATGATAAATCACATGATCCGCGAAGGATTTACCAAGACCGACGTTGAGCTTATGGTGGCTAACACCGATGCACAGGCGTTAGAAAAGTCGATCGCAAATACTAGAATTTTACTAGGCGAAAACACCACTAAAGGCCTTGGCTGCGGTATGGATCCAGCGCTTGCTAAAATGGCTGCAGAGGAGAACTACGACGATCTTAAGGACCGCTTGGACTACTCCGACATCGTTTTTGTAGGCTCCGGTCTAGGCGGCGGTACCGGCACTGGCGCCGCGCCCATCGTCGCTAAAGCTGCGAAAGAGAAAAAAGCGCTAACCATCGGCGTCGTTACTACTCCTTTCGGTTTTGAGGGTAAAAAGCGCATGCGATTAGCACAAGAGGGTCTTGAAGAGCTTAAAAAAGAGTGCGATTCCATAATCGTTATCCCAAATCAAAATTTATTAAAGATCATCGATAAAAAAACCGGACTAAAAGATGCCTTTAAGATCGTAGATAATGTCCTATTTCAAGCCGTAAACGGTATGATCTCCGTGATCTTAGAATCGGGCGATAGCGATATTAACGTCGATTATGCCGACGTCAAAAAGGTAATGACGCATCGCGGTTTGGCGCTTATGGGTATTGGTGTTAGCGAAGGCGACGGTGCGGCGGAGGAAGCGCTAAAAAGTGCGATCCAGTCTCCGCTTTTGGATAATACATCCATCCACGGCGCTATGGGCGTGCTAGTGCATTTTAAGATGTCGCCTGATTGCTCCTTGCTTGAGATCGAATCCGCGATGAATATCATCGAAGATACCGTGGATAAGGACGCTGACGTTACCTGGGGCACTACCACCGATCCTAAGATGGAAAATAACCGCGTCGAAGTTACTCTCATCGCCACCGGCTTTGAAAGGAGCATCGAAGAAAAAAAGCAGGTCGCCAGCGATAACGTAGCGGATCGCAGGAAGGCACTTTTAGAGAGCATGGGTCGAAATTCTATCTTTTCTAGACAAAAGGTAAGTAGCGGTGATTTTAACGGAGACGAAACCTACGACGAGCTCGACGAGCCCGCATTCCTACGCAACCAGATGGACTAAATGCGCAGACGAGATAGGCAGCTAAGCGAAGATGAAGCGTTAAAAATCATTGACGAGAGCGAATATGCTACGCTTAGCTGCATAGACGAAAGTGGCGAAATTTTTAGTGTGCCTATCTCGCCAGTGCGCGATGCAGACGCTATTTATATCCACGGCGCGCCTGCCGGCACAAAGGCGAAACTCTTTCAAAACGGACGCGCGGTAACGGCGGTTTTTGTTAGCTACAACCGCGTTCCTACCCCAAGTGATGAAGAATACCGATCTATCGCAAACGATGCTGCCGCTTTAGGCTCTAGAGTTTATACGACAGAGTATCGCAGCGCGATCGCCGTTTGCGAAGCAAACGAAGTGTTAGATGACGAGCGTAAAATTTACGCCCTGCGGATACTTTGCGAAAAATACACCCCAAACTATATGTCGCGCGTGGAGTTTGCCTCCAAAGCATCCCTAAAACGCACGAAAGTGTATGAGCTTAAAATAAAATCCGTAACCGCAAAGGCTAAAATTTTATAGAATTAAATTTAAGAAATTTAAATTTTAAATTGTTTGGCTTCTTAAAATTTCAAGTTCGAATGCTAGGCAAATTTTAATCTGAAATTTCGTATCGTAAAATTACAAAGCTCCTCATCGGCACTAGCATCGGTACTACTGCGGCGATCGTGCCGCTTACTATCGGCTCGGCACCCTTTATCGCTCGCCTCATCGAAAGCGCTCTGCTGGAGGTTGATAGCGGCGTAATCGAGGCGGCGAAGAGCTTCGGCGCGAGCAAGACGCAGATAATCTTTCGCGTAATGTTCGTCGAGGCGCTACCTAGTATCATCGGTGCGATTACTCTGACGCTTATCGTCATCATCGGATTTACGGCTATGGCGGGCACGGTCGGCGGCGGCGGGCTCGGCGACGTGGCGATCCGCTACGGCTTTCAGCGCTTCCGCCCCGATATAATGGCATATACCGTCGTGATCCTGATCGTGCTCGTGCAGATCATACAAAGTATCGGAAATTTGCTCTATAAGATCACGAAAAAGTAGGGGCTAGACGGTGCTTCTTGCTATCGCGAAAAGTAAATGCGCGAGCGATGGCGCATACTGCAAGCGGTATTTGACTGCGCTTGCTCTTTGTCTATTTTTTGCACTCATGTCCGGCTATTCGTACTCTTGCTTGCATTAAATTCTACGCTTAGCTTCGGCATCCATTCTCCGTGTTCGTAGCGGCAGACTAAAAATTTTGATTTAAAATTTAGCTGCGATCGTTCGGTGAAAATTTAAAGGATCGCGAAAATTTAAAGGATCGCAGGCAGGAAAAGCCTATAAAAGCGGGTATGCCTCGCTGCTTTTGCTCGACGGTTTAAAATTTTAAACAGTTTGAGTACGATATGAAAATTTGCGCTAAAATTTAACGAAAAAACGGTGCGATCTGCCCGCAAAATTTTAGAAAGGATAATTATGATTTTAGCTTCAAACTACGATGAAATCGACTTTGACGCGCTTTATAAGGCACAAAAGGCAAGAAGCTCGTTTGGCAAAAAACTGGCCGAGCATTGGGACAAAAAGGCGCCGAGCTTCAACGAGGGCGTGATGAAAAGCGCCTACGCGCGCGAGTTTATAGACAAGGTCGATTTTGCAGGCGTTTCTACGCTGCTTGATTTCGCATGCGGCGCGGGCGCGTTAAGCGTGCTGGCGGCGGAAAAGGTGGATCAAATTTACGGCTATGACTTTTCGCCCAAAATGCTGGAATTCGCCCATGAGAATGCTCAAATTTATGGCTCGAAAAACGCGAAATTTGCGCAAAAGGCCTTTGAGGACGACTGGTCGGACGTACCCGCGTGCGACGTGGTTTTTGCCTCGCGCTGCCTCGAGGTAGACGATCTAAAAACCGCGCTTAATAAGCTTCTTTCAAAGACTAAAAAATCGCTTTACATCACGTTTAAGGTGGGCGGCAGCTTCGTGGACGGGGATATTTTGGACGCGATAGGGCGCGAAGTGGAGCAAAAGCCCGACTTCGTCTATCTTTTAAACATCTTGTTTCAAATGGGCTATCTACCGAGCCTTAGCTATATCAAAGCCTGGTGTCACGGCGGCGGAGCAAAAAGCGCGGAGGAGTTTGTGCAAAAGACGCGCTGGATGCTAGGCGGCGAGCTAAGCGACACGGAGGAAGCGCGACTAGCGGAGTATTTTAACAGCGGCAAATACGAGCCAAAGCTAGATTTTATGCACTGGGCGTTCGTGCGGGTGGACGTTTAGCGCAACGCTCCGCTCTCACAATGCTGGAATTACATATTCGAGCCGGCTTATCATCTTGAAAATAACCAACCGTATCTGCTCTGGCGATCGCTCGTGGTATATAGAAGGCAAGTTACGTATAATATTAAATTTATCGCGTAAAAATATGAGTTAAATTTTTGTAGCTTATCGCATAAAATAAAAATTGAAAATTTTTATACGCTGCGCTTTGAAATTTTAAAGCATAAATCGAATTAAGGGCTGCGGTCTTAGAATTTTATTCTCTTCTAAATTTAAAAAGGGGCGAGAAATCTCCCGCCCCTGAAATTTTAAGTATAGGA
>CAUQWV010000012.1:0-69352 GCA_963522285.1 uncultured Campylobacter sp.
CTAAAATTCTAAAATTCTAAAATTCTAAAATTCTAAAATTCTAAAATTCTAAAATAAGCCGAATTTACCGTCTTTACGCTTGTAAAGCACACGCATTTTAGCGTCCATATCATTGAAAACCAAAAACTGATCGGTGCTTTCTTTCAGCTTATTTAGCGCTTCATCAATCTCTAGCGGTTTATAAAGCTCTAGCTCGGTAGGGACGATTTCATCGACCTCGTCGTTTAAATTTGGCTCATTAACGCCGATTGCATTATCTACGGCGTTTTGCTTCATTTCGTCGCGATTTTTGTGAGAATTTACCTTATCGTGGTATCTGCGTAGAACTTTTGAAGCACGATCTACGATGAGATCGACGGCGGCATAGAGATCTTTATCTTTTTGACGCACGACTATAGTGTCTTGATGCGCTAAATTTAGTGAGAAATCCACCACGAAGCCCTTTTTGCCTTGCTTCTCGTCGGCAGAAATTACACAACGCCCCGAGATGATGTCGAGATTATATTTTTCTAGCGTCTCAAATGCGTTTTCGACATAATTTTTAATAGCTTCCGTTAGCTCAAACTGCTTACCTACGATATTTAAATTCATCGTCTCTCCTTTGCATTATGGTTTTTGAATAGTGCGCCTATGATATGTAATCTGCGGTCTGCCCATAACCGCTACATTAGATTTTACTACCACATCTACAAGCGCGGCATGGCTTAGAATTCTGCCCACACTACCATTTGCAAGTGTTTGGGACGAGCCTTGCCCAAAATTACTATAAGCGACGGTATGATTGCCGGGCGCACCTAGCTGTCTATCGAAATATCCGAATGTCACGGTGATATCAAACATCTTTTGAGCTGGATCATTTGACGGATACTCAAGAGTAATCGTATTTAACGTAGGAGTGGTCGCAGCCGTAGCGCCCCCTGCCTTAAGCTCGGTAGTTAGATACTGATGCTTTTGCATAGCAAGGACAGCCAGCTCCGTAGCACTCTGAGCTAACAGTAGCGCCTGTTCTCTGCCTTGGATATTATTGACATCGCGAGCCGTCATAGATGCTATAGATAGTGCCGTAATCGCCGTAGTTGCTACAATGATAATAAAAAATATGGCCGCTACTAGAGCAAAGCCTTTTTGCATAGTTTTCATTAGTACACCACCTGTGCTTTACAAACGTTTAGATCCAGCTCTGCAGGATCAAAATTTCTGCCGTCGTCTCTCATACATAGTTTAAGTGCAACGGCGCCGTTATCATCCTTAAATCTAAATAAGCTCACATCCTCGGCAAGCAATGCGCTACTAGCCCTATTGTATGAGGTCGCATCACCTGCAACAGTGCTCCATGGACGATAGTTATACCTCAATACTAGATCAAAATTCTTACTCAAATTTCCCGCATTGTCTTTCGTATAAGTTACGACATTAGCGGGGACGATCGCATATGCACTATGAGCTATATAATACTGCTCAGAAAATTCCTGAGAGTTGGCATTGTTTGGATTGAACGGATATTGATTGATAGCGATAGTTTCTCCTTGTATACTACCGCTACCCGCAGCACTAGGAGTGCCTACGGCGATTAGCACGCGGTTTCTGCCGTCTGCCCGAACAGCCCTATCGTAGCCGAAGCCTATGCCTACACTAGTAGGCGAAGCATCATTAGTAACAACTCTAAATATAACGGCGACTTGGGTATTATTAGATGGAGTATTGTAAGCAGTAGCCCTTAAATTCCGAACTATCCTAGCTACTCGCGGAAAATCGCTACCCAAGGATACCATATTAAACGCAGCCCTAGTATCTGCGATATATCCGGCATTATCCGCATCGGCCGTCCATGTGCTATCTCGGAGTTGAGACATTGACATAAAGCCGCTCCAGCCAGGATTTCTCTGATTTATATTTCTAGTCTCTACACTTTGTCCGATCCACTCTAATATATCAAATCTCGGATTGGTAAGATCGCTAATCGGCACAAAATCATTTACGGAAAGATCTCTACCTATGGTAGAGCTTTTTATTCTATCTTCTAAACGATTTGTGATTAGCATCATCGCATTTTGCGTTCTGGCTTCCAGCTGATTTACCGCACGTACATGCACGTAAGATTTATAGATCTTGGTGTATAGATCAGCGCCAAACATCGAGATGATCCCCAGCACTACGATAACAAACACAAGCTCTATAAGGGTAAAGCCTCTTTTCATCTCGCGCTCCTATTAGTTATGTAGTCTAGTGACGGTTGTCTGAACGCCGACGCCGATATTAGATAAAAATGCCTTTAAAACAACTGATTTAGCAGTACCATCTTTAGCTACGGCGTCGTTTATATCCGTAGCAGCGACCCTAACCATCTTTATATTAGTAGGGGCAGCAGACTCGTCGTTAGGTAGATCTCTAAGAACACCTCTCATATCGGTACCCGTAGCATACTCCGCCGCGTTAAAAGGCTCTGCTACATAATCTACATCGACATTAATCCTAGTATTGAGGATAAAATCACCTCTACTGCTAGAGCCTACTAAATTGCCTACTGTCATTTGAGTAGTAAATTTATCGTAGTCATCAACATCGTTATAACGACCGCCGCCAAAAGAAATTCCATTTCTACCAAATTGCTTTTTCGTAGCTGGAGCTTGGGAGCTGATTCCACGCTGACTAGCTTCCGGCAAAATCCCCGGTCTAACTTCCTTGGTACTATTGCCCGAATCATCTACGACTGGAGTTACGGTCAAAATTCTATCCATGCAGCTCGCATCTCCTCCGCACGTAGCATCTGCTGCGTATGCGCTATCCCACTGCGCTTTAGATATACGAGACATAAAAGCTTTAGCGTTATATACAAGCTCCTCTTTGATCGCAAGGGCATTTAGCTCGGTCGTCTGCGCGACGATACGAGGAATCGCCATCGTCGTGATCGCCAAAATCACGATGGTAAAGATCAGCTCGATTAGAGTAAAACCTTTTTTCATCTTACATCCTTTCTTTAAAATTTTGAAATTACGGAAACGCAAACTTACTCTGCGTCATCGGCGCTAATTATACTATTGTTAAACTTAAATTTAGAATTTATCGCGTAAATTTTTTAGATTTGCAAAGATTTTTAAGCCCGAACGCACAAAAATTTTAAAGAAATTCCATTTTTAAATTTGAACGCGGAATTTAAGCTTGCATTTACTCAAAGACTATAAAATTACGAGCTAAATAAATTCCAAGGATTTTTTATGACAAATCTAAGTAAAATTCTATCCGCTCTCCTATTTATCGCGTTTATCGGCGGTTGCAGCGGCAAAGGCGACGGCGAGCTTTTTAATCTAAGCCCCGAGGCATGGTATTCTAAAATTTTAGAAGATATAAACAACGCCAGCATGGAGGATGCCGAGAAGCACTATACTAGCTTTTCGAGCGAGCATATCGCTTCGCCTCTGCTTGAGGAGATGACGCTCATTATGGCGTGGGCTTTTGTGGAGGATGAAAACTACGAGAAAGCAAACAAATACTTAGACGAATATATCCGCCTCTACGGTACGACGCAAAAGATCGAATACGCGAGATTTCTAAAGATCAGAGCAAATTTCGATTCCTTTAGCCGCCCAAATCGCAACCAAAAGCTAATGCTAAACAGCATCGACGAAATTCATAAATTTATCGCCGAATATCCGCAGAGCGAGTATCGTCCGCTACTTGAGACGATGCTAACGAAGCTTAGGCTTGCAGAGCATCAGCTAAATATCGACATCAAGGATCTTTACCAGCGCACCGACCGCGAAAGTTCTGCTAAAATTTACGAGCAGCGCATCGAAGAATCCCCGCTAAACGGCACCGACGTCATCAAACCGCGCTCGCCTTGGTACCGCGCGATTTTTGAGTAGGAGGAGCGATGCAACTGATGCAAAATACAACCTTCCCAAGCGATCTACCTATCATCGTCGAAGATGAGCTATTTTTATATCCGTTTATGATAGCGCCCCTTTTCATCGGCGACGAACATAACAAAAAATCTCTCGATCTGGCCGCCAAAAACGAATCTATGATAATGGTCGTAAGCTCAAAGTCGGAATTTAGCGGCGATAGAAGCTTCGGCGGTATCTATAACGCAGGCGTCGTAGGCTCTGTGATGAGAACCGTGCCGCTTCCGGATGGGCGTGTTAAAATTTTATTCCAAGGCGCGCTAAAAGGCAAAATTGTAAAAGAAATTTCGCAAGATCCGCTGGTCGCTACCATCGATATCATCCACGACGAGCGCGGCAACGACCAGAAATTAGACGCGCTGGTAAGCGTGCTAAAGGAAAAAACCAAGACGCTTAGCACTCTTACGCATTTTTTTCCGAACGATCTGCTAAAGACCATCGACGACGGCACCGACGCCGCGCGCGTCTGCGACCTGATTTTAAGCGCACTGCGCCTAAAAAAGCAGGTAGCCTACTCGTTTTTTACAGAGAGCAACTTGCAAAAGCGTCTTTTCAACCTCATCAACTACATCTCCGACGAGATCGAAGCGCAGAGGCTCGAAAAGGAGATCAAAAGCAAGGTTCATTCCAAGATCGATAAGACGAACAAAGAGTATTTTTTAAAAGAGCAGCTCAAGCAGATCCAAAAGGAGCTCGGCGGCGATGCCGATCGCGACGTCGAGATCGAGGAGTACCGCAAAAAGCTGGAAGCCAAAAAGCCCTATTTGGGCGAGGATGCCTACAAAGAGATCAAAAAGCAGATCGATAAATTTGCCCGCCTCCATCCGGACAACGCCGATGCGGGGCTAGTGCAGAGCTATCTGGACTGGGTTTTAGAGGTGCCTTTTGAAAAGACCGCCAAACACAAGATGTCCATCGAGGGCGTCACCGCTCAGCTGAATAAAGACCACCACTCCCTGCAAAAGCCCAAGGCACGCATCGAGGAGTATTTCGCGCTAAAGCAACTTTTGGAGCTTCGCGGCATAAATGGTAAGCAGAGTAAGGGGGACGGCAAGGGAGACGGCGCAATCTTGTGTTTCTACGGCCCTCCCGGCGTAGGCAAGACGAGCCTTGCGAACTCCATCGCGACCGCGCTTAAGCGCAAACTTATCCGCGTCGCTTTAGGCGGGCTTGAGGACGTAAACGAGCTACGCGGACACCGCCGCACCTACATCGGCGCGATGCCCGGCCGCATCGTGCAAGGTCTCATCGAGGCAAATCAGATGAACCCCGTCATCGTGCTTGATGAGATCGATAAAATTTCAAGCTCATACAAGGGCGATCCGACGGCAGTTCTGCTTGAAATTTTAGACCCCGAGCAAAACTCGAGCTTTAGGGATTACTATCTAAATTTCAACATCGATCTTAGCAAGATCATCTTTATCGCCACGGCAAACGACGTATCTCTCATACCTGCGCCGCTGCGCGATAGGATGGAGTTTATCGAGCTTAGCTCATACACGCCGCAAGAGAAATTTCAGATCGCCAAGGACTATCTGATCCCCCAGGAGCTGCAGCGCCACGGCTTAAAATCAGCCGACGTAGCGATCAACCCCGCCGCCCTTTCCGAGATCATCGAAGAGTACACGCGCGAAAGCGGCGTGCGAAACCTGCGCCGCCAAATCGCTGCGATCTTCCGCAAGGTCGCGGTTAAAATTTTAAAAGACAAAGAATTTAGAAAAATCGTCGTAACGACGAAAAATTTAAGCGAATTTCTAAATAAAAAGGTTTTCGAGATCGATGAGGTCGAAAAGTGCAATCAAATCGGCATCGTAAACGGGCTTGCGTGGACCGCGGTAGGCGGCGACGTGCTCAAGATCGAAGCGGTCAAGATCAAAGGCAAGGGTGCGATGACGATCACGGGCCAGCTCGGCGACGTGATGAAAGAATCCGCGCAGATCGCCTTTAGCGTCGTAAAGGTGCTGATCGACGAGGGCAAGCTCAAAGCCGCTCAAGACGCGAAAGGGGGCGCAGCAAAAGCCTCACGCGCGGGCAAAAACTCCGCATTACGCGTAAATGGCGGTGCGTCTAAAAGCTCAGCGGCACGAAATTTAGGCCCGGAGGAAAATTCCGAAAGCTCGGAGCAAATTTATAATAAATTCGACCTTCACATCCACGTGCCCGAGGGCGCGACGCCCAAGGACGGACCGAGCGCTGGCATCACGATGAGTACGACGATCGCGTCGATTTTAAGCGAGCGTAAGGTGCGCGCAGATCTGGCGATGACGGGCGAGATCACGCTAAGCGGCAAGGTGCTGCCGATCGGCGGGCTCAAAGAGAAGCTCATCGCCGCGCACAAAGCCAAAATCGCCGAGGTTTTGATCCCGCGCAAAAACTACGAGCGCGACCTGGCAGAGATCCCGGACGAGGTGAAAAACGATCTGAAAATAACGCCCGTAGAGCGGATCGAAGAAGTGCTGAAGCTGGCGCTGGTCTAAATTTAAAGCGCCGTTTTAAATTTAGCCGCTTTAGCCGCGCGCTGGAGGTTAAGAGTCTGCAAGAGTATCTGAGCGGCGAGTGAGATTAAGAAACTAAAACCGTAGATTCGGACGTCAAATTTAGCCTACAAAATTTGACGTCCGTAAATTCAGCCAAATTTAGAGGTTAAATTCACATTCTAAATTTGGCTGAGCGCTACCATAGACTCTGAAATTTTAAAATCCTACCGTATGGCGCACGGAATTTAAAAACTCTTTAGATTCCCGCTTGCACCGTTTGCGATCAAAATATAAAGAAAGAAAATGATAAGACTAAAAGCAAGATTAAGATTGGCCGCAAGCAAGCTTGAAATCGCCTTTTTTGTTAGCCTGATCGCTTATATTTTGGCCGCTTTGAGTCTATTTATAATACCCGAAGACATCTTGTCCACTTACGCGGTTTTTAGGGCCTTTACGACGTTTATGGTAGGTTTTTATCCTGCTATAAATGCGGCGCAGACCAAAACCGCCTTTGGCGACGTAGCGGCGTTTCATCTTAGTTATTTATGTTTTTTTATACTAGCTTGTTTGCTGTTTGCGGGACTTTACGGCGTGGCAAAAGGAGCTACCGGTAGGCTCGAGGAAAATAAAAACAACGCCCAGGTGCTTTCGCAAGGCATTATTTTATTTGCGCTTATCGTATGCTTTTTGGTATTCGGCGGACTTGATGATTTTTTCTCCGGCTATAGGATATGGCACTCTTATCGTCCGACGCGGGAGTTTATAATGCAGATAAGATTTGAGCTATTTGTTTACTATGAAATGATCGGCTTTGGTATTGCGAATTTTTGCGTGATGATGTCAGCGTATCTTATTATACAGATTTGTAGGCAGCTTCGGGCGTTTGTTTTGCTTAGGGCTCGCCAAACGGCTGCGTTTTTCGGACGGATATTTAGGGCAACGCTAGCCGAATTCGGCGAGTTTGTGAGCCGCTCTAGCGCCTCTTTGGCGAGTTTTTTCGGGTTCTCTTAAATCCTTTTTCGCGCTTAGCTCTTCTAGCAGCTTTGCATTTGCTTTCGCCGCGCTTAGGCACAAAAAGTCAAAACATACGCAAAATACGAGTAAAATCTCTGCGCAGGCGAGATAAATGCTAAAAATTTTCGTCGAAACCAGCGCGATATAAAGCGATAAAATGCACGCGGGCGCGAACATAGCGAGGCTAAATTTGGGGTCTTGTAAGCAAAGGCGCGTGGCAAATTTGATAAAAGCGTAAAATTTCGCCAAAACGCCCAAAGCGAAGTATCCTACCGCCGCCAGAAACAGTGCGCAAGCGCAGTAAAATATAATCGCAAAAGTCGTTTCGCTCAAATTTTCTCCTTTTTGTTTTTAAATTTTAGGTTTTTCGCCATTTAATTTGGCTTAATCAAAATTTAGCTTTGCCCTGTTAGCTCTAGCCCAAATTTAACCCCAGCTTAAGCATAAGCTTGTATACTTTGGCTTTAAATTTAAGGCGGCAAATGAGATCACAGAGCGAATTTTTCGGCGTTTTCATCACGCTTCTTGGCGGCGTATTATGGGGATTTAGCAGTGTTTGCGGGCAGTATCTGTTCACGCAAAAAGGCGTCAGCGCCGACTGGCTCGTACCCTACCGCCTAGGCCTCGCCGGGCTTGCGATGGTAGCGTATTACATCGCTCGCTCGCCGCGCCTAGCCTTTGCGCCGCTAAAAGATCGCGCACTTTTGCCGCAGCTGCTCATCTACGCGTTTTTTGGGCTTATGATGACGCAGTATTCGTACTTTTGCGGTGTCGAGCTCTCAAACGCCGCCGTCGCGACCGTGATCCAGTACTCCGCGCCCGCGCTCATCCTTGCCGTCGTTTGCTTTTTAGAACGACGCGTGCCTAAAAAGGTCGAGCTCATCGCGCTCATTTTCGCGGTGCTGGGCGTCGTGCTGCTCGCCACCCACGGCGATCTTGGCTCGCTGGTTATCAGCGCGGAGGCGCTGGTTTGGTGCCTCATTAGCGCGCTTGGCGTCGTGATTTATAGTCTCATCCCAACGAAGCTAAATCAAAAATACCCCGTCGCGCTAAATTTAGGCTGGGGCATGGTCATCGGCGGCGGCGCGCTCGCGCTTTACACGCGGGTTTGGCAGCTAGGCGGCGTGAGCGACGCGCAGGGCTTTGCGGCGCTTGCGGCGGTGGTGATTTTGGGCACGATATGCGCGTTTAGCTTTTACATGACGGGGCTAAAGATAATAGGCGCAAGCAGGGCGAGCATGATAGCGTGCATCGAGCCTGTAAGCGCGGCGGCGTTTGCCTATTTTTGGCTGGGGACGGAGTTCGTGTTTCTTGATTTTGCGGGCTTTACGCTCATTATCTCGTGCATATTTTTACTGGCTAAAGACAGAAAAAAGGCGTAAAATTGGAGGAGAGATGATCTATTTGGCGCAGACGGATACGACGGCGGGATTCTTGAGCAAGGATTTTCGCGAGATAAACGCACTCAAACGCCGAGCGGCGGACAAACCCTGCCTCATAACGACGGCGAAGCTTAGCGAGCTAAAAAATCTCGCTCGCGTGCCGGCTAAATTTAAAAATTTAGTGCGCCGCGCGAGAAAAACGACGTTTTTATATCCGAACGCAAAAGCCGTACGCGTCGTAAAAGAGTGCGCCCACGAGGAGTTTTTGAGGCAATTTGACTGGCTCTACTCTAGCAGCGCAAATTTAAACGGACAAAACTTCGACGAAGCCTGGGCGAAAGCGGCGGCGGACGAAGTTGTGGATCAAAATTTCAGCCAAAACGCAAGCTCGAAAATTTATAAAATTTCAAAAACTAAAATTTTGCGGATCAGATAGAGCTGCCGATTAAAATTTACACGCGCAAAGAGCGCTCAAAAAAGAGGTGCAGTAGCTTATAAATTTAAGCGACTTTGTAAATTTAAATGGCTCTATAAATTTCACCTAGCCATAAAATTTCGTCACATATAAACCGTGCAAATACCATCTGAAATTTTAAAAATCGCGGAAGGATTACGGCAAACTCGTCAAAAAATCATATAAAAAGCTGTAACCCCCCCCTCCCCACTTCCCGTTGCCTTCAAATAGTAAAATTTCTGCCATTCTCGAAGCCGTAAAATTTCGCTATTGCTAGCTTTTGAATGAAATTCTATCGTCAAACACTCTCGATCAAAATTTCAACTCAGGCGAGCTAAGATTGTCGCTATAAATTCTTGCATCCCGAGCATTTTCGATTAAAATTTTAAAGATCGGGCATTGCCGCTGGTTTTTATCCTAGCCGCTACGCGCCGTTTTATCGCAGCCCTACCGACGCCGCTTCTGCCTTTGATTAAAATTCCATCTTGTGAAAACAGCTTCTCTGACGCCGCCAAAATCAAAATTTCGCCGCTGCGCCAATAGTTTTAATAAAATTCAGCCACTACTGCTACCGATAGTTTCAATTAAAATTTTATCGCTATTGCAAGTAGTTTGCGATCAAAATTCTATCATCGCCGATCTTATGTCAAAATTCCATTGTTGCCGCCTCACCTCCGCCACTACTGCCTTATCTCCACCGCTGCCGCGGCAGCAGCAAGCGCCGCAAAGCTCTACGCGTCGCTCACGCCCTGAAGCTGCCAAACCTATGTGCAAAGTACAAGTGCACCGCCCCCATTGCTGCGCCACGACGACAGATCCGCGATAAAATTTCCGCCGTCGCGCAACGTGAGTCAAGCCAAACGCTGCAAATTTTAAAATTTAAACCGCCTCTCGCCGTGCGGCACCGATAAATTCCAACCGATAAGCTCCGCTAGCTAGTCTTTCATTTTCGCATAAATCATAAATTTCCATAAATTTAACGCCGCCTTTCTTGCTTTATATTAAAATTTCGCTAAAATTACTGCATTAAATTTGAGGCGCAAACGGAGCTTAAGCTTAAACCGCTTGCGGGCAAATTAAATCCATTCAAGGAGCTTTTATGAGCGGTGTTGCGTTAATCATCTGCTTCGCCATAGCGGTCGTCGTGATGATTTTTTTGATCTCCAAAGCAGGCGTTCACCCGTTTTTGGCGCTAATGCTTATCTCCCTGGCGCTCGCGATCGTCGCGGGCATACCGCTAGCCAAGATCCCCGCGATTATCGGCGACGGATTCAGCGGCACGTTTAAGAGTATCGGTATCGTCATAATCTTCGGCGCGCTCATCGGCACCGTGCTCGAAAAGACGGGCGCAGCGCTCAAACTCGCCGATATGGTCGTAAGCGTAGTCGGGCAAAAGCGCCCCGAGCTTGCGATGCTCATAATGGGCTGGATCGTAGGTATCCCCGTATTTTGCGACAGCGGCTTCGTAGTTTTAAACCCGATCCGAGAAGCGATCAGTAAAAAAATCGGCGAAAACCCGGTCGCTCTAGCAGTAGCGCTCTCAGGCGGACTTTATGCCTCGCACGTATTCATCCCGCCCACTCCGGGACCGATCGCTGCAGCAGGCGCCGTGGGTCTAGGCGGCAATCTGCTACTCGTAATCGCAATGGGCGCGGTAGTGTCCTTGCCGGTGCTGATCGCCACATACTTTTTTTCTAAAAAAGTCGCCAAAAACGTCCATATAAGCGAAGCCGAAGCGAATGAAGTAATCGCTAAAAGTTACGACGATCTGCTTAAGCAATACGGCAAATTGCCGGGCGGATTTTTAAGCTTAGCCCCTATTTTGGTGCCGATCCTATTTATGGCGCTGGGCTCTGTCGCCAAGATCCTAAAAGTAGGCGGATTTGTGGGCGAAATTTCGCAATTTTTAGGAAATCCTATCATCGCGCTAGCCTTGGGCGTAGTTTTTGCGGTATTTTTGCTCGCACAAACCGGCAAACTAGGCGAATTTAGCGAGATCACCAACGAATCCTTAAAAATCGTAGGCCCGATCCTCTTCATCACCGCAGCGGGCGGAGTGCTAGGCAAGGTCATCACCGACGCCGGCTTCGTAACCTACATCAAGGACAATGCGACTGCCATTAAAGCCGCGGGGATTTTCTTCCCATTCTTAATCTCGGCCGTCTTAAAAACCGCGCAAGGAAGCTCCACCGTTGCGATCATCACCACCGCTTCTATTATGGGGGCGTTTAACGTGGATGGCTCGCTGATGCAGATACTGGGCTTCACCTCCGAAATGTCCGGCGCACTCGTCGTAATGGCGATCGCAGCGGGCGCGATGACGGTTTCGCACGCTAATGACAGCTACTTCTGGGTCGTTACGAATTTCAGCAAGATGAACCCGCAGCAAGGCTACCGCACCCAAACAATGCTAACCCTAATTATGGGCATTATGGGTATGATCAGCGTGTGGGTTTTGTCGCTGTTTTTGATCTAGGTTAGCTTATTCTAGCCTCTACCGCGCTAAATCAGTGCGGAGTGCAATACGCGGCATCTACCAGCGGCTAGCTACAAAAATTCTTTAAATTTACGTAGCTAGCCGTACTGCGCAAATGCTCTAGGACATTAAAATTTCGCTTAACGGAGTTTTAAATTTACACACAAAGCCTCAAGGAGTAAAATTTTAAAATTCCACGACATGAAATTTTAAAATTTGCCCCATAAATTCGGCAATGAGATTTTAAAATTATACTCTTGCTTCAGTCTTGTCATCGTAAATTTAGCCTACGCGCTGTAAAATTCCAAAATTTTAAAATACCAGCTAAAGGAAAAATATGAAAGTTTTAGTCGCGATCGACTCGTTTAAGGGCTCACTTAGTTCGCTTGAGGCGGGCAACGCCGTAAAATCAGGCATCGAGAAGCTAGGCTGCGAGGTGCTCGTCAAACCTATCGCAGATGGCGGCGAAGGCAGCGTTGAAGCCCTTGCCGACGCGCTAAAAGCTAGGTTCATGGACGTCATCGTAGCAAACCCGTTAGGCGAAAAAACACCCGCGCGCTACGCCTTAAAAGGCGAGCTAGGCATCTTAGAAATGGCGTCCGCATCGGGTCTGCCGCTCATCGAAAAATCGCGCCGCAATCCGCTAAAAACGAGCACTTATGGCTTTGGCGAGATGATAGCGCATGCGATCGCACACGGCGCGCGAAAGTTTATCATCGGTATCGGTGGAAGTGCTACGAATGATGCGGGCATGGGGATGCTACGCGCGCTCGGTTTTAAATTTAAAGATGCAAATGGCACAGAGCTTGCGGGAGCGGGCGAGGATCTGATTAAACTCGCCACGATAGATTGCACTTCGGTGCTGCCGCATCTTAAAGAGTGTGAGTTTCTTATCGCCTGCGACGTGGATAATCCGCTTTTTGGCGAAAACGGCGCGGCATATATTTACGCCCCGCAAAAGGGCGCGGATGCAGCGATGGTAAAGCAGCTCGATGCAGGACTTATCAATTTCGCAAGTGTCGTAAGCAAGCACCTCGGACGCGAGCTTTGGAATAGCCCCGGAGCAGGAGCTGCCGGCGGGCTAGGCTTTGGCTTTGTGAGCTTTCTAAACGCGACGCTTAAGCCGGGCATCGACATCATCACCGAAGAGATCGGACTGGATCGCGATATGAAAAACGCCGAGCTCGTCATCACAGGCGAAGGAAGGCTCGATCTTCAAAGCTCGATGGGCAAAACCCCCTGCGGTGTCGCGAAGATCGCCGCTTCCTACGGCGTGCCCGTAATCGCGCTGGCAGGCGGCATCTCGCCCTGTGCCGGCGGCTGTAACGAGCGAGGCATAGGCGCATTTTTTTGCATCCTAAATGAACCGATGAGCCTTGAGCGCGCGATGGAAAAAGAAACCGCGACGCAAAATTTAACCCGCGTCGCCGAACAAGCAGTGAGATTATTTCTGCTCGGACGCGGCGCCAAATAGGGCTTTTATACTGAAATTTTAAGGCGCGGGCGCTAAAACTTGCAGAGAGTGCGGCGAGCGCGGGCAAAGGATATGGCGCGGCGACGGCTCGCAACAGACAGGCACGACAAAGTGTGGCAGGCGGCGAGCACGGCGAAGAAGCGAAATTTTATGCAGGATGGATTTGCGTGCTTTTGAAAAATGCGGCGCAGCCTTGACGCAGATGGGGTGACGCGCAGCTTACAAGGCACAAAAATATACGCGAAGAAGCAGGCGAAAGCCTACAACTATTGGCGTTAGTAAAGCGGCGGCTTGCGGCAAGAGGATACGGGCTATGACGCGCATGCGCGGCAAGCAAATATCACGCATCTCGCGGCGAGCAGTAAAATTTCATCCACCACAGACCATGGTAAGTGGATAAATTTTGCATTAAAACGTAGCTTTGCTGAAATTCTAGCGCATTTGAAGATACGAAGTGATCGGATGAGAGTTAAGACAGCGGGCGGCTCGGCGGTGACGTAGCGGCGTGAAATTTTACGGCGCAAAAATTTATTTTGCCGCGCGTTATATACGCAAGGTGCGATCTAAAACTCATTTTCCAATCAAGCGGCTCGCGAACCCTCGCAACACATAACCTCAAGACATGACTAAAACAGACAAAATTTTAAAATTTACGCCGTATTCGCAACCTATGGAATTTGCAACGTAAATTTAAAAGCAGCGATCCTCTTTATAAAATTCCGTTTCGAAATTTTAGCCCGCGATATGTCGTCCTTTTTGAGGCGCGAAAGACCGCTTAATCGCAAGATCGCGCTTCTTGCAAAGATGGCGGCGGCGCATTACTTCGCCCGCTCGCAAAGCCCGCCAGCCTTCCGATGACGCTTTGATGAGAGGCGGGCTGCGTCTGCGTAATTTGTATTATTTAAGATCGCGGATTTGCTTATCGCTAAATTTAGTGCATATGCGGTCGCCGTACGCCGCTACGACAGGACCAAGCTTTCGTTAAATTTGCTCCGATCGCGCTGTGTTTTGCGATAAAAATTTATGAAATTTCATTTGCGGTAGGCACCAAAAAATTTTATAAAGCTACATTTTAAAATTTGCGGCACGGGCACGTACCGACCAGGTCCAAGCTAAAATCAAATCTCAAAATTCTAAGCGGCGAATGCAGAAAACCCTCGCGCCTAGCGTATCTGCGGCAGCGGTGCGGGCGCGCTAAATTTATCGCTTTTGGGACGCAAAAGATGCGCAGGCGCGGGCAAAATTTATTGATTTTAGAGTTTAAAGCATCGAATTCGCGCGCCTAGGCTAAATTTTAAAATTTAAACGCGCGACGCTTCGGACGCATCCGCGCGACTGCGAGCGCTCATAAAATTCGCTCGAAGCAAGGTTGTAAAACTGCGCCTGCTTAAATTCGCGCCGTTTCGGTTCGCTCGCAATCACATCTCACCGCAGTAGCGCTTTAAATTTGCGCCGCCGCGATTTGTGCGCATTCAACCGCTACGACAAGGGTAAAATTTCAAAATCTAGGTCCATACGCGCCGATTTGCGCCGCCCAAAATCGCTCGGATCGAATTTACGCTACCGCAATCCGCGCAGATTAAAGCGCCGCCGCTTAAAAGCGCAAAATTTACCTCTCAAACGGCGGCGCGAAATTTCACTAAAATTTCATCTCTTAATTCGGCGCGCGATTTATAAAATTTCGCCCTCGCCGTGCCCCGAAATCTGCGGCTTAGGCAGTGCCAAGCTCTTTGCGGTTTTGCTAAAAAGTATCAGATCCTCGGTGCTTTGCACGCTCCACGGCAGCCGAGAGAGGGCGAATTTGAAAATTTCAAAGCAGGAAACGGCGTCGCTAAATGCGCGGTGGTGGACGTTTTGCACGCCTAAAAGCTCTTTTAGCGAGCCGAGCCCGTATCTTTGCGCCTCGATCGTGCGGCGCGCGAGCTCGACGGTGCAGAGCCTGCGATTTAAAAGCATCCCAAAGCCGCATTTTTGCAGGCTTGCGTCGATGAAGCCGTAGTCAAATTTGACGTTGTGCGCCACAAAAACGCTATCGCCTAAAAACAGTCTAAATCGCTCCAGCACGCTAGCTAGCGGCGGCGCGCCCACAAGATCGTCCGCGCAGATCCCCGTAAGCTCCGTGATATTTTCGGGCACGACGGGCGCGTAAACGAAACTCTCGAAGCGATCCAGCTCCTGCGTGCCGCGCGTTTTTATCGCGCCGATTTCGATGATCTGGCCGTTTGAGAGCCCGCCGTTCGTCTCGATGTCCACAAAGCAAAAAATTTCATCCAAAATATCCGTCTCGCGGGTTTTGAGCGTGATTTTGCCGTTGTCGAGCTTTATTATCTCTATGCCCAGCGCCCGCCACATCGAGAGGTCTTTGGGCTCGAAAAGCTCGGTAATTTCGGCAATGTCGCTTGCTTTTGAGATAAAATCGTAATAATTTATGCTCTTTTGAGCCAGTAAATTTATGAGATTTTCGATTCTATGCGTCAAAATTTTACCCCTGTGCCTCGCCTAAATTTTAAGCGCACGGATCGCCTCCGCGTAGTCGTTTGAAGAAAATATGTAGTTGCCCGCTACCACGACGTCGGCGCCCGCTTCGTCGATATCTGCGATATTCAGCCCGTTTACGCCGCCGTCGACCTCGATGAGGCATTTTGCGCCTTTGCGATCGATCAGCTCGCGCAGCTGCTTAATTTTCTCAAGCGCCGAGGGGATAAATTTCTGTCCGCCAAAGCCCGGATTGACGCTCATTAAAAGCACCATATCGACCTCGCCCAAAACAAACTCCAGCGCGCTAAGCGAAGTGTGCGGATTTAGCACGACGGCAGGCGAGACGCCGCTGCTGCGTATATGATCTATGAGGCGCAGCGGATGGATCTCCTCCTCGATGTGGAAGCTAAGAAATTTCGGCTTTAGCGGCAAAAAAAGATCGACGAAAAACGGCACGTTTTTAACCATCAAATGAATGTCTAAAGGCTTGCTGCTCGCCTTTGCCACGGCGCTCGCTACGAGCGGTCCGATCGTAAGATTAGGTACGAAATGCCCATCCATCACATCTACGTGAATGAGATCGGCGCCCGCTTCGCAGACTGCGCGAATTTCATCGCCTAGCCTTCCGAAATCCGCCGATAAAATGCTGGGTGCTACATACATTAAGATTCCTTTAAAATTTCAAGATGCGGAATTTTACTTAGTTTTGTCATAAATTTCGCTAAATTTAAACCGCGGCGGATTTTAAGCATAATTTGAAATTTTTTAGATATAATCGTCATTTATTTTAATCATCAAGGATTTATTATGGCAAGAAGATGCGCAATCACCGGCAAAGGTGCGATGGTAGGAAACAATGTCAGCCACGCAAATAACAGAACCAAAAAGAAATTCCAGGTCAATCTACGCACCATCCGCGTTCAGCTAGAAGACGGCTCAACCAGACGAATCAAAGTAGCTGCCTCAACTCTACGAACTATGAAAAAACAATCAAAATAACCTCTTAAAGAGGAATTTATGTCTGTTTTGGACAAGATCAAGCGATTCCTCGACTGGTCCGGCTCGACTAAGCCGGACATCAACCTCTACACAGAAATTTACGACCAGCTACGCCCTTTTCGCTTACCGCTGATAACCATCGTGTTGATGATGCTAATCGGCACATTAGGCTATGTCTTTATAGCGGGCTTTTCACTCGTAGATGCCTTTTATCAAGCAGGCATGACCTTTACGACAGTAGGTTTTACCGAAGTAGCACCGATATCGCCCGCAGGTAGAATTTTTACCGTCTTATTTATCCTCATGGGCTTCGGAACATTTTCGTTTTGCCTGGGCGTCGTCGTCGAGGTCATAAAAAACGGCAAACTTCAAAATTTACTTAGGGAGCAACGAATGATCAATAACATCGCAAGGCTCAAAAACCACTACATTATCTGTTACAACAACATCTACTGCGCCGAGCTTGCCAAGCAGTTTCGCGAAAATCATCTGCCTTTCGTGGTAATAGACCCCGATCCCGCTCTAGCCAAAATCGCCGAGGAAAACCGCTATCCATATTTCATCGTAGGCGAACCGCATGTAGAAACCACGATGCTAAAAGCGCATCTGTCATCTGCAAAATCCGTCATCACGCTAAGTCCAAATTTAGCCGATAATATCGCAATAATCTCGCTGGTGCGCCTATACGAAAAGGAGCTTGGTCGCATCACCCCATACTTCATCATGGCAAATAGCGATGATGACAGCGACACCGAGAGGCTAAAAAAACTCGGCGCAAATTCCATCGTCTCACCATCCAAACTCGCTGCACAAAGGCTCTCTGCGATCAGCGTGCGCCCCGATATGGAAAACATTTTGGAGCGGTTTTTGTATAAAAAAGACTCGCTTATCGATATCGAGGAGATCACGGTGCCCGATTTTTCATGGATCCGCTTCAAACGCTTAAAAGAAACTCGCCTGCGCGATTTTACAAACGCCGACGTCGTGGGAATCAAAGAGCCTAATAGCCGCTTTATCCCGATGCCGGATGGTGACTATCTCATCGGTACTGGGGTAAAATTTTTAGTCATCGGCACGGCAGAGGGCATCCGCAACACTAAAAAACTCATCCGCAGCAAATACAAGCCACAGGAGATGAGATATGTTTAAAATCACCCCGCTTGAGCTTGGGTTGCAAAATGTCGAGGGCTTTTATTTCGACGGCGTAAATTCGGGCTTTAAAAAACATGGGAACGATCTGGGATTTATCCGCGCGGACGAGCCCTTTGCCGTAAGCGCGATCTTTACGAGCAATAAATTTCAAGCCGCGCCGATTAGGCATTTCAAAAGGGCACAGGAGCGCGCGGACGGGGAGCTTAAAACAAATTTTATCCTCGTAAATTCCAAAAACGCAAATTCGATAACCGGGGAGCAAGGCATCGCAGACATCGATGAAATTTTTAACGAGCTTGGCAAAAAGAGCGCTCTGATAAACCCCGTCATGAGCTCCACCGGTGTCATCGGATACCGCCTTAAAAAGGAAAAAATTATCGCCGCCGCGCAAAATTTTAACCTCTCGGCGCGAAACTCGGACGCCCTAGCCACCGCCATTATGACGACAGATAGGATAAAAAAGGAGCTTGCGTATGAAATTTCTTTGGAAAACGGCGAGAAATTTCACATCGCAGCCGTTTGCAAGGGCGCAGGTATGATCAATCCTGCGCTTGCAACTATGCTCTGTTTCGTCCTAACAGACGCAAAAATCCCGCGCACGGATATGGACGAGCTGCTAAAAAAGGCAGCGGAGCAGAGTTTCAACACCGTAAGCGTCGACGGCGACACCTCCACCAACGATACGATTATGCTCTGCAGTAGCGCTAAATGCGCTTACGAAAAGGACGCCTTCGCCTCCGCGCTAAACGCCCTGACGCGCGAGCTTGCGCTGATGCTGGTAAAAGACGGCGAAGGCGCAACCAAGCTGGTGCGATTTAGGGTAAGCGGTGCCGCAAATGCCGATGATGCCCGCACGGCGGCAAAAGCGCTAAGCAATTCGCCGCTTGTTAAAACGGCGATCTTTGGCGAAGATCCGAATTGGGGTCGTATAGCCTCCACCATAGGCGCCTGCGGTATCGAATGCGATGAAGAAAAGCTGCGTATCAAATACGACGACGTGCTGCTCTATGACGCGCAAAATCGCGAGCTGGACGCCGTGCGCGAGGCTGCGGCTCATGCCGTGATGCAGCAAAAAAGCTTTACGATCTGGTGCGATTTGGGGCTCGGAGATGGCGAGTTTAGCGCGTACGGCTGCGATCTTAGCTACGACTACGTAAAAATCAACGCCGATTATAGATCATAAAGATTCACAGCTCGCTTCATGATAAAAATCTCGTCTCGAAAATAGCAAATTATGGCAGGGCTTTAAAGCTCTGCTCTTAAGATTTTATCATTTAAAATTGCCTGTTTTAAATTTTTAAAGACTAAAATTTCATCTCTTAAAATTTGGAATTTCATCCGCTAAATTCAGTCTAAATTTGATAGCTGAAATTAGGTTTTAAGCGCTTTATTGATATACTTGAATAAATTTTTCAAAGGAGTAAAGCATGTTTCATGAGTACAGAGATTTAATCACTGAGTTAAAAGGCAAAAACGCGCGATTTGATTCGCTATTTGAGAAGCACGACGAGCTGGATCACAAGATCGCCGACGCGCAGGCCGGCAGAGTGCATATGAGCGATCTGGAGATCGATGCGATGAAGAAAGAAAAGCTTCGCATAAAAGATGAGCTAGGCAGCTTGCTAGCGCAATATAAAGCCGAAAAGGCAGATAAATAAAGCTGCTTGCGGCGAAATTAAGATGCAGCAGAGTGCTAGCAAGGCTAATTTCGCCGCCAAGCTTTAATCCGTGTTTAGAATTTTCTAATCGTAATAAGTTTAACCGCTTAAATTTGCCGCGCGCGATAAATAAAAACAGTGCGCCAAAACGAGTTAAAATTTATACCGCACGCTTCACCATATTGACACCGCTAAATAATTTTTACGTATCGGCTACATAACTGCATATACCAACAATGCGGTATTAGCGCAATCAAATATAATTCGTTACTGCTCTCTATCGCCATTTCCGCTTCCAAAAATGTCTCTTGCTGAATGCACTTTTGCGCTACAGAGTAAATTAAAATTTACGCCGCATCGCCTTGCAGCCTGGCTCTTAAATTTTACTTTGCAGCGAGCATTTTCTAATAAATTTCAAATCTTGCGTTTTGCTTATTGCGGGCGCAATACCTACTTTAAAATTCCACATTTCGCAGAAATCTAAAGTAGCGCTAGAATTTTAAATTCCCGTTCGAGCTAGCCGCAAAATTTCAAATTCGCAGGCTCCAACCAAGCGCTAGTTTATGTTAGAGTCTGCTTTAATCTCTTTAAATAATTTAGCCAAGCTTGCTTATTTTAACCCGCTTCGTTGAGCTTTAAAAATTTAGATTATTTCTTTGATCGTATCTGATAATGCCTGCCGGCACGGAATTACTCAAGCCACCCTATTTGCTATATACGCAATTAAAAGCGACGCTAACGCAGAATTAAATAGTGTAAGTGAGATCTGCAAAAGGTATGAAATTTAATCATAGATTTTAAGCGCTAAGGATTTGCGATAGGATTTCGCCGCGCAAATCAAATCCCAAAGCTAGCCTAGCCTACTCGAAAACCTTTGCTTCTAAGCCATGTAGCCTTTGCAAGCCGATATCGATATATTCGTTAAGCTTCTCATTATTTTCCAGCAATTTGTCGTAATAGCTCTTGGCTCTTTCTCTCGCGGTCGCATCAGGCTCGATATACTTTAGCCCACTTTTGAAAAATCCTTTGGATTCCACAAAATAGATCGAGTGGATCTTCTCGCAGTGCGATAGCCCTGCTTCAGTGTAGTTTAAAATCGATTCGTACGCGATGTTGCCTAACAGCTCTTGCAGTCTATTTGCGGGATTTTTGAAAAACTCGGCAAACTCCTTATACGGCGTAAAAACCTGATCAAGATTTTTCATCGCATCGCCGTAAATACCCTTTTTCAGGCGGAACATCGTCATTTCTTGAGAACTTACAAACTTCTCTATTGCTTTTATCGTATCGTTTTTATTCACTGAATTTTTCCCTTTTAAAATATGAAACGCTCGGATTATATCGTTTGTTTTATAAAAATCCGTTAAAAATCGGTTAAATTTTGTCCTAGCGCTTTAGCCAAATTTCTTTGAGCGCTTTTGATTAAATTTCTCGCCTCAGCCGCCGCAATTCTCGCACAATCCTCGCACGAGCACACTTTTGACATTTTTTTGTGGCAAAGCTGGCATCGAAATCTCCTCCATTTTATGGCAGCTTTCGCAGACAAAATACGCTTTGGCGCCATCTGTGAGCTCATAAAAACTTTTATGATTATTTTCGCTGGTAATTATCAAATTTTTCTCTTCCAAAAGCGCTATATTGCGATATATCGTGGTTTTATTCGCACCCGTTCGTTCTACTAGTTCATCGTAGCTTACCGGGCATTTTTTCTCGCTTAGGATCTGCACGATCTGCACTCTAAGCGCCGTAGGAGCGATATCGTGACTCGCTAAAAAATCTTTGGGATCCATTTTACGCCTTTTTTAAAATTTAAGCGATGATAGCGAAATTTAGATAAATTTATATTAAGTTGCAACTAAGTTGCTTTTGATATACTTCCGCAATTTTTTTTTGGAAAGGAATTTTATGAAAAAGCTTGTTTTCACGCTTTTAGCAGCTAGTTGCGTAGCATTCGCCAAACCTACGGTCACCACGACCATACTTCCTACGAAGTATTTTGTTCAACAGATCGCAGGCGATACTTTGCAGGTAAATACGATGGTCGGCAAAGGCGCTGATCCGCACACATACGAGCCTAAGCCTTCAGAGATGAAAATGCTAGAAAATAGCGATCTATATTTTGCAGTCGGTATAGAATTTGATGAAGTCTGGCTACCAAAGCTTGCCGCATCGTATCCGAAGATGAAGATAATCCGCACCGAAGATGGCATCACCAAAATGGCTATGGCAGAGCACCACCATCACGACGAACACGATCATAGCGCACATCACGATGATCACGATCATGACGCGCATCATGAGCATGGCGACAAAGATCACGAGGCACACGAGCACCATCATCATCACGGCGGCTTAGATCCACATATCTGGCTCGATCCGCAGCTTGTAAAAATTCAAGCTAAAAATATTAAAGACGCGTTAACCAAACAGTATCCTAAGGATGCTAAAATTTATGAAGCAAATTTCGATAAATTTGCTAAAAAGCTTGACGAGCTAGACGCTTACGCAAAGCAAAAATTAGCGGGCGTCAAAGGAAAGAAATTTATGGTTTATCATCCGTCTTGGGGCTATTTCGCGCACCGATACGACCTGGAGCAGATCGCAGTCGAAGTGGAGGGCAAAGAGCCTAAGCCTGCGGATTTAGCCGAGCTAATCGAGGAAGCCAAAGAGGAAAAGATCAAGGTGATTTTCGTCGCACCGCAGTTTTCCAAAAAGGCAGCGCAAACTATCGCCGCGCAAACGGGCGCAAAGGTGATAGAGATCGATCAGCTGCCGCTAGATTGGTACGAGACGATGAAAAAGACGATCGACGTTTTCGGAGAAAATTTGTAGTTGATGAAATTTATTAAAATTTTACTTTTATCCGCGATCTTTAGCTCGCGGATATTTGCGTGCGCTCTGTGCGCCCTATACACGCCTACTGCGCACGTTAGCATTACCCCCGTCGCACAAGACGGCAAGATCGTGAGTCTGCATTTTTCGTGGCTTTTCTCTCAAAATTTTACCGACGTCATAATGCAGACCTACGATATAAATTCCAACGGCAAGCTTGAAAATAGCGAGCTTGCCGAGATAACTAAGGCGATGACCGATTACCTAACCCCCAAAAACTACCTTTGCGAGGCGGAATTCTACGATCAAGCGCCAAAAAACGCAAAGCCCGCGCTTAGCAACCTCGTAGGCACGCAGATCAAGGGAAATTTTAAAAACGCAATAAGCCTCGTCAAAAAGGGCAGACTCGTGTTCGAGTTCGATCAAAAGGTCGGCTTCGAGCTGCAAAATAACCGCGTTCTTAAAATTTCCATTAACGACGATCAGGGATTTTTCAATTTCAAAATGCTTGACGATAAGCCCATTAATCTAGGCGAGGGCTTTGTAGCGAAGCCCAATTCAAATTTAGCCACCACCTTTATAGAATTTAGCGGCGAAAAGCCAAAGATCGCAGATAAAAAA
Source organism: uncultured Campylobacter sp. (assembly GCA_963522285.1). GTDB lineage: Bacteria > Campylobacterota > Campylobacteria > Campylobacterales > Campylobacteraceae > Campylobacter_B. The sequence goes on from CAUQWV010000012.1 coordinate 22,920, forward strand.
CCGCCAATTTCAGGCGCGCCGAACTCCGATTTAGCGCAGGATAACCTTGCATCTAGCGAGCAGAGTCTTGCGGACTCAGAGGATAAACTTGCGCAAGGCGGCCAAGCTAAACCGAATTCCAGCTCGGCGCGCAGATCAAACCAAAGATCAGTCGGCGATATTGTTTCGGAGGCTGCAGCAGAGGCACAAAAAAATATCGCCGCTTCGGATACTATCGCACAGATTAATAAAGCCGCTAAAAAGGACACACAGGCAAAAGACGGCACCGCGAATTCCGGCCGCTTCGGCAGCAAAAGCTTAGAGGCCGCCGCGAAAAATAGCGAAAACGCCGCAGCTTCTTTAGGCGATGATTCAAATTTAGCGCAAAATAGCGCGAGTAAAAACGGCGCCGTATCCGACAGCGACGATATTTCAAGCGAGCAGCACAAAGAGGTCTCGCTGGGATTTGTCGCGCAAAAGACGATGGATTTTATGAAAAGTCTCAAAACGGCGTTTCGCGCAAGCAGCGAGCATGCAAGCGCGAGCACCATCCTATGGGTTTTGGCGCTTTCTTTCATATACGGCTTTTTCCACGCGGCAGGCCCTGGGCACGCAAAGCTGCTAACGGCGAGCTATTTCTTAGCCCATGGTGGCAGCTACGTCAAAGCCTTTGGATTTGCCCTTAAAATCGGGCTTCTGCACGTACTAGGAGCGCTCGTTTTAGTAAGCGCGAGCATGTTCGTGCTGCAAAACGTCGCAGGGCTCGTCTCTGCAAACTCCGCCTCAATCACTACGAAAATTTCGGCGCTTCTGATCATCGTCATAACCGCGCTCATCATCTACGACAAAGCTCGCCACGTAAGATCGGGCGCCGGCCACGATGCGGGCTGCTCCTGCGCCGCTTGCGCTTCCGCCGCAAACACCGCAGAAACGGACGCGCACTTAAAAAATACGGCGTTTGCAAACGCTAGGGATTCCGCTGGCGCAGCGTCAAAGAGTTATAAATTTTCTAAATTTGATATTCAAAGCGGCGAATCCGCGCAGTATTTAGATGCTGAAAATTCGGGCGCCGCAACGGCAGAGCTAAATTCGGATTCAAATTTAACCGCAAATTTAGAAGAAAACTCGTCTAGCCAAAACGAGCAAGAAAAGGCCTTAAATTCTGCAAATTTCAAAAACCAAACCTCATCTCGCTCGCTGCAAAATGGCGCTACTGGCAGCGGCGAGAAAGGGCGGGAGTGGCTTATCGCGCTTGCAGCGGCGCTCGTGCCTTGCCCCGGCACGATCCTGATTTTTGTACTTGCCTTCAGCCTCGGAAGCTTCGCACTTAGCGTTGCGAGTGCGCTTTTCATCGGTTTTGGGATGAGCGTCGTGATATTTTTAGCCGCGCTTTTCGGCGCGAAGGCAAACGAGCTTAGCTCGAAGCGGCTCGTAAGTTTGAAGCTTTACATAGAATTTGCGGGGCTTTTCGTGATGTTTGGGCTCGGAGTTTTTATGTATTTCATCTCAGACACCCTCAGGATACTGTGATCGCAAGTTTTGGATGCAAATTTTCAAAGGCGGCTCGCGTGAAATATAAGCTTACGCGATATGTTAAATTTTAAATCCGGTGCGGATCTAATTTCAAAGAGTAGGATTTTAAAATTTTACGCCGCACGGACCCGCGTAAATTAAATTTCGATCCCGACTATTCATTAAGCGGCGGAATTCGCTCTTTATAAATCACGTTAAATTTTGCTACAATACGAGCGAAATTTTTATCAAGGATAGATATGTCACCTGCTCTGCAAGATGTCGTTTCGCAGACTTTAACCGAACAAAAAGCGTGCGCTAAAGCTTTTAATAGATATTACTACCTCAGCATAGCCACCTTTTTTGCGGTCCTGTTCGTATTAGTGTTTCTAAACGGCGTTAAAGCAGACACTCCTCTAATAGAAATTGCCGAATTTTCGAGCGTCTTGATCCTTTTTCATATCTTTTGGATATTTCTTATGTATTGCGCCAGTCAAGAAACTGAAGCGGAAATTCGCTACTACAAATTTTATAAAGAGATATTCGTCCGCGCCGTAATAAAAGATATAGATGCCGGTTTAAAATACGATCCATATACCGGCATGCAAGAAGAGGAATTTCAAAAATTTAGAATTTATAGGAAATCTAGGATCAAAAGCGAGGATCGGATTACGGGCGTGTACTGCGGGATTAAATTTAGCCTCAGCGAGGTACATAGTAATGGTAGGTTTTACATGAAAACGGATAATCCGCTCATAGCGGCGATTATGTTGATCAAAATATTCTACGATAACTATATGGACTTTGACGGCAACGTACTGATCTGCGAACTCGCGAAAAAAACCTCGGGTAAAACGATAGTGGTAAGTAGGGAGCTAAACGCCAAGATCTTCGGCGAAAAAGAGATGATGGACGATGTGGATTTTATGCGCGATTTTCGCGTGTTTGCGGATGACAAAGTAGAAGCGCGCTATTTGCTAACGCCCGCGTTCATGGAGAGCCTGCGCGAAATAAATCGCGAAACGAGCGGCGAGTTCAGCTTGAGCGCGGTATTTATGGATGAGCGTTTATATCTATTTTTAAACGGTGCGCCCGATCTTTTCGAAACTACTCTTTTTGGTAGACCCGCTAGCATAGAGCTCGCGCGCGAATACCAAACGCAGATCCGCAAAATTTTAAGCCTAATCGAGACACTTAAACTGGCAAATTAGCAGGACGCATTACGGCTGAAATTTTGTATTGGTCAAATTTAGTCCGGGTGGAATTTTCACTGAAGCATAATTTCGGCAAAACGTAAAATTTAATCAGCAATGCGATCTCTCGGCAACTGCCTGAAATTTAATCAACAATGCAATCGCTCGGCAGCCGCCTGAAATTTAAACGGGCGATACGATTAGAGAGATGAAGTACCCGCGAATAAATTTAAAGCAAAAGCGTCTTGACGTGTCTAATAAATAAATTTAACGCTCCGATGCTTCCTGGAAGCGACTCTTACTTAGTTCTTCATGCCCAAAATAAAATTTGATCGCGTTTCGCATCGTAGCCTCTAGCTTTTAGTGCCAAACTCGCATAGCGGCAAAATTTGATCGGAAGTGCCGCGATGATGAAATTTAAAAGCAGATCCGCAAAGACGAAATTTAAATTTAAAAGCAGGTCCGCGACGAGAGTTAAATTTAGAGCGTGCGGCGCTTACAAAAGCCGCACGCTAAAAAGGTATCTGCTCGGACGCATGTCGTCGTAACGTACCTCAAGCGCTAGCTCTACACGTACGTCAAGTTCCGCAAAATCCTTGCCGTGCGTTCCCGCGTCGCCTCATCAAACGCCGTCGTAGGCTAGATTATAAATTTAAATTATAAAGAATTGGATGAGGCGAAATTTAAAATTCCGCCTCCTAAGCGGATAATGATTAAAGCGCCGCGTAGCGCACCATTAGGCAGGTTTGAAGCGCCGCCAGCTTATCAAGCGTGCCCTTTTGCACTTCGGAATCGACCAAAATGACCGCCAAAGCATCCCCCTCCTCGCCTCTGCCTAAGCGGAAGTCCGCGATATTGATGTTTTCGTCGGCTAGGATCGTGCTTACGGATTTGATAACGCCCGGCACGTCGGTATTTTTGAAGATTATCATCTTGCCCTTCGGCTTAAAATCGGTCTTAAATCCGCCGATATTTACGATACGCTCCTCACTGCCGTCAAATACGGTGCCCGCGACGTTTGAGATCGCCTCGTCGGTCATGATTTTTACCGCGATCTCGCTTTTATAGACGCTGTTTGCAAGCTCGCCGAAGCTCGTCTCGATCCCCTTTTCATCCGCAAGAAATTTAGCATTGACGTAATTTAGCGAATCGCCCAAAGAATCGTGCAGCGCGCCTACGATGGCAAAAACGAGCATCGATTTTAGATACTGCACCACCTCGCCGCTACCCTCGATGCGAATCGATTTGATCGGGCCTTTGTTGATCTGCGCCGCAAGATAGGCCATTTTGGAGATCAAATTTATATACGGCTCGATACCGCGCGGCAGATCCTCGAGCTTAAGCGGCAAATTTAAGGCGTTTGGATAGTTCAAGCCGCGCGCGGCGCTGATCGCCTGCTCTGCGGCTTCCCTGGCGATATTGCTTTGCGATTCGAGCGTGTTTGCGCCAAGATGTGGAGTCGCGCTTAAATTTTCGATATCCAAAAGCTCATGATCGGTCGCAGGCTCTTTGTCGAACACGTCGATGCCGAGATATGCGATCTTGCCGCTGCGTAGATTGTTTGCGAGCGCTTTTTCATTATACAGCCCGCCTCTGGCGCAGTTTATTAGGCGCACGCCGTCCTTCATCTTCGCTATTTGCGGCTCGCCTACCATATTTATCGTCTCTTGATTTTTCGGCGTATGGATCGTGATGAAGTCGCAAGATAAAATTTCATCGAAATTCTTCGTATATTTTACCCCGAGCTTCGTGGCCTTCTCAGGCTCGATATACGGATCGTAGGCGATGACGTTCATCCCAAACGCAAGCGCACGCACCCCCACGCGCGAGCCGATGTTTCCAAAGCCGATGATGCCGAGGCTCTTTTTATAAAGCTCGGTGCCGTACCACTTCTCGCGCTTCCAAATTCTATCAATTTTTAGATCGTTGCAGGAATTTACATATTTGCGCGCCGCATTTAGTAGGTGGCACATGGTCATTTCTACTGCGGCGATGGTGTTTGCGGTAGGTACGTTCATCAAAATAATGCCGCGCTTGGAGCAGCCGTCGATGTCGCAATTATCGACGCCTACGCCCGCGCGCACAATCGCTTTTAGCTTGGTGCCGGCATTTAGAAATTTCTCATCCACCGCCGTAGAGCTTCTGGTGATCGCGACGTCCGCATCGCCTAAAATTCCGTATAGCTCGCTCTTGGGCACGCTCGTGGCGTCGATAACTCTAACGTCTGATTCCTGCTTAAGCAGATCAAAACCGATTTTGTGGATTGCGTCGCAAACTATGATAGTTTTCATTAAATTTAACCTTTAGAAGTGGATCCGCAAGGCGGGGATGCCTTGCGGGAGGAATTATTTATTTAGTTGATCTTTGATTAGATCCCCTAGGCTTTGCTTCTCGTCGTCGTTGCTATTGATCTCGTTTAGCGCCTCGCGCTCCTTCTGATGAGCCAGCCTGCGCACGCTTAGGCGAATTCTATTTTTCTTCTCGTCGATGAAAGCGATCGCAGCTTCAATCTCGTCGCCCACTTTTAGGCTATCTACGCTTACGTTGCCAAGATCTTCCTTGCGAATAAGCGCGTCGATACCGCCTCCCAGCTCGACAAAAATTCCGAACTCTTTAATATCGCGGATCTTGCCTTTTACGACATCGCCTTGATTGTGACTCTTGGCAAACTCGCTAATCGGGCTATCGCCGAGCTCTTTGTGGTTTAGAGAAATTTTTTGAGTATCTTTGTCGATCTTAATGATCTTAACCTCGATCTCGTCGCCTACTTTGAATAAATTTTTGCACTTCTCGCCGCGATCCCATGAAGCGTCTTCATTATGCAAAAGTCCCTCTACGCCATCGATCCTCACAAACGCGCCGAAATTTGTAATCGTAGTAACGCTGCCTTTTAGCACGTCGCCTACTTTATGCTTAGCAACGAACTCGTCAAAAGGCTTGGTAAGTAAATTTTTAAGGCTCACGCGCAATCTGCGCTCGCTAGGGTTGATCTCTACGACCTCGACGTCAAGCTCCTCGCCCTCGCTGATGAAATCTTTCGGATTTTTGATATTTTTATCCCACGAAATTTCGCTGATATGCAAGAAGCCCTCGATGTCGTTGCCAAGATCTACAAACGCGCCGTAAGGCTCGATATTACTTACTTTTACGCGGATAGTATCACCCACTTCCAGGCTATCTTTGATCTCGTTCCAAGGATCGGGCATCGCCTCTTTGATCGAAAGAGAGAGGTGTTTTTTATCGTTATCGTATTTGATAACCTTAACCGGAACCTTATCGCCCTCTTTGTAGAGCGAGCTTGGATTTACCGGGCCTTTGTATGAAATTTCGCTGTAGTGTACGAGTCCGTCTACGCCGCCTACGTCTACAAACATACCGTAGGTGGTGATTTTTTTGACGACACCTTCGATGATGCCCTCAGTGGCGATTACTTTCTCGATTGCCTCTTTGCTTGCTTTGCGATCCTCATCAAGTAGCTTCTTGCGCGATACTACGATACTTTGTTCGTCTCTATCAACTTTAATGATCTTTACTTTGAAATTTTTACCGACGGCACCGTTTGGGTTTTTAAGCGCACTTTGCGAGCGAGGCATAAAAAATTCCACGTCGTCTGCATTAGCGCAAACGAAACCGCCCTTATTAAACGATAGAATTTTAACGTCATAGACATTCTCTGCGTTTTCATCATAGGAGTCGATGAATGCCTTTACTTTTTCCTTCTTTAGGGCCTTTTTATACGATACGACCGGGCGACCGCCTCTGCTTCCGATAATAGCGACTTTGATGTCATCTCCTACGTTAACCTGCGGATTTCCTTGCTCGTCGCTCACCTCGGCGGCGTCCAAAATGCCCTCCGACTTCCTGCCTACATCTATGAAAACCTCGCCGTCCTTAAGGGCGATAACCTTACCTGTGACGACCTCGTCGCGAGACTTCCCGGCGTCATACTCCTCTAACAATGTCGCAAAATCTTCCTCTGCGTGGTTTTGAACCTTCTCGTTCACCTCAGCCATATGCTTCCTTTAAATTTATTTGTGCTTTTTTTTGAAAAGAACTAAAATGCGCGATTATAGCTAAAATTTGCTTTCGATTTGATAAATTTCTAAGAGTAAATTTGATAAGAGGGCTTATAAATTCTGTGTTAAATTTTCGATTCGTGCCACTACTTTTTTGATGATCCAATCGGGCGTGCTGGCTCCTGCGGAGATGCCGCAGAGGCTTTTGTTTTCAAACCACGAGCGTTCAAGCTCGCTTTCGTTTTCTATGAGATAGCTGTCTTTGCAAAAATTTTGTGAAATTAAAAAAAGCTGCTTAGTGTTGGAGGAATTTTTCCCGCCTACGATTATCATCACGTCGGCCTTTTGCGACAGGCTTTTTACGGCCTCTTGATTTTCCAGCGTCGCATTGCAAATTGTATTAAAAATTCTTAGCTCCCTTGCGCGCTGCATCAAAAAATCCGCGATTTTGGTAAAGCTTTCTATCTTTTTCGTAGTCTGCGAAACGAGCGCGACACGAGGCCCAAGCTTGATCTGTAGTAACTCCGCGGGCTCCAGCACTACGCATACTCTTCCTTTGGCGTATGATTTTACGCCCTTTACCTCGGGATGATTTTTATCGCCGAAGATCACGATATCATAGCCCTCCGCGCTCATCTTTTCTACGATCTGCTGCGGCTTGGTCACGAAGGGGCAGGTAGCGTCAATGAGCTGCTTGTTTTGCGCCTTTAATCTTTGAAGATCATCTTTTTGGATGCCGTGCGTGCGGATGATGAGCTTTTGCTCATCCTTGATCTCGCTAACGCCCTCTAAGGTTTTGACGCCGAAATTTTGCTTTAAACGGTTAATCTCTTCGGCGTTATGTATCAGTTCGCCGATCGTAGCGGCCTCACCAGCGCTTTCTGCGATCTTGATCGCGCGCTTGACGCCGAAGCAAAAGCCATAGCTTTTGGCCATCTCAATCTTCAACGCCGGCTCCGATCTGTCTTAAAATCGCGGCGAAGTTCGGAAACGACGTCGCAATACAATCGCTATCCTCAACGATCATCCCCGATCTTAAACCCAAAATCGCAAAGCTCATCGCGATGCGGTGATCTCCGCACGGCGTGATAATCGCCGCGTTTGCCTCGCCGCCTTCGATCTGCCAGCCGTCCTGCAGCTCGCGCGCCTTAATACCGCAAGCGCGAAGCCCTTCGCAGGTTACCTTTATGCGGTCGCACTCCTTTACGCGCAGCTCGGCGGCATTTTTGAGCACGCTACTTCCCTGCGCGCAAGCAAAGGCGATCGCAAGCGCCGGCGCTTCGTCTATCAGCCAAGAGATGTTTTCACTCACCTCTACGGCGCGAAGCGGCGCGTAAGCAACCTCTATGTCGCCGATCTGCTCGTAAAATTCGCTCGTTTTATTAAATTTAACCTCGGCTCCCATGCGTTTTAAAATTTCATACGCCTCTATTCGGGTTTTGTTTAGCAGCATATTTTTTAGCACTATGCGCGAGCCCGGGGTTATCGCTGCGGCGACCGCGAAGAAAAACGCCGAGCTGGGATCGTTTGGGATAAAAATTTCAAGCGGTTTAAGCGGCGAGCTAAGCGGCGCAACTTCGATCGCAAGACCGTTTCGCGAAATTTGCGCGCCCATTGCCTTTAGCATCCGCTCGCTGTGATCGCGGCTAAGCTCGGGCTCGCTAAATTTACATCCGCTGCCGCGCAGAGCCGCTAAAATCAAAGCGGTCTTTACCTGCGCGGACGCAATCTTACTTGCGTATTCAAAATACCCAAGCTTCTGCCCGAGCACCGCAATCGGCGCCTTTTCGCCGCCTGCTCGTCCGTAAATTTTAGCGCCTACTTTGCAAAGCGGATCCGCAACGCGCCTCATCGGACGCTCGCTTAGATACCGATCGCCGCACAGCACGAAAAAGCCCTCGCATCCCGCCAAAAAGCCCATAAATAGCCGCATCGCCGTACCCGAGTTGCCGCAATCAAGCGGAAAGTTAGGCTCTTTGATAGCGGCGGGAGGAGTGATTAAAATTTCGCCTGCATCGCGCTGTACGCGAGCGCCCAAAAGCTCCACGATCTTTAGCGTATTTAGCGTATCCTCAGCCTCAAGATAGTTTGAAATTTTACTCGTCCCCTCCGCTAGCAGCGAAAAGATCGCCGCACGGTGCGAGATCGATTTATCCGCGGCGATATTTGAAATCTCCGCCCGTAAAGGGCCCGCTTGCGCAAAAATTCTCATCGCAGTCCAAGTCCCAGTTCGCTGCTAAGCGCGGCTAAAATTTTATCGGTAAAGCCCGCTACTTCCTCATCGCAGAGCGTTTTTTGAAGGTCTTGAAATACAAGCCTGATCGTCAGGCTCTTTGAATCGCCCAGGCTTTCGTCGCTGTAAAGATCGCTTGGGATAAATTCCTTTAGCGCCTCGATTTTAAGGGCGTCTATGCACGCTTTGATCTGCTCGAAACGCATTCCACTCGGCACCAAAATACTTAGATCGCGCGATACGCTAGGAAACTTCGAATAAGCGTCCGCTACGATATTTTTAAATTTAAGCTTTGAAAAATCGATCTCGCACAGATAGCTTTTATCTAGATCGCGCCCTGCTTCTACGGCGTAATCCACGCGCCCGATAAAGCCCACTATCTCGCCGCCCTGCTCGATCTGAGCTTGCTCGAATTCGCTTAAAAATTTCAAATTTTCGCCAGGCAGCCTGACGCTAAATTTACCGATGACGCTTTGGATTAAATTTGCAAAATACAAAAAATCCACCGCAGCGGGTTTTGCGCCGGCCGCGATAGAGGGCTCGGCTTTTAGTCCGCTAACTATAAAGCCCAGCCTTAGGCACTGCGAGCCGTCCGTATCAAACACCTCGCCTAGCTCAAAAAGCTTGACGCTTCTGCGAGAATTCTTTAAATTTCGCTCCGCAGATTCCAGCAGATGATTAATCAGCGTCGGTCTTAGCGCGTCCAGCTCGCCGTTGATCGGATTTAAAATTTTAACCTTGCACGGCGCAAAGCCTAAGTTTTCTAGCGCCTTGCCATCGTAAAATACATAATGCACGCACTCGAAAAATCCCACTGCTGCCGCCTTGCTGCGAAGCTTACGCCCGTTTTGCAAATTTACGTAGGTATCGTTTAGGCGGTTTTTCTCGTAGAAGCTTAGCGGCGCGGCAGCGATATTGTCGATGCCCACGATACGCACGATCTCCTCGCACACATCGTGAGAATTTACGATATCGTGGCGGAAAGACGGCACCTTGGCGGTGATTAGATCGGCTTCGAGCCCTATTTCAAAACCCAGCCTTTTTAAAATTTTTACGATCTTATCGCGCGGAATTTGCGCGCCGATCATTGAGTTTATCTCTTTTTCGCTAAAGCCCACTATAAGCGGCTCCAAAGCGTTTGAAATCTTTTGTGTGCCCGCATATAGGCTCACGGCTTTATTTTTAAGTAGCAATCTAAATAGCAGATCTAGCCCCAGCCTAAGCTTTGGCTCGCTGCCTCTACTTGAGCGATACACGTGCTCGTCGCCTTTTAGGCCTTTGTTTTCGTTTACTGCTTTGGCGATAATTAGTGGCGCGGTGTAGTTTGCCTCTAATAGCACCACTTTGCTACCGCAACACGCCTTTAGCTCCGCGTCTTGGCAAATCCCTGCTACGCTAAGCAGTCTCTTGCCTGCATAAACGCCAAACTCGCCGTTTGGCATAGGCTTTATGTCAAGCGCCACCTTGCCATCTGCGGAAGCAATCTTTTCAAAATCATAAGCGCGCAGCAATACTCCGGTAGAGTGAGTAGCGTAGTTGATGAAATTTTGCACCGCGCAGCTTTGCAAAATACCAACGCTTGCAAGACGCAAGGTCTGCTTTAAATTTAACTTCAGCTCGCCTTTGATCTCGTAAGCTCGAAAAGCAAATTTAGCGCTTACCTCATCGCTTGCACGCACGCTTAGAATTCTACCGATACCAGGCGCTCCGTCGGCATCTTCAAATTCGTGCTTTTCCTTTAGCGGCAGATCAAGTGCCGCGCCTAGATCGCGCGCTATACCTAAGATGCTAAGGCAGTCGCCGCGATTAGCGGTAAGCTCAATCTCGATAAGATCGTCGTTAAAAATTTCATACTCGCGCAGCTCCTTGCCGAGCACAAGCTCGCCGATGCTGCTATCAAGCACCATAATGCCGTCATTCGTCTTAGCAAGTCCAAGCTCGGTTGCCGAACAGATCATGCCAAAGCTCTCCACGCCGCGAAGTTTGGCAGGCTTGATCTCAAGACCGCTCGGAAGCACGGCGCCGATTAGGCTAACCGCGACATATTGCCCCGCCTCGACATTTTTTGCGCCGCAGACGATCTGCAGGCTCTGCTTACCGACATCAACCTCGCAAACATTTAGATGATCGGAATTTTCGTGACGACGCTTGCTTTTTACGAGTCCTACTACGACGCCTTTAGGAAGCGAAATTTTATCGTGAGCGTCAACCTCAAGACCGATGGAATTTAGCGTAGAAAGCAGCCTTTCGCTTGAAATTTCGCTTATGTCGATCCACTCCTGCAACCAATTTCTCGTTATGATCATTTAAACTGCTCCAATAATCTAATATCGCCTTCAAATAGCGAGCGCAGATCGGGGATACCATGTAGCAGCATCGCAAATCTCTCCACGCCGAGCCCGAATGCGTATCCGCTGACGTTTTTCCAACCCACTGCTTTAAAGACGTTAGGATCGACCACGCCGCTGCCTAGCACCTCGAGCCAGCCCGTCTGCTTACAGACGCGGCATCCCTCGCCGTGGCAGAAAATACAGCTGATATCGACTTCGGTGCTTGGCTCCGTAAACGGAAAGAAGCTCGGGCGGAAACGCACCTTTACGTCTCCAAACATATAGCGCAAAAATTCCTCCAAAACGTATTTTAAATTTGCGAAACTCACCCGGTCTCCCTGCTCGACTACGAGACCCTCCACTTGATGAAACATCGGCGTGTGGGTTAGATCCATATCGCGGCGAAAGACCGCGCCCGGGGCGATCATACGCACCGGCGGAGCCTTAAATTTCTCCATCGTGCGGATCTGAACGCCGCTGGTGTGCGTGCGTAGCAGCCGCCCGTCATTTAGATAAAACGTATCTTGCATATCACGCGCGGGGTGGTATTTGGGTAAATTTAGCGCCTCGAAATTATGAAAGTCGTCCTCGATGAGCGGGCCGCTTTCGACGCTGAAATTTTGCGCGATGAAGTAGTCAATGATCTTATCCATCGTCTCCATCACGGGGTGCAGCGCACCGCAGCTTACGTTTTCGTTAAAAAGCGTGACGTCGCTCGCTTCATTTTTCATTGCCTCTTTTTGCTCTGCCTCTTCCAGGCTCGCCCTTTTTGCGGCGATGAGCTCGCTGAAATAATCGCGCTTTTCATTCGCGCTTACGGCAAGCTCTTTTTTCTGCTCGGGCGCTGCGGATTTGAGCTCGGAAAAAAGCGCCGTTATGATGCCTTTTTTGCCGAAAAGCTCCAAGCGCACGGCTTCCAGCTCGCTTAAGCTCGATGCGGCATCGATTTTTGCTTTAATTTCTTGCAAATTCTATCCTTGTGGTTAAATTTAATGGCGCGATTGTAGTTAAAATTTGATAAAAGCTAGGTAAATTTGCGTGTTTGGATTTTTTGGCTATAATCGCGGCTAAATTTCAACCCTCATAAAAGGATCTAAAATGAACGTCTTCGAAAAGATCGTAAACGGCGAAATCCCGTGTAACAAAGTGTTAGAGAACGATGAATTTTTGGCTTTCCACGACATCAACCCAAAAGCGCCGATCCATATCCTGGCGATCCCCAAGAAATGCTACGAAAACTTCCAAGTAACGCCACCTGAAGTGATGAGCAAAATGAGCGCTTTCATCCAAGAAGTAACTCGCAAAATGGGGCTTGATAAGAGCGGATACCGCCTCGTTTGCAACTGCGGCGAAAACGGAGGTCAAGAAGTAATGCACCTGCACTTTCATATCCTGGGCGGAATGAAGCTACCATGGGACCGTGTCAGCGACCGAAATACCGAAGAGAATTTTTAAGGCTCGAACCAAATTCTATTAAAATCAAAATTCCGTGAAATTGCAAAATTTTGCGGAATTTGCAAAATTCTTTGAAATTTTTAAAATTCCGCTTCATTTATAAATACCGAAGTTTTAAAAATAATCAAAATAGTAAAACTACAAGCTAAAAATTTATCATTAGATGCTAAAGAGCAATATAAATTTATCACAAGCGAGCTCTTAGCAAATGCCGTTTTTTAACTATAAAGCCTTGGCTTTTAGAATTTATACAGCTATGAAATCTGAAATCGGCAAGAAATTGTAACGACGCGGCAAAATTTTAAATGAAACCGAGCTTTACAAAAAGAGTTATGTTTTTACATGGCGAATGAATTAAATTTCAACGATATGAAATTTAAAATCTACATGAATTTTACTTTGAATGAGCGATTCGGCTTTAGTTTTCAAGCAGAATTTAAAATTTTAGTGTGAAATCATAATCTTAGAATTTTAAAAATTTAAATAGTAGATTTAAGTTTTAGGGGCATGCGCCCCTAAAAATTTTGAAAGGATTTACGAGGATTATTTGCTTAGCATTGAGCTTAGCATCCATAGGCGTTTTTCATAATCGCCGTAGTGATCCTGCGCAATATTTGAAGTCGTATCGTCGCCCTCTTCTTCGGCTACTTCTTGAAGCTTTTTAAATTCTTTTACCAAATACTCATAGGCTTTTTTGACATCCTCAAGTACCTCAGATACGCTATAGCTGTCTTTTACGCTAATCGGAGCGTCTTTTGAAAGCTCAATTAGATCCTTAGCCTTAGTTACGGCCTTGCCACCTATTTGAAGCGCGCGCTCAGCCATATCGTCGAAAAGCTCGCCCATCTCGTCGTATGCTTTCTCGGTGTAAGCGTGAACCTGTGCGAATTGTAAGCCCTTAACATTCCAGTGATAATCGTGGAATGCAATAAAGAACGCATGAGCGTCCGCCTGAAGTTTGTTTAGTTGTTTTACTGTTTTTGACATTGTGTCTCCTTTATTTAAAATTGCTGTAATTATAGCAAGATTTGCTTAAATTATAATTATACTAAATAATAAATTTTATCTTTTAGTGAAATTTTGAAATTAAATGGCTTTTAAATTTATCTACAATTTTTTTGAAATTTCAGCTATACTGCATTATAATGCCGCATTATGAAAAACAAATTTATGATAACCATAACCGACCTTAACGGCTCTAGGAATTTTTTGCTCTCGCAAATCATCAAAAAGATCGCGTTATATTTGGTGCTATTTGTTTTTACCGTTTTCGTCACGGGTGCGCTATATATCAGGTATCTGGGCTCTAAAATCGACAGCCTTTCGCGAACGAAAACCGAGCTTAACGAGCTAAATCAAAAACTTCGCGACGGTATCGCGGCAAGTCAGATGGAATTTGAAGCCATCGAGGGTAAAATTTCGGATTTGGAGCATCAGTTTGGGCTTGATCCTGAGGAGGATGAGCGCGCGATCGACCGCTTATCTCACATCAAGCCCACTTCCGAACAAGAGATCAAAGAGCGCGCGCAAAAGATCATCAACGAAAAATTCTCCGACGCGCTGATAAAAGAAATTTTTATGCAGATCCCAAACGGCAGGGTCATGCGCACTCATCAGCTCAGCGAGAAATTCGGCTGGCGCAACCATCCTATCTTAAAACGCAAGCAGTTTCACCCAGGCGTTGATCTACGTACGCCGCCTAAAACGCCCATATACGCGCCTGCAGACGGCATCATCCAATACAGCGGCGCGGGCGCTACTGGCTATGGCAATCTAGTCGAGATCCGCCACAACTACGGCTTTACGACACGATATGCGCATTTGGATTCAAATTTAACTCGCAAAGTAGGCGAGTTTGTAAACAAAGGCGATCTCATCGCTTTTAGCGGTAACACCGGACTTAGCACCGGACCTCATCTGCACTACGAGATTAGGTTTTTGCAGCTGCCGCTAGATCCGCTAAATTTCATTAACTGGAACGAAAAAAATTACAAAGAAATTTTTACTAAGGAGGAAGATGTCCCATGGCAATCTTTAATAAAGGCGATGCAAACACCGCTCAAACAACAATAATCTCGTCAGGCACGCTCATCAAAGGAGAGCTGCACCTGTCGTGCATTTTGCATATCGATGGCAATGTCGAAGGCGACGTGATCTCAGATAACACCGTCGTCATCGGTAAAAACGGTACCGCACGCGGCTCGATCAGGGCCAAGCATATCGTAATCAGCGGCAAATTTTTCGGCAATATCGAAGCCGAGCTCGTCGAGCTGCTAGGCGGCGGCGTGCTCGTAGGCGACGTGCTATCGCAAAGCTTCGGCATCGAAGTGGGCGCGAAATTTAACGGAAAAAGTGCGGTAAGTGGCAGCGATCAAGCCCTAGTCATCGACGGCAGCGCAAGCGAAGACGTCAAGCTCATCGACAAAGCTCTAGGTGAATAAATCGCGCACGTTTGGAATTCTTGGAATTTAAAACGCTTTAGCTAACGGGGTTTTAGAATCTGATTGATATCGAAATTTTAGAATTTCTAGCCTTTGGAATTCTTAGAATTTTTAAGGCTTTTATATTTGCGTAATCTTAGAGCGTAATCAATCTTAAAATTTGGAATTTTGAAAAATTCCAAATTTTAAGATCCTCGCAACCAAAATTATTGAAATTTTTAAGCTTTGAAATTTTCGAAATTTTAAAGCTTAACTATGCTTAAAATTTCAAAATTACGCAGATCGTAAAACCCTAAATTCTAAAATTTTGCACTTGCACGAGGTTTTGAAATTTTGCTTGTAAGCCGGATTTTAAAATTCGCGCCCGGCTGAATTTAAAATTTTAAAATTTCACCGCAGAATAACGCATGGACTCAAAATTTCTGCTCGCACATACTTTAAAAGCTCGCGTAAGTTTCAAGTTTCGCAGAAGCTATGTAAGCAAGTATAAATTATCTCCGCCGAATGTTTTGGCTCATTATAGCTCTTTGTGCCGCTAGCTCAAAATATCCGCGAGGTGATAAATTCTGCGGGCTGGGCTAATTTAAGCCCATTATTAGATTAGTTATGTATAATGCGATTTCTTTTTGTGGACAGATGGGTGAGTGGCCGAAACCACACCCCTGCTAAGGGTGCAGCTTCTAACCGGGGTTCGAGGGTTCAAATCCCTCTCTGTCCGCCACTACTTTAGAATTTAAATCAATAAAATTTCACTTCCGTGGTTCAGTCGATTCTAGCCGCCTAGGATACTGCCTAAAAGCAGCACTGGCATCATTAGCGGCATTACGATGAGTCCTTGTATGTCGGTATCCATTTTCGCATCGCGCTCGCTTTTGATCCCGCTATCGACCGCTATACGCGCAGGGTACTCGATCGGCACGCCTAGGCGGTGCGATCTGCGCAGCTCGTCGTGATCTTTTAGGCGCTTAAAATATTTGCCTTCGATCAGATAGGAGTAGCGAAACGTAGAGCTATACGCTGGCTCAAGCTGCTCTGGGTCGTCCATCAGCTTAGCCTGCACGGATAGCGGCAGGTCGTATTTTACGAGCTCGATTTCGTGCTGGATATACGCGGCATCGCTGCCCTCGTTGTATCTGTCGATCGTGAGCATACTTACGTTGCGCCTTATCGCGTCTTTATTCAGCGACGCCAGACTCGCAACCTTGGCGCGCACGGCACTAAGATTTGCATCAAATATATAATCGTAAATCTCACCGCTCATACGCAGCTGACCGCCAGATGCCGCGCTCATTGCGACGATATACTCACGCCCCTGCATGTAGCCTGGCAAATTCTTACTCGCGCATCCGCTAAAAACCCCGCAACATAACACTAAAAGCGTGCCATAAATCCAAAATTTCATAAACTTCCTTTGTAAATTAAAGACGGATTGTATTAAATTTTGCCTTAATGAGAGTGGAATTTTACGGCGCGGCAGAATAGAATTCTACGGCGGAATTCTATGGTGGCGACGCGTAGAATTTCGCGCGGACTTCCATAAAATTCCGATGAAATTTCGCAAGAATTGAAGCCAGAACGCACGTAAAAGGCAAAATAAGCGCAATGGCACTGCCAAGATTTTAAAATTTCAAAATCTCGAGGAAATTTCGCGAAAGGAAGCGAGCCATTTGCACGTCAAAATTTAACCATCATCGCGAGCTTGCTTTTAAATTTTAAAATTTTACGGCAGGCTTTAGAATTTAAAATTCCAAAGCCCTTTTTGATATGTGGCGGGCTACTTTCGATTTGCGTTAGCGAGCATCAGCTTTATGCGGTTTTCTTGATTTACCGCGCTCGCGCCCGGGTCGTAGTCGATAGCAGCAATATTTGCCTGCGGGTAGTTTTGCTTGATCTTTCGGATCATTCCGCGCGCGATGATGTGGTTTGGCAGGCAGCCGAAGGGCTGCGCGCACACGACGTTTTGTATGTCGTGTCGCATAAACTCGACCATCTCTGCCGTCAGCAGCCAGCCCTCGCCCATCTTCACGCCGTGACCGATGTAGCCGTCGGCGGCGGCGCGAACCTCGCTAAATGGGCTCGGTGCGCGAAAGCCAAAGCGCTTCATCTGCTTAATCATCATGCGCTGGAAAAATTCCACTACCTTAGCGACTGCGAGCGAGCCGTAATACGCCGCACCGCCCTTGCCGTAGAGCTGCTTGTCGTAGACCGCATCGTAGATGCAGGTAAGCACGAAGTCTATCAGCCCCGTATTTACAGGCTCGGCGTTTTCGCGGATGAGGTAGGCGTTTAGGCCGTTGTTGCCGATGGGCGAGTATTTGAGATAAATTTCGCCCACGATGCCCACTTTTACTCGCGGCTTATCGTCGCGCTCGATTTTAGCGAACTGCGAGAGGATAAATTTGAAATTTTTCTTAAGATTGAAGAACGATCTTTGATCGGTCAAATTTTTGATCCGCTCGGCGCATAGTTCGTAAATTTCATTCGTTTGATTTTTGATCTTTTCGTAGGGCTTGCACTGATTATACAGCCCCATCATCAAATCGCCGTAAAATATCGCGGCGAAGAGCTTTAGAAGCGATTTTTTGCCGAGGCTAAATTCATTCTCATCTAGCGAGCCGAAATTTAACGAGATCGCGGGGACGTAGCTAAAGCCGCTGTCCTCAAGCGCCTTGCGGAGTAAATTTATGTAGTTGCTCGCTCTGCAGCCGCCGCCCGTTTGGCTGATGAGAAGCGCTACTTTGTGCGTATCGAACTCGCCGCTTTTTAGCGCGTCGATAAACTGCCCGATGACGAGCAGTGCGGGGTAGCACATGTCGTTATGCACGCTACGAAGCCCCTCCTCGACGATATTTTGACGATTTTCGCCGAGCAAGACGCTCTTATAGCCCTCGTCGCGCAGCACGCCTTGCATAAAGCGAAAATGCGGATCGATCATCGTGGGGATCAATATCGTGTGGGTCGCTTTCATATCTTTCGTAAATTTAGCAAACATTAGCGCGCATCCTTTCTTGCTTCTTGTTGCGCGCCTTGCCTTTCGCGCTCTATCATAGTCGCTTTTAGGCTACGCAGACGAATTTTAACGGCGCCTAGGTTCGTAACCTCGTCGATTTTAAGTTGAGTGTAAATTTTACCGTTTTGACGCAGTATGTCGCGCACCTCGTCGCCCGTAATCGCATCTATCCCGCAGCCGAAGCTCACTAACTGCACCAGCTGCATGCGCGGGTATTTACAGACGAACCGCGCCGCGCTATAAAGCCTGGCGTGGTAGGTCCATTGATTAAGGCTTTTCGTCTGCACCCTGCTAAGCGGCAGCGCGTCCTCGCTAAGCACTATAAAGCCCAAGGAATTTAGATAGCGATCGATGCCGTGGTTGATCGTCTTGTCGATATGATACGGGCGGCCTGCTAGCACGACGGCGGATGCACCGCTGCTTTGTATCTCTTTTAGGGTCTCCTCGCCTTTTATTAAAACGGTATTTTTATAGTTTTGCAGCTCCTTAAGACCTTGCAAAACGGCGTTTTTCACGGCGTCGGAATGAAATTTATACCCGGCGTCCGCGAGCTCAGCCTGCATCGTTTTGCAAAACGAATCTTGCATGTTAAGATCCACGTGCGGATAGAGAAATTTTTTCTCCTCCAGCGCGCCTACGTTCGCGCGTATCAGCTCGGGATAGTATGCGACTACGGGGCAGTTGTAGCAGTTCTCGCTGATATTTTCGTCCAAGCTGTAGCTCATACACGGATAAAATATAAAATCGACGCTCTTGTTTAGCAGATCGTAGATGTGGCCGTGCACGCTTTTAGCCGGGTAGCAGACGGTATCGCTCGGTATGCTTTGGCTTGCTAAAAATAGCGTCTCTTTTCGCGGCTTTTGCGACAGCACGACGCTCATGCCTAAATTTTCAAAAAACGCGCTCCAAAACGGGATCATCTCAAACATATTCAAAACAAACGGAATTCCGACTCGCGGTGCGTCTTGCTTCGGTGGCTTGCGATATTTTCGCAAAAGCTCGTTTTTAAACTCAAACAAATTCGTGATGTCGTGACGGATCTCCTTGCCCGCGCCGCGCTCGCACTTATTTCCCGAGACGAATTTAGTATCGCCGAAGTAGCTGATCGTAAGCGGGCATTTGTTCGTACAGAGCTTGCAGACGCTAAATTCGCTGCGGTGAGTAAAGTTTTCAAGCTCTGCACGACTGATCATATCGGTACGCTCGTTTGCGTTATTTTTAGCAAAAAGCGCTGCGCCGTAAGCCCCCATAAGTTCGCTAATATCAAGGCGAATCACATTTTTACCGAGCTCTTTTTCAAAAGCGCGCAGCACGGCGTTATTTAAAAAGGTACCGCCCTGCACGACGATGTTTTGCCCCAGATCGTCGGCGTTTCGCACGCGGATAACCTTGTAAATCGCATTTTTTATGACGCTAATAGCAAGTCCAGCGCTAATATCCTCGATCGTAGCGCCGTCTTTTTGGGCTTGCTTAACCGAAGAGTTCATAAATACCGTGCAACGGCTACCAAGCTTAGCGGGATGGGTTGCAAAAAGGGCTAAGCTTGCAAAATCTTTGATATCATAACCCAAGGAATTTGAAAAGGTCTGCAAAAATGAGCCACAGCCCGAGCTGCACGCTTCATTTAGCACGATAGAATCGATATTACCATCTTTAATGGAGAAACACTTAATGTCCTGCCCGCCGATGTCGATGATAAAATCTACCTTCGGATTGAAGTGGCGGGCAGCGCTGTAATGCGCGATCGTCTCGACGATACCGTAATCGAAGCGAAAGGCGGTTTTAATGAGATCCTCGCCATATCCGGTAACGCCGCTGCCCTTGATCTTGATGCGACCCTCGCAAAGATCGTACAACTCCTTAAGACGCGGCAGCAGGATATCGACCGGATCGCCTTTATTGGAGGAGTAAAATTTATACAATAGTTCGTAGTTTTCGCCTATCAGCACGACTTTGATCGTAGTGCTGCCGCAATCCACGCCCAAATACGCATCTCCGCTGTAGGTGTGGATATCCACCTTAGGCACGCTTGCGCGGGCGTGGCGAGCGATGAACTCGTCAAATTCCGCCCTGTCTTTAAAAAGCGGCGGCTCGGCTTCCAGCGCGGTCCTGTCGGGCTCTTTTTTTAAAAGCGCGATCGTCTCCTCTAAATTTAACGTCTCACCCGTATCTTTTGCGTACAGCGCGCTGCCGTAAGCCACAAAATAAGGCGCAATGCCGGGGAAGGTCGCAGTTTCGTCGGTGAGCTTTAGCACCTCTTTAAAGCGCGCCTGAAGGCCTTTTAGGAAAAACAACGGACCGCCCAAGAATAGGATATTGCCCTTAACTTCCCGACCCTGCGCAAGCCCTGAGATCGTCTGCTCGACGACCGCAGCGTAGATACTAGCGCAAATATCCTCTTTTCTAACGCCCTGATTTAGTAGCGGCTGAATGTCGCTTTTAGCAAACACACCACAGCGTGAAGCGATCGGATAAATTTTATTCGCCGCAAAGCTTAGGCGATCAAGCTCCGTGATATCCAGATGCAAAAGATTGGTCATCTGATCGATAAATGCACCGGTGCCGCCCGCACACGAGCCGTTCATCCGCTCCTCAAGTCCGCCCGTGAGAAATAAAATTTTAGCATCCTCGCCGCCCAGCTCGATTACGACATCGGTCTTTGGAAACATCCGCTTCACGCCGAGCGAAGTAGCGAAAACCTCTTGGACGAACGGAATTTTGCAATTTTTGGCGATACCCATGCCCGCCGAACCCGCTATGGCGACGCTGAATTGCTCGCCTGCGTAGGTTTTTTGGATTTGCAAAATTTTATCCAGCACCAGCTCTTTGGGCTTTGCTAAATGCCGCTCGTAGCTCTTGCTTAAAATTTCATATTTTTCGTTTAAAACTACCGTTTTAACAGTGGTTGATCCTACGTCAATGCCTAAAAAAATCACATCTCGCTCTTTATTGAATAAATCTTACTCGGCCGAATCCTTGAATTTAGCGCGAGCTTTCTAAATTAAAATTTGCATTTTATAGTAATAATTTTAAACGCAAATAAAATCAGGATATATTTTATCTTTTTCTATCAGAAAAGACAATGTTTAGGCAATTTAAAATTAAAAATTTTAATGGAAAAGTTATAAAATTTTAGATTCAATGCGAGTAGATTTTGCGCGAAATTTTTTAAAATCTCGCGCATTACAAAAAAGAGCTTCCTTTTGAATTAAGAAGCGTAAAATTTAAAGGATTATTTTCGAAGCTCTTTGATTTTAGCTGCCTTACCGCGTCTATCACGTAGGTAAAATAGCTTCGCACGGCGAACGCGTCCTTTTCTTAGAACCTCGATACTTTCGATACTCTCGCTGTAGATCGGGAAAATTCTCTCCACGCCGACGCTATTTGCGCCGATCTTGCGGATGATAAAAGTCTCGCTGACGCCGTTTCCGCGACGCGCAATGCAGATGCCTTCAAAATTTTGAATTCTGCTCTTATCGCCCTCTTTGATCCTGATGGCTACCTTTAAGGTGTCGCCGGCACGGAAATCAGGCACACTTTTGCTTGTGATCTGAGCGTCCTCAAACGCTTGGATATATTTGTTTTTCATAAATTTCCTTTATTTCTGGCGATCTTTCGGTACATATCCGGGCGGAAGAACCTCGTTTTGCATAGCGCCATTTGATTTTTTAAACTGCGCATTTTAGCGTGATTACCCTTTAAAAACTCTGAAACTATAGGTAAATTTTCAAAAACATCAGGCTTTGTAAATGCGGGCGCCTCTAAAATTCCGCCTTCAAAGCTTTCTTCGACAAGCGAGCTTTCGTTGCCCAAAACATCCTTTATGTTGCGGCTTATCGCATCGCACATACAAAGCGCGCCGAGCTCACCGCCGGTAATAACGAAATCACCGATACAAAAAATTTCATCTACATATCTTTCGACTATGCGCTCATCGATCCCCTCGTAGCGCCCACAGATAAAGCATAGGCTCTCTTCGCCGCTTAGACGCCTGGCATCGTTTTGGTTAAATTTTTTACCGGCGGGCGAGAGGTAGATAAACTTGGCGTTTTTAAATTTAACTCTTACGTGTTCGATCGTCCCGGCAAGCGGCTCCGTGCCGATCAAAAGCCCCGCGCCGCCGCCGATCATATAATCATCTACCTTTTTATACCGATTTGCCGTGAAATTTCTCGGGTTAAAAAAATGCGTCGAGATTATTTTCTTATCGACAGCGCGCTTTAAAATCGAGTCTTCAAAATACGGCGCGATGAGATTTTCAAATAGCGAAACGAAGATGAAATTCATGAGTTTTCCAAAATCGCGCGCGCATTTTGCGTAAAAATTTTACGCTCGCTAAGCAAAATTTCTTTCACATAGGCGTCCACGTAGGGGATGAAAAATTCTTTCGGCAAAGCCTGCGAGATTAAGCTTTCATCCGTTTCTACCTCAAAAAGATATCCGTTTCCGATCTGCGATATATCCCTTACACGCCCCAAAACCGCGCCGTCTTCATAAATTTCAAGCCCGATAATATCGAAGTAAAAAAACTCACCCTTTTGCAATTTGCAAAATTTCCGCGTGTCCTCTTTGCTTCGGTAAAGGATTTGGTTGGTTAAATTTGCCGCCGCTTCTACGCTTTCATAATTTTTAAAAATAGCGCTAGAATTTGCGCCGCTAAAGGATAGAATTTCTAAAATTTCGCCGTTTCGTAGATAAAATTTGGCGCCTTTTTTAAACTGGGAGGGAAAGTCGCTGCGATCGAAAATTTTAACCGCGCCCTTTAAGCCGATAGTCCGACCGAGCTTCGCGACCTCTAAAAGATCATCAGGCATCTTTGGCTTTGACGGTAATTTTATAATTGATCGGATCTTTTGCTTTATAGCCGATGATGACGGTCTTTATGGCGTTTATCATTTTGCCGTCCTTGCCGATGAGTTTGCCGGTGTCGGCCTTGTCGGCATAGACGATGATCTCGGTAAAGTTCTCACCGACCCGCTTTTGCGTAGAAACGGACTGCGGGTAGTCGGCGATCAACTTTGCGTATTCTTTTATAAAATTTTCTACCATTTTATTTGCTTGTGATTTGAGCGACCCTATCGCTTAACTTCGCGCCTACGCTCTTCCAGTATGCCAAACGCTCCGCGTCGAATTTAATATTATCGCTCTCTTTTAACGGGTTATAAAAGCCGATCGTCTCGATAAAGCCGCCGTCGCGTCTTTTCCTGCTATCTGTTACCACGATGCGGTAAAAAGGCTGCTTCTTTCTTCCGATTCTTGTAAGCCTAACAACTGTTGCCATTTTTTCTCCTTAAATTTTTGTAAGTTTTAGAACTTGCAGATGGCTAAAACTTAAACATCTGCAAACTCTACCGAGAGGCTATCTCGGTAAATTTTGCCTTTGAACGATCGAGGCAAGCCCCTGCATGCCGCCCTTGCCCGAAAATTTCTTCGCAAGCTTCGAAGCGCCCGCGAACTGCTTTAAAAAGCGGTTCACTTCCACCTGCGAAAGCCCTGCGCCAGCAGCAAGTCTGCGCTTGCGCGAATTATTTAGCAGATCGGGATTTTCGCGCTCTTTCGGCGTCATAGAGTTAATCATCGCTTTGATATGAAGTATCTCTTTTGAGTTTTCCAAATCGATATCTTTTATCTTATTCGCCATTCCGGAAAGCCCGGGGATCATGCCGATCAAATTTTTCATATTGCCGAGCTTTTTCACGCTTTCGAGCTGATTTACGAAATCGTTAAAATTAAACTCGCCCTTTTTGATCTTTTTGTTCAAGGCCTTGGCTTCTCTTTCGTCGAAGACGGCGCTTGTTTTCTCGGCTAGCGTCGCCAAATCGCCCTCGCCCATAATGCGGCCGGTGATTCTATCGGGTATAAAGCCTTCCAGATCGGCCACCTTCTCGCCGGTTCCGATAAAGCGAAGCGGGATGCCAAGCTGCTGCGCGATACCAAGAGCTACGCCGCCTTTGGTATCTGCATCAAATTTGCTTAAGATCACGCCCGTAAGGCCTAAAATTTCATCAAATTTAGCGGCCGTTTTAATGCCGTCTTGACCGCTCATGGCGTCCGCTACGTAAAAAATTTCATGCGGATTTAGAGCTTTTTTCATCTCCGCAAGCTGTGCCATTAGCGCCTCATCGATCGCAAGACGTCCCGCCGTATCTACGAGCAGTACGTCATAAAGCCCGCTTTTAGCCTTGCTTAGCGCCTTCTGCGCAACCTTTAGCGGATCGCTCTCGCCCTCGATGAAAAATAGCTCGATCTCATTCGCTTCGCACAGCTGGCGGAGCTGCTCGACCGCGGCTAGGCGCTGCAAGTCGCATGCTGCGACCAAGACCTTTTTTTTACGAAGTTTCAGATAGTTCGCGAGTTTTATCGTGCTTGTGGATTTTCCGCTTCCTTGAAGTCCCGTTATCAAAGCTACCGTAGGAGGCGTGCTAGCGAATACAAACCCCTGACTGCTGCCCCTAGGCGCCGTTAAAATTTTAGTCAAATTTGTCTTGATAGACTGCAAAAACGGCTTCTGTCCTATCGTGCCGATACGAAGATCGGCTTCGACGAGCGCCAAAAAATCCTTTACGACTTTGTGGTGCACGTCGGCCTTTAAAAGCGCCTTTTTTAGCGTCTCCAAGGCGTTTTTTAAAGCTTTTTCGTCATCGATTGTTTTTAATTTATTGACCGCGTTTTTAAACGACTCGCTTATGATCTCAAACACTTTGATCCCTTATAAAATTTTTAAACTTGCGATGTTACCTAAAATTAACTTAAAAGCCATTGAATATCAGAGATCCTTAGGAATTTCAAAGCCGAATTCGTTGAAGCTTTTACCTGGCGGGGCTTTAAATTTAAGCCCTAAAATTTCGGTCTCGTATGAGTGCAGAAACATCCGCTTCGCGCGGCTTTTAGCGTATTTTTCATCGCCTATTACGCCAAATCCCGCATTTGCCAGATGTACGCGGATCTGATGCGTCCTGCCCGTCTCGATCCGCACCTTCACGAGCGATTTTTTGCCGCTTACCATAAGCGGATAAACCTCGCTAAATGCGCTCTTGCCGTTTGGCGAAATTTTAGAAAACGCGCCGCTTCTGGTTTTTATCGTCAAAATGGGCTCATCAAATTTCATCTCTTCGCTCACGATCCCTTTCACGATCGCGATGTAGCTTTTCTTCACGCGCAAATTTTTAAACTCTGCAATCGCCGCTTCGCGAAATTCCTCGTTCTTATATAGCAGCACGACGCCGCTAGTCTCCTTATCCAGGCGGTTTAGAAGGCCGAATTTATAGATTTTTTCCAAATTTTCGCTACTCATAAAGGGCGGCTTATTGACCGCCAAAACGTTCTTATCCTCATAAATGATCGCGGGTTTTGCGGGCTTCATCACGCTAAATTTAGTATTTTCGCCGAGCATCTCGCGCGCTAGAGCGATCTTTGCGCCGCGCGCACTCACAAGCCCCGCGTCAATGAGGGCCTTGGCTTCGTTGTGCGAGATATTTTCCTGCGCCGCCAGCAGTTTGTAGGCTTTTTCTTGCATTAAATTCTTTCCTTGATTAAATTTTCTATCTCTTGCAGATCGCAAATTTTATCTATCCGTGTGCCCTTTAGCGGCTCTTTTAAAGCGTTTGAAATTTCATCCGCGCCGCACAGAGCGATGTTTTGTACGAGCGCGTACAGCGCCTTTTGATTATGAAAAAATCGCCCGCTGATGATCGGCACGCCGAAGCTCGCCGCCTCGATCGGGCTATGTCCGCCGATATTTCGCAAAAAGCTGCCACCCAAAATCACGACGTTTGAAATTTTATAAAAGTTCGCTAGCTCCCCGAAGGCATCGAGCAAGATAAAATCGCTCCCAAGCCCCGCGCCGTCGCTAAACCGCTCAAAGCTAAACCCATGCTCGCGCGCCCAAATCTCACAAATTTCACGCACCTTTTCAAAGCGCTCCGGATGTCTCGGCGCCAGGATGATTTTTAGTTTTTGCGGCGCGGCAGTCGAAGTCGCCGTATTCGGTGCGGTAAAATTTAAAGACGCGCCGTTTAAAGGCACCGTATTCGGCACGGCGGACGAAGTGTCGCTTAAGCTCGCCGCAGGCAAAGAAGCCGCGTTTAAATTTACCTGCTCAAGCGAGCCCGTCTCGTCGCGAAGCTCAGCCCCAGGCAAGCTTTTATCGCAGCGGGCACCCGCTGCGTATGGGTCTTTTTCGGGCGAATTCTGCGAGCCGCGAAATTTTATAAAATCGTTTAAATTTGATAAAACAAGCTCCTCTTCGCCCTCGTGAGTGTTTGAGATCGTAAGCACGAAGCTATTTGCGGCCGCGGCGGAATAGTCCTTCGTCGCAATGGCGATATTTGCGCTTTTTATGTTACCTGCGACCTTTATATTTTTTGCGCCGAGCTCCCGCAACCGCGCCGCATCAAGCTCGCTTTGCGCAAGCACAAGATCGATATTTTCAAACGCTTTGCGATAATAAAACTTAAAGCGCAGATAACTCGCGTACGAGCGGTCGCTTATGCGCGCATTTAGCAGGATCACGTAGCTTCCGCGCACCTTGGCGGAACGGATCAAATTTAGCCACAGCTCGGCCTCAAAGATCACCAGCACGCGGCTGCCCGTAAGCCAAAACGGAAGCCAGTTTTCAAACGGCAGGTAGCGAGAGTTCGGCGTAAGCGCGCACGCCGCACCGAAGCCCGTCTGCGTGGTCGTGCTAAGCGCGACGCTGTCAAATTTAGAAATTAGCGGTGCAAGAGCATTTACCTCGCCCAGGCTGCAAGCGTGAAAGTGCACCGCAGCGGGGCTAAATTTAGGGTTTTTGTATAGAAAAAATCGTGCCTTCAGGCTCGTGCGGTATTTTTTTTTAAAGCTTAGGATAAAAATAAAAGGCGCAGCGACGAGCCACGCCAAAAACGCCAAGGCGGTGTAGATCACTCGGCTTCTTTATATAAAATTCTGCCGCAATACGGGCAGGTTACGATGTCGTCGCTTTTGATGACCGCAGAATAGGTCTTATCGCTTATGCGCATAAAGCAGCCGTAGCAGGCCTGTTTGCGCACCGGCGAGACCGCCGTATTGCCCGCCCACTTGCGGATCTTTTCGTAGAATGAGACGGTTTTTGGGTTCATCGCCTGCATTAGCTTATCGCGCTTGGCGTAGATCGCGCCGCGTGCGACCTCGACCTCGCCCATCTCGGCGCTTACCTGCTCCTGCAAGCTTTTTAGCTCGGCTTCAAACGCCTCTTGCTTTTCACTCTGCTCTTTTACGAGCGCTTCCTTTGCGGCTACGATCTTTTCTAGCCTTTCGATCTCCTCGTTTGTGGCTTCGAGCTGCTCTTTTGCGATATCCTCTTCGACGCTAAGGGCCTTGATCTCTTTTTCGGTTTTTGCCGTGCCGCTTTTTTTACCCGTGCTTTTTAGCTTGGACGAAAAGGCACTCAGCTGCGCGTTTGCTTGTAAAATTTGAGATTTTAGCTCTGCGATCTCCGCATTTAGAGTTTCGATCTGCTCTTTTGCGCCTGAAATTTCGCCGCTTTTTTTGCTTAGTTTCTCCTGCGCGCCCTCGATTTTAGGCTTAAATCCGTCCAGCTGCTTATCGAATTCGCAAAGCTCTACCAATTGGCTTAAATATTTGTTCATCTTTTTCCTTTAATAATACGTAAATGGATTTTTTTGCTCGCTTATTATAACTTCAATTTCGCTTTTTTGCAAGAAAGGTGCGAGCGCGCGCCCAAAATAGCGCTCACTTTCAAAATGATTTATATCGATCAAACTCACGCCGTTTTCTAAATTTTGAAGCGCGGCGTGATATTTTATATCGCCCGTGATGAAACAATCCACGCCCAAGCTTTGATTTAGTTCGCTTCCGCTGCCGGTGCAAAGCGCGATATTTTGGATGAAATCTTTCGTCTTCACGGCGCGCAGATGCTCTATGCCAAGCTTGCGTTTTATATCCGCGCACAGAGCCTCAAAGCTCAAATCCGCGCGCATGAAAACTAAAAATTCCCGCTCATCCGTAATTTCAAATTTTAAAATTTCGCGCGCTACGAACCCGTTTAAAACGTGTTTGTCAAAGTTCGTATGCATCGCGATGAGTGAGATATTTTTGCGGATCATCTCATAGATCAAATTTGCAGGATAGAGCCGCGGATCAAGCGATTTTAACGGGCTGAAAATCAGCGGGTGGTGCACCACCAAAAGCGAGCCCGCCTCCGCCTCGCGCACCAGCTCGCTAGTAACGTCGAGGCTTAGATAGATTTTTGAAATTTCATCATCCAAATTTCCGAGCAAAAGCCTGCTATTATCCCACGCCTCCGCGTCGCAAAATGGCGCGGCGGCATTTAAAATTTCATAAATTTCGCCAGTCTTCATAAATTTTACTTTGCGCTTTTATCTGTTTTATTTGTGGAATTTTGCTTGCCGTGGGCGTTTTTTAAATTTGCGCTCGCGGAGGAAGCGGGCGCCGCGCCGCCGTCTTTGCCGCCTTTTTTATCAATGCATGCCGTGCCGCAAAGATCGGCGACATATTTTTGCGGATCTGCGTAGCAAAGCGCGCAGTTTTTGGCAAGATCGCGGATCTTTAAAATATAATCCTGCCTCTGCGTGACCGAGATCGCTCCGCGCGCGTCAAGGACGTTGAACGTGTGCGCCGCGAGCATGCAGTAATCATACGCGGGAAGCGCCAGGCCGTGCTTTAGGATGCTTTTGCACTCGCCGAAGCAGTTTTCAAACTGATTAAAAAGCATCGCGGTGTCCGCAAGCTCGAAGTTGTATTTGCTGAACTCAAACTCGCCCCTTTTATGCACGTCGCCATAGGTTACTAGCCCCGCTTTATCGTCCCAGACGATGTCGTAAACGTCGTCTTTATTTTGCAGATACATCGCCAAACGCTCAAGTCCGTAGGTGATCTCGCCGCTTATGAGCTCGCACGTGATGCCGCCTACTTGCTGAAAATATGTAAACTGCGTCACCTCCATGCCGTCCAGCCAAACCTCCCAGCCAAGCCCCCAGGCCCCTAGCGTCGGGCTCTCCCAGTTGTCTTCTACGAAGCGGATATCGTGGCTTTTAAGATCTAGCCCGAGCTTTTCTAGGCTTTTTAGATAGAGCTCTTGGATATTATCCGGGCTCGGTTTTAAGATCACCTGAAACTGATAGTACGCGCCCAAGCGGTTTGGGTTTTCGCCGTAGCGCCCGTCTGTTGGACGACGCGAGGGTGCTACGTATGCAGCGCGCCACGGCTTACTTCCTAGACTGCGCAAAAAGGTAGCCTGATGATAGGTGCCTGCGCCCGCGGGCATATCGTAGGGCTGAACGAGCAAGCAGCCCTGCTCGTGCCAGTAGTTTTGAAGCGTCAAAATAATCTGTGAAAACGTCATTTTTATCCTTTTATCGATATGTAAATTTAAATTTTATCTTCTAAGTGCTTTTCAAAGCCTGTCTCAAAGGCTCTTTGCGGCTCTAAAAATTTTTCAAATTTCAGCCGAGCATTCGCCCGCCCTCGTAGGCTCGTTCGCAAAATCAAAAACCGCGTAATCGTCCGCTTCGATATGTAATTTTTCGCCGGTTTCATCGCGCTCATTTTTGCAGCACTGCTTTGCGGATTTGCAAGCTTCGTCGTGGCTTTCTTTATGGTGCCGTTCCTTCAAGCAAGTGCCTATTAGCACGGAGCATTCGCCCTGCGCGCCGTTTTCATAGTCGTAATATGCGGCGTAAATTTCGTTTTTCTCGGCGCTGCTTCTGCTAGCGTTAAATTTTAAAAACTCACCCCACAAATTTGCGATCACCCCCTCGCCCGCTCATCTCATCTGCGTTATTCGTGCGAGTCTTTGGCTCACAAATTTCAAAGCTCTCGCGCAATTTTAAAATTTTCAAAGTTTAGCCCTCAAGCAGCACTTCGATCTGCTCGGAGTCCTTTTTCAGCGCCTCCGCTTTTGCGGCGCGATCCGCCTTTAGCTTCGAGCTTAGAACCTCGTCGCTTAGAGCTAAAATTTGCAACGCCAGATACGCCGCGTTTTTCGCGCCCGCCTTGCCGATCGCAAGCGTCGCGACGGGGATGCCCGCAGGCATCTGCACGGTCGAATACAGCGCATCTACGCCGCTAAGCGCGCTGCCGCCGAGCGGAACGCCGAGCACCGGCTTGGTCGTATTCGCAGCGACCGCGCCCGCAAGATGCGCCGCCATGCCCGCCGCGCAGATGAAAACCTGTGCGCCCTTTTTCTCGGCATCCGCGACGTATTTTGCCGTGCGGGCGGGGCTTCGGTGCGCGGAGGAGACGATCATCTCGTACGCTACGCCGAATTCGTTTAAAATTTTGGCCGCCTCGTAAACGACCTCGTAATCGCTCTTTGAGCCCATTATTATAGAAACAAATTTCATTCTATCTCCTTTCTTAAAAAGCAAAACTCCGCGAGCTTCGCGGGCAGCTTAATCTCATTTAGATTGCCGCTGTGAATCTCGCTAAATTCCTTACCGCTACGGCTTTGCAGCCTCTTAAATTTTAAATATGGCTTGCCGCTAAGCTCAAAAATTTCGCCGATTTCATTATCGCAAGCGCAAATTTTAAAGCCGCGCGGAGCAAAAATTTCATACGAAACGCCGGGTAAAATTTTATCCTTTACGCTTATAAACTCGCCATCCTGCGAGATCGCGCAGACCTGATGCGTGCCAAGCTCGATGCTGCGGTCTAAATTTTGCGTATCCTCGCGCTCGTACGGGCGCTTTATCAAATATCCGTCGCTAAAGCCGCGGTTTTTAAGCGTCGCAATCTCGCGCTCGTAAACGCCGGCCTCAAATTTATCGCCCGCGGCATCGTCGATCGCCGCGCGGTAGGCATTCGTGGCGCACGCGACGTAGTATTCGCTCTTGGTGCGCCCTTCGATTTTGAAGCTGTCGATCGCGCCCGTTTGCATGATCTTTTGTACATGCGAAATGAGGCTAAGATCCTTCGCGTTCATTACGAAAGTGCCCTCTCCTTCGCGCTCTTGCAAGCGGAAAAGCGCGCTGGTTTCGGGATTTTTCGCATAAAGCTCATAGTTAAATCTACAGTCGTTCGCGCAGCTTCCGCGGTTGCTGAAGCGTCCGCTTTGCACCGCGCTTACGAGACAGCGCCCGCTGTATGCGAAACACATCGAGCCGTGCACGAAAATTTCGATCTCTAAGTTTGGAATTTTATCCTTGATCTCTACGGCGTCTTTGAGCGTCATTTCGCGTGCCGCGACGATGCGAACGGCGCCCAGCTCCACCCAAACCTGAGCGTCGAGATAGTTTAGCACGTTAGCTTGGGTAGAGACGTGGATCGGGATTTGCGGCGCTACGGCTCGCGCGAGGTTTGCGACGCCTAAAGTGGCGATTAAAATTCCATCCACGCGCAGATCGCGAAGAAATTCCAAATGCCTTTCGATGTTTCCTAGCTGACCGTTGGTCGCAAAGCCGTTTACGGTCGCGTAGAGCTTCTTACCGCGCTCGTGTGCATACGCAACGCCCTGCGCGAAGCTTTCCTTGCTAAATTCCTTCGCGCTTCGCTGACGCAGCGAAAATGAGCCCGTGCTTGCATACACGGCGTCCGCGCCGTAAGCCAGGGCGATTTTTAGTTTCGTTAAATTCCCAGCAGGAGCTAAGAGTTCGGGTTTTTTCAAATACATTCCTAGTGATTTTTTAAGCGCGATTTTACTACAATTTAGCCAAAATTTTATTTAAGGAGCAGTTGATGCGAGCCGATCTACACAACCACACCTATCTTTGCAACCACGCTAGCGGCGAGCCGCGACAGTATTTGGAAGCGGCGATCGCACGAGGCATAGAAATTTTCGGCTTTGCGGATCACGCGCCGATGAACTTCGATCAAAAATACCGAATGAGCTTCGAGCAGATGGAACTTTACGAGTGGATGATTAGGGATTTGCGAGATGAGTTTAGCGGGCGGATCGACGTGCGGCTGGGATACGAGGTCGATTTTATGACGAAAAAAGAGCTAATGGATGAGCGGATTTTCGCGCGCGAGGTTGATTATCTCATCGGTTCGGTGCATTTTTTAAACAACTGGGGTTTTGATAATGAGGAATTTTTAGATCAATGGAGCGGGCGCGAAATAGACGACGTTTATCGCGAATACTTTGCGCTGATCTGCGCGCTGTGTAAAAGCGGCAAATTTGACATTTTAGGGCATATGGATCTGATTAAAATTTTTAAATTTACTCCGAAAAAAGATATTCGAGTTTTAGCGGGCGGCGCGATAAACGCGATCAAAAAAAGCGGCATCGTCGTAGAACTAAACTCCGCTGGGCTTCGCAAGCCCGCAAATGAAATTTATCCAAGCGACGCGCTTTTAGAGGTGCTTGCGGATGCGGACGTGCCGATCACGCTTAGCTCGGACGCGCACTCGGTTGCCCAAGTAGCGCTAAACTACGACAAAATTTACGCCAAAGCGTGCGAGTTCGGCTACGATAAGATCGCCGTTTTCAAAAACCGCGAACGGCAGTTCGTAAAGCTGGCGTAAATTTTAACGGCAGCCGCTCTCTGCTAAATTTTAAAAGGCACGAAAGGCGAGAAATTTTAAAATTTCAAAATCTTCGGCGGCGCAAAATTTTAAAAATCGCGGCGCGCAAAACGGCGCAGATAAAGTCGAATTTCAACTAAATAATGTTAAAATCCGCCGTTAAATTTAGCCCGAATACGGGCGGAAAAAAGGAAAAAATATGGGAAAATTTGTTAATGACGTGAAGGAATTTTTTAAATTTTGCGATGAGAACGAGGTCGAGTTCGTCGATTTTCGATTTACCGATCTAAAAGGCACCTGGCACCACGTCGCCTACAACTACAAGCGCCTGCCGAAGGATTTCGCTGACGGAATTCCATTCGACGCAAGCTCGGTAGCGGCGTGGCAGCCGATCGATAAATCCGATATGATGCTAAAGCCCGACGTAGGGACGGCATTTTTGGATCCGTTCACCGCGGACGTGACGATCATCGTCATCTGCGACGTTTATGATATCTACAAAAACGAGCTTTATGAAAAATGCCCGCGCTCGATCGCCAAAAAAGCCGAGCAGTTTCTACAAACCACGGGGCTTGGAGATACCTGCTACTTCGGGCCTGAGAATGAGTTTTTCGTTTTCGACGACGTAAAGATCATCGATGAGATGAACTGCGCTATGTTTAAGGTAGATACAGAAGAGGGGCATTGGAACAGCGGTAAAAATTACAAAGACGGCTTTAACAGCGGCCACCGCCCGGGCGTAAAGGGCGGCTACTTCCCCGTCCAGCCCGTCGATTCGATGGTCGATCTACGCGCCGAGATGCTAAAGGTGCTTGAGCAGATCGGGCTTGAGACCTTCATATGTCACCACGAAGTAGCGCAAGGACAAGGCGAGATCGGCGTAAAATACGGCACTCTCGTCGAGGCCGCCGACAACGTGCAAAAATATAAATACGTCGTAAAGATGGTCGCGCACCTAAACGGCAAGACCGCGACCTTTATGCCAAAGCCGCTCTACGGCGATAACGGCAGCGGAATGCACGTGCATCAATCTATCTGGAAAAAGGGCAAAAACACCTTTTACAAAAAGGGCAACTACGCAAATTTAAGCGACGCGGCGAGATGGTATATCGGCGGCGTGCTAAAGCATGCGCGCAGCGTCGCGGCGTTTACGAACCCGAGCACCAACAGCTACAAGCGCCTGATCCCGGGCTTTGAGGCGCCGTCCATTCTAACTTATTCGAGCCAAAACCGCTCCGCTTCGATCCGCATCCCTTACGGCAGCGGCGAGCACTCGGTGCGCGCGGAGATGCGCTTCCCAGATAGCACCGCATGCCCGTATTTGGCGTTTGCGGCGATGCTGATGGCGGGCATCGACGGTATCAAAAACAAAACCGAGCCGGTGGGGCCGATGGATGAGAATTTATTCAAGCTGCACCTGGATGAGATCCGCGAGCGCGGCATCGAGCAGCTTCCGCACACGCTTCGCGGCAGCCTAGAGGCGGTGATCCGCGATAATGAGTATCTGCGCCCGATAATGAGCGAGCTTTTTATCGAGACCTATCAGCATTTTAAATTTGAAACTCAGGTTTGGCCTTACGAGGCGCGCCCTACGCCGTTTGAGTTTGCGACGAATTATTCGTGCTAAGACGGGCTTATTTTATGCCGCGCCGCCCAGTTTTTACGAGACGGTGCGGCATAGAGCCTTGGAATTTTAAAATTTCGCCGCGTGCGAACTTTTAAAATTCTACCGCATGCGCGAACTTAAATACCGCCCGTGAAGCTTCAACTCTTTTACCGAAAACGTGAAATTTTATACTTTCTGCTGCTTTTACTTGGAATTTTATCGATAAACTTAGGCGTGAAATTTTATGAATTCAAAGAATTCCGCGCGAAAAACTACGCTTTTTACGACGCGCAAATTCTAAACGCCTACGCCAAAACAAACGAGCGCGGCCGCACCTACACGGTGCTAAAGCTCAAAACGGCGGATTTCACCCTCTACACGACTGCCGGGCTCGGGCGGGAATTTCACCGCTTCGCTCGCGTAAATATCGGCATCGTAACGAAAAACGTAAAATTTTTAGATTTTTTAAAGCAGCGCTTTTACGCACCAAATTTTAAAATTTCAGCCGAGACCGCACCCTCTGGAGCAAAATGGCGCGCTATAGAATTCGTTCGCGCTCAGCACGAAGATGAGATGACGGCGGATCTTTACTCCGCGCTGTATTTTGCGACCGAAATTTCAAAACCGCTGCGCGCTAGCGTGACGAACTGGGGCATAGCGCACATCATCTCGATCAGCGGCTTTCATCTGGGCATTATCTTTAGCACGGTCTTTCTGCTTGCAATGCCGATCTACCGCTATTTTCAGGATCGCTACTTTCCGTACCGCAGCGCTAAGCGCGATCTTAGCATCTTTGTGATCGTGCTGATGAGCGGATATCTCTTCGTGCTCGATTTTACGCCGAGCTTTCTGCGCTCGCTTGCGATGTGCTGCGTGGGCTTTTTCCTCGCGATGCGAAATTTCTACGTACTTAAATTTACGAATCTCTTCTTAACGATCGCGCTTCTGCTTGCGTTTTTCCCGCACTTAGCTTTTTCGATCGGATTTTATTTCTCCTGCCTCGGCGTACTGTATATCTTCCTCTACCTGCACCACTTCGCGCCCAAATTTAAGCTCTGGCAGAACGTCATACTTTTTAACCTCTACGTTTGGCTCAGCATGAACGCGGCGGTCTATTATTTCTTCCCGACTGCTTCGCTACAGCAACTTAGCGTAATGCCGCTGGGATATGTATTCGTGATCTTTTATCCGCTGAGTATCTTTTTGCATCTATTCGGGCTGGGCGGCGCGCTCGATACGCCGCTGCTTGCGTTTTTAAATTTTACTTTGCCGAGCTTTCAAGCGCAAATTCCGCCGCTTCTTTTCGCGCTTGCAAACATCTGCGCGCTTGCTGCGATAAAGCTTCGCTACGCAGCGCTTGGCTGCGCGATAATCGGAATTTCGCCGATATTTTTTATAACGTAGCGCGCGAAAATTCCAATGGGAATTTTATCTGTTGGAATTTTATGCTAAAATCGCGCTTCAAATCTCATAAAGGATCAAAATGTTTATTGCAAACCTCACCTACGTCAAAGAAGTAAGCGAAGCGGACCGCTTCATCAACGAACACAACGCGTTTTTGGATAAATTTTTCGCGGCGGATAAATTTATCTGCTCGGGGCGCAAAGTCCCTCGCACGGGCGGCATCATCTTAATCAACGCCAAAGACCGCGCGGAGCTTGATAAGATCATCGCGCAAGATCCGTTCTTTCAAAACGGTGTCGCAAAATATGAGATCATAGAATTTGCGCCGACGAAATTTGCGCCCGAGTTTTGGCGACTTTTCGGCGAATAAAAGACGCGGGTTAAATTTTAAAATTTGCGTGCGAGATGAAATTTTGACCCGAATTAAAAGCCGAAACGCGGCGGCAAATTTAGATAAGCTTAAAACTGAAATTATGCAAAAACGGCTAAATTTAAAGGAGATCGGGTGCTGATAAAACTGCGGCTCGCGAAGCCGCAAGATGCGGACGCGCTGCTTGAAATTTACGCGCCCTACGTAAAACAAACGGCGATCAGCTTTGAATACGACGTGCCCAGCGCCGCGGAATTTGCGGAGCGAATCGAGCAGACGTTGCAAAAATACCCCTATCTGCTCGCTTACGTAAGCAACGAGGCGGCATGCGCGGACGACGAACGGAATGAAAATTTTAAAATTTCTGCGAGCGCGGCGGGCGCAGGGAGTGAAATTTTACGTGCGAACGAAGCGCGAAATTGCGCAAGCGGTGCGGCAAAACAAAATGGCGTAAATTTAAAACACGGACAAATCCTCGGCTACGCCTACGCTTCGATTTTCAAAGAGCGCGCGGCATACGATTGGTCGGCGGAGAGCTCGGTTTATGTGTCGCTAAACGCGCGCGCTTTTGGTATCGGCAGGCTGCTCTACGAGGCGCTACAACGCACGCTCAAAGCTCAAAACATCGTAGATATGAACGCTTGCATCGCTTGCGGGAATGACGAATATCTAAACGATGCAAGCGTGCGATTTCACGAGCGCATGGGCTTTCGCTTCGTCGGTAAATTCGAGCGCTGCGCCTATAAATTCGGCCGCTGGTACGATATGGCGTGGATGCAAAAGCCGATCGGCGAGTATCTGCAAAATCAGCCTGCGATGAGGCCTTTCGCGCGCTTTAGAGATGAAATTTGCGCGAGCGCGGGCATTGAAATTTAATTTAAAGGAAAAACTTTGACCCATTTTATCATTGACGACGAAAATATCGACGTAGATAATATCTTCGACGTCGTAAATCTCAAAGAGGGCGATGAGCTAAATATCGTCTCCAACACCGCCAAAAAGATCGGCGCCTTGACCCTTGCGCGCCTATCGAAGATGGGCGTTAGCATAGGCGAGGTTTTTACGATCGGCAAGCAAAGAAAGGATTTCGCCGATAAGATCATCGTGTTTTTGATGGGCAAGCTCTGCGGGCAGGAGGGCAAGATCGGCATCGTCAGCAACGACAAATTTTACGACGACGTGATAGAATTCTTTAATAATCTAAACTACCGCAAAAATCCGAAATTTGAAAAGATCAGTCTAGCCTCGCATGCCGCAGGAGCGGGCGCAAAGCAAGGCAAAACAAGCGGCGCGGCGGAGAAAAAAGCCCAAAAAGCGGAGCCGAAAGCTACAAAGCAAGAGCCAAAGGCCCAAAAGCAAGGGGTAAAAGCCACAAAACAAGAGTCCAAAACCGCGAAGCAGGAGCCAAAGGCTGCACAAAAGGAACAAAAAGCCGTAAATTCTAAAATCGCCAAAGCGGACCTTGCCGCGGCGGAGGCGCTGATCCCGCAGTGCGTAAGCCTACAAGCCCTCTATGCCGCGTGCGTCGCAAAGCTCGGCAGGGCCAAAGGCTGCGAAGCTTACCGCGAGATCAAGGACGGCGCACGGACGCTATACGCGAGCATCGCCTACGATAGCGACCTAAAAGACGGCGCCGTAAGGCGAAACGCGATCAAGCTCTACCGCGAAAGCGGCGGCGATATGGCGGAATTTCACAACAAGCTGACGAGCGAATACAAACACGCAGGGCCTGAAATTTACAAAGAATTTAAAGAAAAACTCGTCGGAAAGATGATCTAGGCGCTTCGGGCACTGGAGTTTGAGGCGCAGCGATAGTACGCGTCGCGACGTAGCGGCTAGAGCACGACCTGGCGGCGTTAGATTGAGTTACGGCGCGTAATATGGTACGGCACAGCATAAGCGCAACCGAAATAAAGCTATTTACTTGCGCGACGTATCGTCTTATTTTTACTGTATATAACCAAACAGAACCCGGGCGCTTAGGCATAGCAGCAAATTAAAGATATATAGGATAAATTTCATTCTGCCTGGTCTAATCCGGGTTTAATCATAGTCGAAGTCTTCCAAATCATATCCGAAAGTATACAAAGTCTTCAAGGCTAGCTCTCTGACCTCTATCCAAGATGGATTGTGATGGACTAGGTATTCATAATCGTATACCTCTAATAAGCCGCGGTCGTTAAAATTTTTATCTATAAGTTCCACAAGCACTCTTAGCGCATCTCTTTCGTATGGTAAGAAGCAAAATTCAAATTGCTCCAATAAGGCATTTTTACATTCAGTATATAAAAATTCTACCATTTCCAATGGGCTTTCGTAATATTCAACCGCAGGATGTATCAAATGATCAACTTGATATTCCAAAGAAGCCATACGGCATAGATTAGCCATAAGCCCGCTTTTCCTAAATATCTCTTTTCCGTTAATTTGCATTTGGGTTTCCTTTTTATTTAAGTGCTAGCTCCATGGGCTTAATATAGGTCAAAGTCACCTAAATCATATCCGAAAATATGTAAAGTTTTTAAAGCTAATTCTCTGACCTCTATCCAGGATTTATTTTGATATACCAAATACTCACCTATGCCTTCTAGCAAGCTTTGATCTTTAAAGTATCTATCTATGAGCTCCAAAAGTTCTCTTAGCGCATCCCTCTCGTATGGTAAGAAACAAAATCCAAATTGCTCCAATAAAGCGTTTTTGCATTCGGTATATAAAAGTTCCGCCATTTCCGAAGGACTTTCGTAATGTTTAGCCGTAGGATGAACGATATATTTATCTTGATGTTCCAAAGAAGCCATTCGAGTTAAATGGAACATAAGATCGCCCTTTTTAAATATCTCTTTTCCGTCAATTTGCATTTGGGTTTCCTTTTATTGGGATGTGAGTTTCGTTAGTTTTGGATTTTAAATCCCCACACTCATAAAAATCATCAAGAGTGAAACCAAGCATATTCAGTAGTTTTAATGACTTATCCATTATCTTTTTCCAAATTTCAGGCATATTATCATATATCTCATCGTAGTCATATTTGCTATAAAAATAATCGATCATCTCTTTATACTCTGCTATGGCTTTTAGTTCTATTTCTGTAAATAGAAATTTGTATTCCGGTCTCTGGGCTATCTCTAGAGGATTATATACATATTCTACTAATTCGCCCGGTGTTGCATATTCATCGATAGTGGAATTATCTATATATCTAATCTGATGTTTTCTCGATGCAAGACAATATAAAGGCTCGACGATAAAAGCCTTTTGTGCATTATTTTTCTGCATTTGGGTTTCCTTTTATTGGGATGTGAGCTTGCCCGCATTATATCGTAATATATTTTTATTCTTACAGGAACTAATATTTTAAAAGTGCAATTTGTTTTAAAACCTTTTTTGCACATTCCCTTAAATCCTCTTCGTTTAATGAATCACCTACCGTATCATCACCCCTCAACTCTTCGTCCGGTTCGAATTCATCAATATCGGTAAGAAGCCTGTTTAGCGGCTCATAATATTCATCGGGGAAATTTTTATCATTCATAAATTTATCCCAATATATCTTTTCGAAATTCAAATACGTCGATTATATTTTGAAAAAAATCCTCTATTATTTTTATATATTCTTCTATCATTTTTTCCCCACTCTAACTATGCTAACGCATATTTTCTTAAAATTCTAAAAATCAAATAAGCGTAGATTGACGCAAACTCGCCTTTATTAAATTTTAGTACAAATCAGACCAAAAAGACACATATGGGAATTTTTCAATCGGCTCAAGAGATTTTTTACTAAATTCCCTCAAAAAGTAGTCATATAAATTTTCTCCGTAACAGATCACGTCGGTATAATGTATAGATAAGACCGGCGGATCCGGCAATTTAAGACACGGCATATATCTATGAGAATATATAGGTATAATCTTAGGTGCAATTTTGGCTGCTTCTAGTATGGCGGCTCGCTTGCGAGATCCGTCTTCGGGCATCGGACTCCATTTTTGCGTATTCCAATAGTTCTCATTTGGAAAAATTTCATCAATAGGATCGTTTTTTAAGTACTCAAAGACGTAGTTCATAGCCTGCTTTATCTCCTTTATATTTTCATCGCTAAAGTCTCTCCAATTATAAAATTCTACCGAAATAGGCAATGTATATGACAAAAAATCTCTTAGGCTTTTTGGAAATTTAAACTCATAAATTTGCTCTATTTTGTCTATTTCGCTCTCTTTCAAACCCTCGCTCAATTCTATACCGCTCTTTTCTAGCAGCTCTTTTATTTGCTTGTACATATTCTATCTTTCCTTACAAGGCTTTTAGTCGTAGTTGAGGTTATCAAGTTCATAACCAAAAATTTGGATTGTTTTTAGAGCTAATTCGCGTAGTCCGCAAAAGGTGCTATTGTGATATATAAAGTCTTCGTGGTCTGCCATAGAAGCCCTTTCCTCTTCTTCCCGAAATTTTGAATCGCACTCTGCAAATTTATCTAGCATTTTAACTATCGCTTTACGTTCCTCTACGCTGAAATAAATTCTGTTTGATTCCGCTAGGGCTATTTTGCAAGCGTTCTCGCAGTCTCTTATTAAATCTATGCACAACAAATACTTATCCTTTTGGGATTAAGCATATATTTTTCTTGGCATTTTAATGAAGCAAGGCAGCATAATTCTCTTAATAATCTTTCTTTTATCGATATTTATTCTCCTAAATTTTATATTCCGTACCACTTCGTTACATTTCCTTCTTTGTCAGTATCGACCTCTATGTGTTCGTATTTGTTGCAGAGACTCGGAATCAAAATTTCATCATAATATTTTTTGCCGCATTCGGTGATAAACATATACATATTATGATGGCACCACCGATTCGGCTCTTCCCAAAAAGCGCAATCTGCGTAAATATAATTTTTTAGAGGTTCGTATGGGCGGGCTATAAATTTATCTAAATTATAAAAGAA
Source organism: uncultured Campylobacter sp. (assembly GCA_963522285.1). Lineage (GTDB taxonomy): Bacteria > Campylobacterota > Campylobacteria > Campylobacterales > Campylobacteraceae > Campylobacter_B. The sequence goes on from CAUQWV010000012.1 coordinate 63,874, forward strand.
ATTATTTCTTAAAATTTTCCATTCTTCAAATTTTCTTATATTTAAATTTATATTAGCGCTAGTTTTATATTTTATATCGGTATCTATGAAATTGTTTAGATAAAACTGCCCAAAGAGCATTATTAAAATATCTCTTACATTCTCATCGCATAAACTAAAATTATGAATTAATGTGCTGGCGATAGAGTCGGTCTCATAAACTTCGGTGCTTTTCATTAGGCTAAACGCCTCAAGCTCATAAAAATCTAGCGATCTTTTCCCGCTTGCGGCTTGAAAATCTTTAAAAATCTTAAATCTAAAATCTTCCGCTTCGCTAAAGAAATAGACGTATGGGCTTAAATTTAAATCAAGCGCTTTTACTCTCATTTTATACCGTCCAAACTATTGTTTTCATATTTTAGCCCTGTTTTGCATAATAAGTTCTTCCTTGCTGCGTTTCGGTCACACAAAAGTATTTGCTATTTACGCCGACCGGCTCATAATTTTTATCATCTCTTAAAATATTTAAAATTTCAGATTTATCACATATCTCTTTCGTTTCTGTATCATAACCCCAATTTGAACTAAATAATCTTATATAACCTTGCTCGTATAAGAACAATAAAATTTCTTTCGCCACTTTAAGCGAATTGGCAACGTTAATAGAATTTAATTCCCAAACGATCTCCCATAAAGAGATATAATCGCCATCTTCGATTATTACCGATAAAATAATTAAAATCGTTTTTTTATTCATTTAAAACCGCATTTCCTTTTAATGGAATTTTAACTACCGCACCGTCTTTGCTATTTTTAGCACAAGAATACGGCGTACAATTTTCATAGAAAAATTTGATTTTATAAAAATTCTCATCCCCTGACGCAACTGCCAATAATAAGCTTTTTATACGGCGAAATCTATCGAAAATATTCGGCTTTGTATCTTCTTGATATTTATACGTTTTAAAACATTCGCTTTCTGCGTCTATATCTACGTCGCGCCAACTTCCGTTTAGAAATATATCATTAGAGATAGAAATAATGCCTTGCATTATTTCTGGGTCCAACTCTTTGTTTTTATAATGCCGCAAAATCTTTTTTAAATCGGCTTCCAATTTCCAATATTCATCATCGGACCATAGATTATTATCCAAAATCATACCTATGAACGAATTTGCATCATATCTATCATCAAATGCGGTATTTCTATAAAAATTTACAAGATTCATTGCATTAATCCTTTGGAGCATACCAAAAACCGCTATTGCTAAATTCTTCTTTGAATACGATGCTGTTGCACAGAACCTTTAATCTTTCAAATCTATCATATATGCTAGGCACTACGCCGTCGCTGTTTTTCGCACACAATATATTGCTTACATAAATTTCCGATTTGTCCTCCACGCCGATAACATCATTAAATATCGCTAGTATTGTGATGAAAATTTCTCTTGGAAGCGTTTTTTTATGATAAAAGCTCAAAATCTGCATTAAAGTTTTATCTAACTCCCAATAGTCGCAATCCGACCAAGTTTTTTGATATATAAATTTTCCGACAAACGAATTGATGCTGAATTTATCAGAATTCGTTGAATTCTGGTATAAAAGCTCTAAGTCCATCAATCACCGTCCTTTTTCATTCTCTATTAAACATTTAGCCATCTTTATGGCAAATTTGCGTTTATAAAAATCGATTATTTTCTGCTTGGCAACTCTTTAGATAGAATTTCTGAATCAGGATACAATTTTTTCAAAAATTCTATCTCTTCTTGATCTAGCTCATCTAAAACCTTTTCTATAGGTTTTTCACTTAAAATTTTTCCATAAACTAAACTCAGTCTTTTATATGCGCGCGGGTTACCGTTCTTGTCAAACTGCCTTATTATCGCAATTCTACACTCTTTTGTTATTTCAGAATTGCCCATAAAAAGATCTTTTATATCGCAAGAGGCGCTTTGCTCTTTATATAGATAAAATATCCACGCAAATAATATTATAGCGGCGGCAATAAAGTAAATTTTATTTTTCATGAAATCTCTTATTCTTTTGGCTTTCTATCCGCGTAATATAAGTGTATGACTTCATCCATGTTAATCTCTTTTTCTTTTCCGATCCGCTTGATACACAATGTGAAATTTCCCTCTTTCAAAACGCACTCTTTTAATAAACCAACTATAAAGTCGTTATTTGTGCATAAATCTAAATTCCCAGAATGAAATTTTTTAATAAAATTTAGCTCCTCTTTGTCTAATTCTTGCTGCGCCTTTTGATCTATACAATATCTATCTAAAAAATAAAATTCATAAAAATAGAAAAGTCGCCTATATGCCCCGCTGTCGCTATTATTAGCTCGTCGTATCAATTTTAATCTGCATTTTTGCTCCATACGATTGTAGTCTCGCCTCAACATATCGTTAATATCACAAGGCGAAAAACTTAGCACCGAAAGAACAATATAAATACAAAGAAATATGCTAAGTATGATGAGAAAAAATTTCATTTTATATCCTTACTTATTTATAGCTTTTTAGATATAAACAATCAATCATAGAATTTGTCGATTTGATTAGCGATAAAAGTGGTGTCCTGCGTTGAATTTGCACAACCCCCAGAATTCCCCCGAACACTCGATTACAGAATATCAGTATATAGTCTTTTAAAAAACTATATAAAAATATTTGTCGCCTCTTAAGGAAACTTTAAATAGTAAGCAAAAAATGAATTAAGAAGTTTCAAACCTTAAGAAATTTAGCTTAAGCCTTGTAGCAGCTCAAGGTTTAAAATCTTAAGGAGGTTGATTAACACATTTTCGCCAAATGCCTTAAGCGCCTATCTGTAAGATGTTCGTTCTTTAAGGCAGAGAACAAATAAAAACAGATAAAGCTTAAAGCCTTCTTCGTCCTTATGAACAAGGGGATTATATTAGAAAGATCTTAAAAGCTTCTTAGCTCAAATTTATTAATCTCTTCTTTTACTTTCATTTACAGATAAAAAGTCTAAAGACTTAGAGGCTTCTTTAAAAGTACAAAGGAAGCTATGCTATTTTTTTATATAGTATTAAGATAGCCACAGGCTTTTAAAATATGGGAGAGTGATTAAAAAATGATGGGTTGCCACCCTTAATACTTCATACCTAAATATCTTCAATATCCTTTAGATACCCAAGCATTCTATTAGAGCAAAGCCCAAAATATCAAAAGCAAGGCTACACATAAAATATCCTTAAAAGGGATAGGATAAGAGGTTGCTCTATCTATGATAAAAGAGCTGCTTTGGCAAATAATATCCCCACAAGCGATAAAAATATATTAAGATCAATACTATTTATAATATAGTACTAGGCAAAAAATATCCCTAAAATGGATAAAAGTTTATTCTATCCACTAGATATAGAAAATTCCATCTATACAATAACACCCCTACAAGGAATAATCGCAACGGCGGTAGCAGACGAGCAAACGCTCCGCTAGCGACGAGCGAGACAAGCCCCGTAACCTTTAACGGAGGCGCTACCTCCACGCGGCTTTTCAGATAGCCCTCTTGATCAAATTTAATGCACTTAGGCAATAAATAAAACGAAGAAGAAGGCTATCTAGGGAAAAAACTCTAGGGGCAAAAAGACGTTACATCTTTAGAATTTAGTTAAAACAGAAGCTTTTTAGATTAATGTGCGAAGCTATAACGCACCTCTGCGATTTTTCTTATTACCCCAAACCGCCAGCGGGGAACTAAAGATTAAGAATGCTTGATAAGCGTTTAAGCTTATCAATAAAACATTACCGATAACGTAACCCATCGAAAAACCGTAATATATAAACTTTAAAGGTTACTTCAAAAGCCTAAAGGCTTTTTAACATATAAAACATTCTTTCTCCTTAGTAAAAACATTATAAGGATATTTCAAAAAAATACCTTATGAAAACAATATAGCCAGAAAAGAAAAAAATGGTGTGAGCTGTTTTTTAAGACAGAGGTTGTTTTTTAGCAAGTCTAAGTATGGAGGCAATGAAGCAATGAAGCACAACTTAGTAAACCTCTAAGTGTAAAATATCGAAATCTATCGCAACCCTATCCTCGCGGGCGTTCGTCTTTGGTGTCAAAAAAGGCGAGCACTCCAAAAGAAAGCAATACGCTAAAATGAGGGCGAACGCTTAGGAAAGGAGCGATAATGAAGTAATATGAGGGAGGGGAAAGCCAGCGCTTTTTAAAAGAGATTATAGGTGGCTCACGCGCTAATTACGGAAGCTGTAGAATGACAAACTGCGGATAGGTTTCGCTCTAGCCCTCCTACTTTACTATTTTTCCGCTTATCCGGAAATTTCTAAAACACATAGGCACATAGACTTAAAGGCGCTATCTATAGTAGGAATGTGATTTAAGGCTCAATTCTCTATACTTAAGGATAAAATTTAAGCTCCTTATGTATGGCATTATAGCATTTATGAATTATTGCGTTCGTGGAGCGTGTAAGCTTCTCAATAGATTTAGAATAAAAGGCTCTGTATACCAAACTACATAAAACCTCATAAGAGGCTATTCTTTTCTTTAGCCCATCTCTCCCCTTAAAATTTAAACCCCAACCCCTTTAAATAACCTAGCCACCATGTTAGAACCCTACGCGTATTCTCAATATTCGTAGCTTTGTTATAAATCTTTTGTATCTCTCTTTGTGCATGAAAAAGGGTACGTTCAATGCTATAAGGATCCAGCTTGTTCTCATGGATTTTTTCATATGCAAAGGTTTCTAGTATCTTTCTAAAAGAGTGAAAAACCAGTCTATTCTTGGCTATTACGGGAGCATAGGTTTTAAGTGCTTTAACTAGAGTCATATCGCTTAGTACCTCTCCTTGCGTATTGGCAAAGCATAACGGGCAGCTGCTATTATGAGCGTGTAACCTTTGCAGCCATTGCCCTACTTCTGTAGGAAGTCCAAGATGTTCATCTCCATTGCTTTTTACCTTATTCTCATCTTGCGGGAATAGTAAGTAGTATTCTCCATCATCGCCTATTTTTAAATGCTCATGGGTTAAATTTCTTACATTTGAGCTTCTTAGCCCGGTAAGCAGTCCAAAGATCAAAGCATTCTTGACGCCTATTTGATGAGGATAGTTCATGATAAATTTAATCAACAACCTCAAATCCGCATTCGCGGAAATATATGAATAGCCTCCAGATTTAGGTATCTTGTATAGGTTTTTCAATTGCGTATCGCAAAATAAAAGAAGATTCAAGATAAGTTAGAACTTCTAAGGAAGTTTTAACTTATCTTGAATCTTTTAATATATAGTAGTTTTTCTTAAAATATATGTATGAATCGATGATTTTAAGTACTAAGAATTTTTTAAGAATAATTTTAAAATTCCTAAAACTAGAGCTTAAAAAATTATCTAAAAATCCAAAAACGAAAAAATAGGGAAAATTTTATATAGATGTGCGACTATCACCCAAATTTTTCCCCTATTTTTAGTTTTTTGATTTTTTTAAAAGCCCTGTTTTACGG